>SYEK01000008.1 GCA_005800815.1 Actinomycetota bacterium
GCCAAGGCGGCAGCTGAGTTAAAGGCCAAGGCAGAGGCCGATGCCAAGGCGGCAGCTGAGTTAAAGGCCAAGGCAGAGGCCGATGCAAAGGCGGCAGCTGATAAGGCGGCAGCTGATAAGGCATTTGCCGATGCAAAGGCTGAGGCAGAGCGGATTTTGGCGGCAGTAAAAGCTGCATCTGAAAAGAAAACTACTATTACCTGCGTCAAGGGCACGCTGATTAAGAAGGTAACGGCCCTTAAACCAGTCTGCCCAGCTGGCTATAAGAAGAAGTAGTTACCCGGCTCGCCTGGGAATCTTTTAGCCCCTAAACTTGTTCCGGAAAGTAGCTACCAGAGGTTCTGGTCGCACAACAAAAGGAGAGAAAAGATATGCGCAGTTCAAACCCTGTTTTAGGACGGGCGTTTAATCAGCGTGGATACGCTGCATTTGATCCCAAGACCACACCTGAGACCGACGCAGCGCTAGAGAATCTGTACAACTCACCTGCTGCATCCTCGATGCGCACCGGTCGCATGACTATTGATGATGTTGTCACGCGTACAGCGATCATGTTCGCAGTTCTTGTCACTGTCGGCGGGGCTGCATGGACACTCAATCTCGGTGGTGGAGCTTTGATGCTTGGCCTATTTGGCGGCTTTGCATTGGCTATGGTCAACATTTTCAGTAAGAGCGTTAAGCCAGCTCTGATCCTTGCCTATGCTGGCTTCCAAGGCTTGGCACTTGGCACTCTGAGCCATCTCTATAACGATATGTTTGAGGGTATCGTCAGCCAAGCAATCATGGTCACGATATGTGCCTTCACTGGAATGTTGTTTGCCTATAAGAGTGGGCGCATCCGCGTGACTCCCAAGTTCACAAAAGTATTGATGACCGCCTTAATCGGATATGTAGTGCTTGCACTCGTTTCCTTCGTTGGATCCTTCTTTGGCGCAAGTATCTATAACATGGGTGGCTTTGGATTAATCATCGCAACCGGTGGAATGGTCCTTGCAGCCTTCTTTTTGATTCTAGATTTTGATCAGATCCAAAAGGGGATCGAAGCCGGTCTTCCAGAGCAAGAGTCATGGCGCGCAGCCTTTGGTCTGATGGTCACGATCATTTGGCTCTACATGGAGGTCTTACGCGTGCTATCGATTCTTCGCGGTAACGACTAAAAAAAGATTTACTCGGGGGGCCTCAGGTGATTGACCTGGGGCCTTTCGCCTTTGCCAGATAGGAAGTTTTCTCGTGTCTCAGGGATCTGTGTTGTGAGATAGGCACCGAGTGCAAAGACAAGAGTGGAAACAGCAAAGGCTGTGCGATATGAGTACATGTCAGAGAGAGCGCCAATAATTATCGGGCCCACAATCATTCCAGCATCCCCGGCCATCGAGAATATGGCGATTACCTGTCCACCCCGGCCTCGGATGACGTCTCCGACGATACTTGCTGGCGTGGTCGAAAGAAATGCCCCTCCAATCCCAAGAATCGACATTGCAAGCAGATACATCCATGGATCAATCGCTAGTGTGAGCACGATCATTCCCACCAGACCGATGCTAGAACCAATCACAGATACAAATCGTCGGCCCCGGCGATCAGATAATTTTCCACCGCGAATAAGCAGGGCACCCTGAAATACTGCCCCGAGAGCAAAGCCATATCCGACAACAGCGGTGGTAGAGCCAAGTTCTTCAATAACAAAGATTGGCATAATCGATGCGCGCAGGCCGAAAAAGACCCAACTCACCATGAAAGTAATCGCTAATGCGATCCGAAAAGGTTTCATTGCCAGAGCTTCTCTCACCCTCGTGTACTCGCCAGAATCAAGCCCCTTTTCTCTCTTACCAATTTTTTCACCTTTGAGAAAAAAGTGTGCAACGATTCCTGAGATCAATAACATCGCAGAGTATGCAAAAAATGGAGCACGCAGTGAGATCAGCGAGAGCAGACCACCAATGATGGGTCCTGAGATTCCCCCGACTAAGTAGGAGCCGTTGTAGACGGCTAGGGCATGACCGCGATTAGCGTCATCGACTGAGCGTACGAGGACTGAACCTGCAGCCACTGAGAACATACAAGAGCCAAGGCCACCAGCTGCACGAAAGAAGAGAAGTTGACCATATGTTGTGGAGAGTCCGGCAAGAAATACAAAGAGAGAGACCATGAGAATGCCGGATGAAAATATCGCTCTTTCACCGAAGTGATCCACAAGTTTCCCAGCGATTGGCCCAGATGCAAAACGTGTGATCGCAAACATGGAGATTATCAAACCGATTGCTGTATTACCGACTCCGAAGGTACGGGCGAATACGGGGATTGCAGGAAGTACGATTCCAAAACCCACTGCTACAAAGAAAGATGCAGCAACAAGGACTGAAATCTCGCGCGGTAGATCCCTAAATGGTGAGCGCATTAGATAAGAGTATCGCCAGTTGTCTCTTCTCGTGCTCTGGCGTACTCCTGATTCGACCTCCATGGTAATTCGCGCAGCCTTAGTGCAAGCAAAATACCCAATGCTGTGATTGGCGCAGCAGCATAGAAGACAATGTGAAACGAACTCACAAAGGCGTCAAGAGCAGTATTTCGCAATACAGGTGAAAGAGTTTCCAATACTGCAGTATTACTTGAGATACTCTCCAGCTTTCCTGTATCAAAGCCGGCGAGTGCCGTGGGATCTGATTTTGCGAGTTCAGCAAAATTAGATTGGAGATAATGTTGTACTCGATTGGTCAAAATACTTCCAAATAGAGCTGTACCAAAGACTGCACCAAGCGAACGGAAAAAGGCATTACTGCTTGTTGCGATACCCATGTCTTTGAAATCAACGGCATTTTGAACTGCGATAATGATGGTCTGCATGGAAAGGCCAAGTCCCGCACCAACCATGATGGCAAATAGTGCAATCTGCCAATATGGCGTATCAACTTCTAAGCGTGTGAGTAGGAGCAGACCACAAGTCATCAATGTAGTACCCACGATAGGAAAACGCTTGTAATGTCCATATTTTGAAATCAACTTTCCAGAGATGATGGAAGTAGAGACGATTCCTATCATGAATGGAATCAACTTTAATCCTGATTCAGTGGCTGAATATCCCTTCACAACCTGAAGATAAAGTGGGAGCATAATGAGCGCACCAAACATTCCAGCGCCAATGACTGCCCCAAGGAGTGAAGTGATAGAAAAAGTGTGATTTTTAAAGAGAGATAAGGGAATGATGGGCTCTTTAGCTTTGTTTTCCCAGGAGAGAAAGATAGCCACCAAGGTAAATCCGATTATTAAACAGGCAAGAGTACGTAAACTATCCCAACCATCCTGCGGTCCATAAATCGAAACAGAGAGAAGAATCAAGGTCACAGATGTCACCAATAAAATGGCACCTAGGTAGTCAATAGTGTGTTCGCGTTTGACTTTAGGAGTGTGTAAAACTGCGGATGTAATCAAGAGCGAGGCAATACCAAATGGGATATTGATATAGAAAATCCAGCGCCAACCAGTAATTCCCAGAATCTGGGGATGATCTGCAAAGAATCCACCAAGCAAAGGTCCAGCTACTGAGGAGATTCCCCAGACTGCACCAAAGTAACCCTGATATCGGCCACGCTCGCGCGGTGGGACGACATCACCGATGATAATAAAGGAGAGGGCCATCAGGCCACCTGCTCCTAAACCTTGTAGTGCTCGAGTGGCAATTAACTGTTCCATATTCTGTGAGGCACCGGCTAAGAAAGAACCAAGCAAAAATACAATAATCGCAAACTGAAAGACCACCCTACGGCCATAAATGTCAGAGATTTTTCCATATAGAGGTGTGGATGCTGTAGATGTCAGTAAGTATGCGGTGACGACCCAAGAGTATTGATTGAGTCCACCAAAATCCTCAACGATATTTTTAAGTGCTGTTGAGACGATCGTCTGGTCCAGTGCGGCTAGGAACATACCGGTCATGAGACCACCGAGAATGGCCATAATCTCGCGATGGCTATGTTCCGGCGAATTGGTGCTGGGGGAAGGCTTCCTTGCCATACGAGTAAGGTTATCGCGTGAAGACAGTCACTGCTGAGCATCTCATCAAGAGCTATAACAAGGGTGAGGTGAGAGCGCTCGATGATCTATCTATCGATGTCACTGAAGGCACCGTATTGGGTGTTTTGGGCCCAAATGGTGCTGGAAAAACAACCACGGTTCGAGTTCTGGCAACGTTGTTGAAACCAGATTCTGGAAGTGCTCATGTCGCTGGGATAGATGTCATCAAACACCCTGACAAGGTGCGGGAGGTGATTGGTCTTTCTGGTCAGTATGCAGCCGTCGATGAGACGCTCACAGGATGGGATAACTTGGTGATGTTTGGCCGCCTCTATCACTTGGGTAAACAAGAGTCGATAAATCGCGCCAATGACCTGCTCGAGAGATTTTCATTGACCGAAAGCGCACGGCGAACGATTAAGAGTTATTCGGGTGGAATGCGCCGTCGTCTGGATCTGGCTGCATCATTGATTGTCCAACCTAAAGTGCTTTTTCTCGATGAACCCACGACAGGGTTGGATCCTCGGGGTCGGATGGAGATGTGGGGAGTCATCGAAGAGCTTGTCACTGGAGGTGTGACAGTTCTTCTCACAACTCAGTATCTGGAGGAGGCCGACCAGTTAGCCGATGAGATCGCAGTGATCGATCACGGTAAGGTCATCGCACGGGGAACATCAGATGTATTAAAACGGCAGGTAGGTGGTGAGCGCTTAGAGATCACTGTCGAAAATAGCGAGGTGGTAAAGGTCCAAGAGATTGTGGCGCGTATCAGCGCTCATGCACCTCATATCGAGGGACGAACCGTGAGTGCTCCGGTTTCAACTGGATCGACTGCATTGATTGAGGCGCTTCGAGCCCTTGATGAGGTGAGTATCCATCCACTCGATATCGGATTAAAGCGCCCATCACTTGATGATGTATTCCTGTCATTGACTGGCCATGTTGCTGAAGAGACGGTCAGTCAACCAGTAAAGAGAAAAAGAGGAGGTAAGAGATGAAGCACTTACTCAGTGATTCAATTGTCATCACTAAGCGCCAGATATTGCAGCTGGCTCGAATCCCCGAACTACTCATCTTTTCAACGATCCAGCCGGTGATGTTCGTCCTCTTATTCCGCTTCGTCTTTGGTGGCTCGATTCAAACGAGTCAACCCGGAGGCTATGTGCAACTACTTATGCCGGGTATCTTCGTGCAAACTGTCGCCTTCACACTGGCTGCAACTGCCTCGGGCCTGGCCCAAGATATGACTAAGGGTCTCATCGATCGCTTCAGGTCACTACCTATCTCTCGTGGGGCCTTAGTCATCGGGCGAACATTTGGGGATGCGCTATTAAATATCTTGGTGCTTGCCGTGATGGCCGCTGCCGGCTTTGCAGTCGGGTGGCGCCCAACCTCAGGATTCACGAGAGTCGCTCTGGGCTTCCTATTTCTATTCTCCTTCGGCTATGCCCTCTCATGGATCGGTATCTATGTGGGTCTGGTAGTCAGAGATGCCCGTGTCGTTCAAAACGTCGGATTCCTGGTCACATTTCCTATGACATTTCTATCCAATGCCTTTGCACCAACAACTGGAATGCCAAGAGCACTGCAGTATGTGGCCGAATGGAATCCTGTCTCATCGATGGTGGCAGCCTGCCGTCAGTTATTTGGCTTGAAGAACGAGTTCGGTGCAACTGCCACCTCGTGGCCTAGTCAGCACCCACTTGAGACATCACTGCTCTACATAATCATCTTGATGGCGATTTTTATCCCGTTGAGTGTGCGAAAGTACGCAAACTCCTCAAGCTAAGTAATTAGGCATAAAACTCTGCAGCGATAATCTCGACTGAGATCTGGCGGCCATTAGGTGCGGTATAAGAGAGTTTTGCTCCGATATCAGAGCCCATGACAGCTGCGCCGAGTGGGGAGTTCTCACTATAGACATCGAGATCACCCGATGAGATCTCACGCGAGCCTAGTAAGAATCTCATCTCATCTCCTGCGATCAAGGCAGTGACGACCATTCCGGCACCTACCTTTCCATCGGCGCTTGGTGGGGGAGTTCCGATATGGGCATTTTCTAACATCTGCTTTAACTGGCGGATACGCGCCTCCATCTTGCCCTGCTCATCACGGGCTGCGTGATAGCCACCATTCTCCTTTAAATCCCCCTCTGCACGTGCTGCCTCGATCTTTGCCGTCACCTCTTTGCGCCCAAGCCCTTCAAGGTTTTCTAATTCGGCGCGCAGACGATTGGCAGCCTCATCTGTCAGCCATGTCTGTGTGCTCATAAGGTGCAACGGTACTAGGTGGCTACTTGAGCCGACAACTCACCACATCTGCATTGACTGCAGGGCCCCGTGATCTCACGGAGGTAGTTCGTTCAAATGAGGCCAACCCTGGCCCAATCTCGTCATTGATTTGACCAACGACATTCTTGTCAAAATCTCGGGCGATGAGGACACAGATGATGGATGCATCTTTATCTTCGCGCACCACCGAATAGCGCAGGGATATCTCTTGCTCTGATGTTATGGAGTAGGAGATCAATGAGTATCTGATAGGAGGGTTCGAATGATGCAAGCCAGTCCAGATCAACCAGGTAATACCTGTGATACCAAAAAAAACCGCTGGAGCAACCCAAGCCTTTCTCGGGCGAATCCCATAGCGCTCGTTGTATGAGAACTCTTCTGACATGAGAGGATTATCGCATGGAAAAAAATATTGATATGGGCATAGCTGGCTCTCTGACCATCTCTCTATTGGTGATTGCAGTGGCCCTACTCATGCGCAGCTTCTACAAGCGTTTCATGGGCCTTGATCGAAGTGATGACACCAACGACAAGTAAAACTCTTGTCTCACGTGTGGGTACAGGGGTAGTGGCTTTACTTCTTGCCTGTATTTTTTTCTCACTTGGAATCTGGCAGTTAGATCGCGCCGCCGCCTTGAAGGAAAGTCTTGTCATTGCCACAACTATCGATGAAGAAGTGGTGCCACTTGAATCAATAGCCACTACAAACTCTCTACTAGCCCCAGATGCAATCAACCGTATGGTTAGAGTCTCGGGCAATTATGTTGCAACTCTTCGAGCACCTGGGCAGGTCGATGGTGATGGAAATATCGATGATTGGCAGGTGGCCCTTTTGCAGGTTGGAGGCGATACGGGTGTTTTAGTGGTGCGAGGGTTATGGTCGCAGCGCCTTCTCAACCCCGATATCCCAGAGTCTATGACGATTGAAATCCAAGGACAGCTTCGGGCAGCACAATCAGGTGATCGCACAGATAACTCCCCGGGGGTGATCTCTCGCCTTGATAGCGCAGTGATCATCTCAACCACTGATTTGGATTTATATGATGGATATATTCTGGCAAGCAAAGAGGTGCATATGGGCAAGGATTTGGAGCGCACTCGCCCCAGTGCTGAAAGGCTGCTCTCTCGCATCCCAGGCTTTTACTGGCAGCATCTTTCATACGTGCTTATCTGGTGGCTGATGGCAGCAGTGGTGCTGTATCTCCCCTTTTATCGCCGTAAGGTAGGCGTATGAAATCCGTGCTCCTTCGCTTTCGAGTCATGGCAGTTATCGCCGGCGTGATGTCTCTGCTCTTATGGTGTGTGGATCTACCCGTTGCCTATCTCCTTGATAACGCTGACTTGAAGGCCAAAGTCGCCTGGATCCCCTTTGTCCATGGATGGGTCTATCTGGTCTATGTCCTGACCGCGATCCAATTTGCCGTAAAAGCGCGTTGGTCGATTCTTAAGATGTTGGCTTTGATTCTGGCTGGAACCCTTCCCGTTGCATCCTTGATTGCTGAGCGCCGAGTTGTACGCACATATTCGTAAACTCATCAAGGCACCCCTCTATCCGATCTATGAGAGGCGATTGGTCAGAGATTTAGATTTCTCCAAGACACCACACCATGTGGGCGTGATCCTTGATGGTAATCGCCGTTGGGCAAAGGCCAATCCCAACCAGGGCGATCCCAATGGTCACAAGGCCGGGGCGAGCAAGATCATCGAGTTCCTGGGCTGGTGTGATGATGCGAAGGTAGGCGTGGTGACTCTGTGGCTCTTATCGACCGATAACTTCAAACGCAGCACCGCCGAGATCGAGGAGTTACTCAAGATAATCGGAGATACTGTCGATGAGTTAGCAGCAACAGGGCGTTGGAACATCAAGGCCGTTGGCGCACTGGATCTACTCCCGGATTGGCTACGCCAAAAACTCAGTGATATCCCATCTGTGAGCGGTGATGGGGTAGAGGTCAATGTCGCCATCTCCTACGGTGGGCGGCGTGAGATCGTGGATGCGGTCAAAGGCTATCTCGAGCAGGCACAAGGCCAAGGTCACTCCCTCGAGCAGGCCAGGAGCAATCTCTCGAGCCAGGATGTTTCCAAGTTTCTCTATACCGCCGGCCAGCCTGATCCCGAGCTTTTGATCCGCACCTCAGGTGAACAACGTCTGGGTGGATTCATGTTGTGGCAGAGCGCATCATCTGAGTTTTATTTCTGCGAGGCATACTGGCCGGACTTTCGCCGCGTTGATTTCTTGCGTGCTCTACGTGCATACTCACTGCGACAGCGCCGCTTTGGTTCATAGACATTTGCTCCAGATTTAAGCAACAGGGCAGGCGTGTCGCAGCCAAGGATGTGGCAAGTAGTCCTACATTTTTAGTTATCCGAAGCAGGTCCTCATCTAGTACAACTTAAATCAAGGAGCTCAGCCTTTGGCCTCCAAAAGTCACGAGGGTAAGAAGACTTTTGTATTAGATACCAGTGTTTTACTGGCCGATCCTGGGGCGCTCTATAAGTTTGCAGAGCATGAAATCATCATCCCTATCGCAGTCATCGGGGAGTTAGAGACCAAGCGCGATCATCCAGAGCTGGGATACTTCGCACGAGCGGCCCTTCGCGCACTCGATGATCTTCGAATCACTCATGGCAGGCTCGATAAGGCGCTCACAGTCACCCCCGAGGGTGGCACGCTCTCAGTAGAGCTCAATCACAATGATTTATCATCTCTGCCTCAAGGCTTTTTGCGTGATGGAACCAATGACTCCCGCATCCTGGCTATCGCTAAGAACCTTATGGGCGATGGAAAGAGCGTCGTACTGGTCACTAAAGATCTGCCACTTCGCGTCAAGGCATCCTCAGTCGGTGTTGAGGCACAAGAGTATTTAGCCGAGCTCGTATCTAATAGTGGATGGACGGGTATCAGCGAATTAACGGTGGGATCCCAAATAATCGATGATCTCTACTCATCTGATCGCGCCGATCATCAGGCCGCTCATGAACTACCTGTGCATACTGGAGTCGTGCTTCACTCCGAGCGCGGCAGTGCCCTTGCTCGCGTGAGCATCGATAGGCAACTGCAGTTAGTACGCGGTGATCGCAGCGCCTTTGGTCTGCATGGTCGCAGCGCCGAGCAACGGATCGCACTGGATCTGCTCCTTGATGATGGTGTTGGAATCATCTCCCTGGGCGGGCGGGCTGGAACAGGAAAATCTGCGCTGGCGCTGTGTGCCGGTCTTGAGGCGGTAATGGAGAAGCGGATCCATAAAAAAGTTCTGATCTTTCGCCCCCTTTATCCAGTAGGTGGACAGGAGCTTGGCTATCTGCCCGGTAGTGAGGGTGAGAAGATGTCGCCCTGGGCCCAGGCCGTCTTTGATACTTTGGGCGCACTGGTTAGTCAGGCCGTCATCGATGAGATCGTGGATCGGGGCTTAATTGAGGTTTTGCCACTGACCCATATACGTGGGCGCTCTCTGCACGACTCTTTCGTTATCGTCGATGAGGCCCAGTCTCTTGAGCGCGGAGTCTTATTGACGGTCCTGTCTCGAATCGGAGCCGGCTCTCGGGTCGTCTTGACTCATGATGTCGCCCAGCGCGATAACCTGCGGGTGGGACGCCACGATGGAGTCGTTGCCGTGGTCGAGACGCTCAAGGGACACCCCCTCTTTGCCCACATCACCTTGACCCGCTCTGAGCGCTCCCCGATCGCCGCCCTTGTCACCGAGATGCTCGAGGGGCCCATCGCCGGATAGCCTTTGACGGCACCAGAATTAATCTCACAGTCACATTTCGGGCATTTCGGACATTCCCACATCTGACCTGCGCTTTTACCTATCCACAGACAGAGAGCTCCCTGGGAATCTGCGACTTTCCCCATTTAAATTTGCCCCACATCCCCCTCAAAGGCACGCTAAGGCCACTCCCCGATAACAATGAGGCCTAATTTTAGGCTGATCGCTCGTGGGTGGGCACAGGTAAAAGGAGCAGGTCAGATGAATCTTCATCGCAAGTATGTAGCGATCTGGGGCGTTATCGCCGCCATGCTCTTTCTGAGCTCGGCCCTGCCCAATGCCTATGGCATTGAGTTTCCGATGACGAGCCAGATTGATTTAGATACCGAGAGTCGGGTCCTATCCCCGAAGGAGCTACCTGCGCTGAGCGCGGCCGCCCTCTATGGCTCCATCGATCTGACCTCGAGCCCCATCGATCTGATCTTCTCCAGTGAGATGGCCCTGGCCTCATCGATTAGCCGTCAGGTGGAGATGGCACGAACGATTTCGGGGGCACAGTCTGTTGCCAAGAGGATTCTCTTTGATGAGTATGGGATGAGTCAGGGCCAGTTCATCTGCCTGAACAAACTCTGGACAAGGGAGAGCCACTGGAACTACAAGGCTCGTAACCCTCGCACCGGTGCACATGGGATTCCTCAGGCCCTACCCGCCGACAAGATGAGCATCATCGCCGATGATTGGCGCACTAATCCGGTGACACAGATCCGTTGGGGACTTCGCTACATCACGATCCGCTATGAGACCCCATGCAAGGCCTGGTCAAAGTTCCAGCGCACTCGTTTTTACTGATGCCTGCTTAGGGCTTGCTCCCTATATTCAATGGCGTGCTGGTCGCTGCAAAGAAATCATTGCCTTTGTCATCAACGACGATGAAGGCAGGAAAATCTACGACCTCAATCTTAAAGATGGCCTCCATGCCGAACTCTTGAAAATCTAGTACCTCGACTTTTCTGATGCACTCTTGAGCAAGACGGGCTGCAGGTCCACCGATCGATCCCAAATAAAATCCACCAAAACTCTTGCATGAATCGGTAACGGCTTTGGATCTATTTCCCTTGGCCAACATGACACGTGAGCCACCCTTGGATTGAAAGTACTCGACATATGAATCCATACGACCTGCAGTCGTTGGTCCAAAAGAGCCCGATGCATATCCAACTGGAGTCTTGGCCGGACCTGCGTAGTAAACGGCATAGTTAGTCAGGTATTCGGGCATGGGCTTACCTGAATCCATATCCTCTTTGATCTTTGCATGGGCCAAATCACGGGCGACAACTAATGTTCCAGTCAAGGAGAGTCGTGTCTTAACCGGATGCTTTGAGAGTTCGGCGCAGATCAGATCCATCGCTTGATTCAGATCGATCGCCACAACACCATCCTGGAGATGCTCATCGGTCGTCTCTGGCAGAAAATGGGCAGGATCGCGCTCTAACTCCTCAAGAAAGATGCCCTCATGGGTGATCTTGGCCCGCGCCTGGCGATCGGCCGAGCAGGATACGGCGATTGCGATCGGCAGTGATGCACCATGACGGGGCAGGCGCACAACCCGCACATCGTGGCAGAAGTACTTACCGCCAAACTGGGCGCCGATTCCTAACTTTCGAGTCAACTCAAGAACCTGCGCCTCTAACTCGAGATCTCTAAATCCATATCCAGTCAGGCCATCTCCACTTGTGGGCAGTGAATCCAAGTACTTGGTGCTGGCAAGCTTTGCGGTTTTGAGGGTGTACTCAGCACTTGTGCCCCCGATGACGATCGCTAAGTGATACGGCGGACAGGCCGCAGTTCCGATCGAGCGTAGTTTCTCATCGAGCCAGGCTATAAAGGCCGTTGGATTCAAAACCGCTCTAGTCTCCTGGTAGAGAAATGATTTGTTGGCACTGCCGCCACCTTTAGCGATGAATAAGAAGCTGTACTCATCGGGGTGATCGCTATCGGCAAAGATCTCAATCTGTGCAGGCAGGTTATTGCCCGTGTTCTTCTCCACCCATGTCGTAACGGGAGCCATCTGTGAGTAGCGCAGATTCAAAGTGGTGAAGGCATCATAGATGCCTTGAGAGATCGCAATCTCATCCTTTGCAGTCGTAAGAACATGCTGGCCTTTTTTTGCCATGACCAAGGCCGTACCTGTGTCCTGGCACATCGGTAGGATCCCACCTGCAGAGATATTGGCATTTTTCAAAAGATCTGTGGCGACAAAGCGATCATTGGGCGAGCTCTCTGGATCGGCAATAATATTTGCGAGCTGTTGAAGATGTGCAGGGCGCAGATAATGCGAAATATCGTGGATGGCCTCAGCGCTTAATTTTTCAAGAGCAGTTGCATCAACCTGTAAGAAGTTTTTATCTCCCAATGTGATGACATGGACACCTTGACTGCCAAGAAATCGGTAGTTAGTCTCATCTTTTCCTAGCGGTAAGAGCTCAGAGTATGAGAAATTTGACATGGTGATTACGGCTTAACCGCATCTAACTTCTTTTTAGCGCCATCGAGCCACTCCTGGGCGATCTTGGCCAACTCTTCGCCACGCTCCCAGAGTTTGAGGGACTCCTCCAGCGTTGCACTACCGGTCTCAAGGGCTGCTACTACCTCGGCTAGCTCATCACGCGCAGCCTCATAGGAGATCTTCTTTTCAGCCATGGCTCAAATCTACTCCTTTGCAGTATTGGCGGTCACTGTGGCATTGGTCTCGCCCTTAGCCAAACGCAGGCGCAGTACATCTCCACCTCGTAATGTGCTGGCATCACGTGCTATCTCACCGGTACTCAACTGCACAACCGAGTATCCACGATCCATTGTGGCCTGCGGTGAGAGCGCACGGACTCGGGCCCTAATCTGCACGAGCTCCTCTTTAGCTAGTTTGAGATGGCCACTAAAACCACGTTTGCATCTATCGCGCAGGGCCATAATGATCTCTGAGCGTGAAGTGATGAGCACACCAGGATCTTTCATCACCGGGCGGTCTTTGAAGTTTGTGATCCGAGCAAACTCCACGTCAATCACACTCATTAACCTGCGGTGGGCGCGATTGCGCAGCCCTGCGATCATCTCGATCTCTTCGGCCACATCTGGTACTACATGCTTGGCGGCATCGGTCGGGGTAGATGCACGAAAATCCGCTACGAGATCCAACAAGGGTGAGTCTTTTTCATGGCCGATCGCACTGACAATAGGTGTCAGGCATGATGCTGCAAGGCGCACGAGCCCCTCGTCACTAAAAGGTAATAGATCCTCAAAGGAGCCGCCTCCACGCGTGATGATGATGACATCGACATCTACATCTGCCTCTAACTCGCCAAGGGCCGCCGATACTTCAGAGACGGCGAGTGCGCCCTGCACCGTCACCTCACGGATCTCAAAGACGACACTGGGCCAGCGCCGCCTGGCATTCTCAACGACATCCTTCTCGGCATCGGTATTGCGACCGCAGATCAGGCCGACCTTCTTAGGTAGTAATGGAAGATCTATCTTTCGATCTGAATCAAATAGACCCTGTGAGGCCATCAGATTTTTCAGAGCCTCTAACCTAGCCAGGAGTTCACCGACACCTACCTGTCTGATTTCGCGCGCAGATAGAGTGAGTGAACCATTCTTTGTATACCAAGAGGGCTTTGCATAGATGACAACGCGTGCATTGGGCGGCAAAGGTTGCGCTGCAGCAATAACTGATTTGTGGCACATCACCGATAGGGACATATCCTCGCGCAGATCGCGCAGACGGACAAAGGCCATCACCCCACTACGCTCATTGAGTTCGCTTATCTCTCCCTCAACCCAGATCGGGCCCAAGCGATCGACATACTCTTTAATGGCTTGCGTGACCACTGCTACCGTTGCTGGGGCATCACTGGAAGTTTCGAACATGGGATGAGCCTAATAGACTCATCTCATGGCCAAGAGAGTTCTCCTTGCTGCGCCCCGCGGATACTGCGCAGGTGTTGACCGCGCCGTTGTCACCGTTGAGAAGGCCCTTGCGCTCTATGGCTCACCTGTCTATGTGCGCAAGCAGATCGTCCACAACGTTCATGTCGTTGCATCACTTGAGGCAAAGGGTGCGATCTTTGTCGATGAGACCGATGAGGTCCCCGAGGGAGAGACGGTCATCTTCTCTGCCCATGGTGTTGCCCCCAGTGTTCATGATGAGGCAGCCAGGCGCAATTTGAAGACTATCGATGCGACATGTCCATTGGTGACAAAAGTGCACCATGAAGTACGTCGGTTTGCACGCGAAGATGCTGAGATCCTTTTGATTGGCCACCACGGCCATGAGGAGGTTGAGGGCACTGCCGGTGAGGCCCTGGATGCGGTCCGTGTCATCGATGGCTTAGATGGTGCACGCACAGTGATTCCAACGCCTGGTAAAAAACTAGTCTGGTTATCTCAGACCACGTTGAGTGTTGATGAGACTCTCACGGCCGTTGCGATTTTAAAGCAGCGCTTTCCTGAGATCCAAGATCCTCCCAGTGATGACATCTGTTATGCAACGCAGAATCGACAAGAGGCGATCAAGGCCATTGCAGGAAGGGCGGATTTGGTCATAGTGGTCGGCTCACAGAACTCATCCAACTCGGTGCGCTTGGCTGAGGTCGCACTTGAATACGGGGCAAAGGCGGCGCATTTAATCGACTATGCCCAAGAGATTCCGGAGAGTTGGCTCGATGGAGTAGAGACGGTCGGGCTCACCAGTGGTGCATCGGTGCCTGAGATTTTGGTAGATGGTGTCTTAACCTGGTTGGCGCAGCGGGGTTTTGAGGATGTTGAGACGGTCACTGCGATGCAAGAGTCACTTCTCTTCTCTCTGCCTCCAGAGCTTCGCAAAGATATGAAGGCCGCCGGTCAGAGTTAACTACGTCGCTGTGAGGGCCGCGCCTTTGCCCGAGCGTTGAGAAGGACATACCAGCCATAGATCGCACCGATGATCAAAAACGGTGCCTCACTGGCAAGTGAGGCGACTACATCGATACCAACGCGCGAGAGTTTGAAGCCATCAAGAATCAAACTCCACAAGAGCGCACTGGCTGCAAAGGCCAGGGGAGGGGTCACAACTGCAACATAGATTGTCCCGGGGCGACCACAACGGATTCCACCAAAGAAAGACAAGAGAAGGATGAGACCGGTAATGATTCCAACGCCACTGCGTAGCCAGAGCTCGATGAAGGTGGAGAGGAAGATGAGCAGGCTCTGAAGCACGATCACACCCTGTTTCTTTAATCCTGGCCCTGATATCGCAATGCCTCTGATCCCACTCATTTATCTATCCTCTTGATCGATCTCTTCGGCATCGATGAAATCATCTTCGCCACTACTCTGATCGCTCTTTAACTCACGTACCGATGCAGGAGCATCGGGATATTCGATGGCGAGCTTATCTTTATCCCCACTGACACCTAAGTTATGAATTCGGCGCGCAGGGCTCAGGACCGTCTTCTCAGCCGTTGGCACCAGATCCTCATAGGCCTTTGATGTGGATGTGATCGCCTTGCCAACTGCGATGATCTTGGTATGCAGCAGAGTGATGTTCTTCAAAAAAGTACTTGCTACCTTTTGGATCTCATCGGCGTTCTGGGCGAGTTTGTTTCGAGTGAAGATGTAGCCGATAGTGCGCAGCAGGGCCATCATCGATGTAGGGGTAGCAATAGTGACCCCGACTTTGAAGGCCTTCTCAAGAGTCATGGGATCTAGCCGAAGCGCCTCTGATAAGAGCGTCTCAAATGGTACAAAGAGAACGACAAAGTCAGGAGAGCCTGCAGATTTGTGATAGCCACGCTTTGCCAGAGCATCAACGTGCTTGAGTAGATCTTTAGTGTGTGCTTGTAAGAGCTCATCACGTTGGCTCTCTCTGGCCGGATCAAAGGCCTCGGTGAAGCGATCAAAGGGAAACTTGGAGTCGATGAAGATGTGGCTGCCACCTGGCATCTTCACAGTGATATCGGGGATGCCCGAAGCATCGCTATCGCTCATACCTTTCTGTCTGCTGTATTCGTGGCCCTCGCGAAGTCCAGCGGCCTGCAAGAGCAGCTCCAACTGTGCCTCACCGAATTTTCCTCGTGTCTGCGTATGAGATAGTGCGCCAGCGATTTTTTTAGTCTCATCAAAGATGGATTCAGATGCACGGCGCATCTCAAGGATAGTTATATTCAGCTTTGCCTCGGCCTCGGTGCGGATTCGATTGGCCTCATTGGATTGAGTGGAGAGTTTTTCTACCGACTCTTTGACCGCTGTGAGCTCGGCATTTAACTTGAGTGCAGACTCGGTCTTACTCCGTTCCTCATCGAGTTGACCTTTGTAGTTATCGAGCAGGGCGCGATCACCTGCAGAGCTATTGGACCGTAAGGCTCGCAGCAAATATCCGATTACCACCCCGGCGATAAGGCCGATGATCAGAGTCACTACATATGTGGGCATGGGGCTATCGTGTCAGGGCTCACTGACATTTGCGCGTAGGCTCTGCTATCTATGAGCCTTTCCATCGGAATCGTCGGTATGCCGAATGTGGGTAAATCCACGCTCTTTAACGCCCTGACCAAGAACAATGCTCTAGCCGCCAACTATCCCTTCGCCACGATAGAGCCCAACGTCGGCGTTGTGGGCGTTCCCGATGCACGCCTGGCAGCACTTGCCAAGATCGTTGGCACCCAGACCCTGCTCCCAGCGACCGTCTCCTTCGTCGATATCGCAGGAATCGTCAAGGGTGCATCAGAGGGTGCCGGCCTTGGCAATAAGTTCCTGGCCAATATCCGTGAGAGTGATGCGATCGCCCAAGTGATCCGGGTATTTAGCGATGGCGATGTGATTCACGTGGAGGGTCGCGTGGATCCAGCAAGTGATATCGAGATCATCAACACCGAACTTGCCCTCGCCGATCTACAGACGATTGAGAGAGCGCTACCCCGGCTTGAGAAAGAGGCGCGTGTCAACAAAGAGCGCCACCATATCCTCGATGCCATCAAAGAGGCGCAGGCGGCTCTGAACTCTGGGAGGCCCTTATCTAGTAGCACAGTTGATTTGGCACTTGTATCCGAACTACATCTCTTAACAGCCAAACCATTCCTATATGTTTTCAATGTCGATGCCGCCGAGTTAAACGATAGTGAACTACGGGCCTCTTTATCGGCCCTAGTCACACCGGCCGAGGCGATCTTCCTTGATGCAAAGACTGAGGCCGAGTTAGCAGAGCTTAGCGATGAAGATGCTCTCGAACTTTTGCAATCGATCGGATTGCAGGAGCCAGGTCTTGCAACACTGGCCCATGTTGGCTTTCGCACATTAGGTCTGCAGACGTATCTGACCGCAGGGCCAAAAGAGGTCCGTGCATGGACTATTCACAAAGGTGACACTGCGCCGATGGCAGCCGGTGTCATCCATACCGATTTTCAAAAGGGTTTCATCAAGGCCGAGATCGTCTCCTATAGTGATCTCATCGCAGCCGGTTCGATGGCGCAGGCTAAGGCCATGGGTAAGGTCCGTATGGAGGGCAAGGAGTATGTGATGCATGATGGTGATGTCGTTGAGTTTAGATTTAATGTCTAATGCCAATGAGAGCTCTAGCCTGCGGCATTGCCCTTGGCCTCCTATTAAGCCTCTCACCTACCCTTCCAGCATCTGCAGCTATCAAGGCAGGAGATAAGTGCTCAAAGCTTAAATCAACTGCCATAGCCTCTGGAAAGAAATACACCTGCATTAAATCTGGGGGCAAGCTCCTCTGGAGTAAGGGCGTAACCGTCAAGGTCCCGGCTCCTCAAGTAACACCCACACCAACACCCACACCAACACCAACACCCACACCCACACC
>SYEK01000009.1 GCA_005800815.1 Actinomycetota bacterium
CTGCCAGCTGGCGTTGACATCGAGATCAAGCTCTAAGGAAAGGACCAGAGAGATGACATATACAACTCAAGCCGCTGGCTCCTCCATCAAGGGCCTTCTCGGTAAGAAATTAGGAATGACCCAGGTTTTTGATGCCAACAACAAGATGGTCCCAGTGACCGTTGTCGAGGCTGGTCCATGCGTTGTGACACAGATTCGCACACCCGAGAAGGATGGCTACTCGGCCGTTCAAATCGCCTTCGGTGCAGTTGATCCAAAGAAGATTACAAAGCCACTTGCTGGCCACTTTGCCAAAGCTGGTGTGACACCACGCCGATCCGTCGCAGAGCTGCGCACCCTTGATACCACCTCTTACAGCGTTGGACAAGAACTTGGTGCAACTCTCTTTAGCGCTGGCGAACTCGTCGATGCAACTGGAACCAGCACAGGTAAGGGAACAGCCGGTGTTATGAAGCGTCACGGTTTCGGTGGTCTGAGCTCCTCTCACGGTGTCGATCGCAAGCACCGCATGCCAGGCTCAATCGGTGCATGCTCGACTCCAGGTCGTGTATTCAAGGGAATGCGTATGGCCGGTGTGATGGGTGGGGTCAAGATCACCACACAGAACTTAACCGTGCACTCAGTCGATGCAGAGCGCAACTTGCTTCTGATCAAGGGATCGGTTCCTGGTCCAGATGGCCAACTTGTCTTCATCCGCTCTGCTGCCAAGCATGCGATCTTTGAAAGCCTCTCCTCAAAGGTAGGTGCATAGCTCATGACTTTGACTATTGAAGTAAAGAATGCAGAGGGCCTTAAGGTCGGCTCACTCGATCTTCCGACAGAGATCTTTGATGCACAGACCAACGTTCCACTCATCCACCAAGTCGTGACGGCACAACTTGCCGCTGCCCGCCAAGGGACTCAGAAATCTAAGAACCGCGGAGAGGTCAGTGGTGGAGGTAAGAAGCCTTTCAAGCAGAAGGGAACAGGTCGCGCTCGTCAGGGCTCCTCACGTTCACCTAACCAGATCGGTGGCGGAACCGCTCACGCCGTTCGCCCCCGCACATATTTCCAACGCACACCCAAGAAGATGATCGCCGCTGCACTGCGCGGAGTCCTCTCTGACCGTGCGCGCAATAACCGTATCCATATCCTAGATTCACTGACCATGGCCACATCTACAAAGGCGGCTATCGCAGCGGTTCGTCAGTTCAGCGATCGCAAGAATCTGCTCGTAGTGGTCTCTCGCAACGAGGATCTGGTATGGCGCTGCCTGCGCAACGCCGATGACCTGCACCTTCTAGTCCCAGATCAGTTGAATGCATACGACATCCTAAAAAGTGATGATGTCGTATTTTCTCAAGAGGCGATCAAAGACTTCCTAGCCGGGCCAGGCAAAGTGGTCAAGGCCGTTGCACGCGAGAGTGAGGTCGGGGCATGAAAGATCACCGCGAAGTCCTAGTAGCTCCAGTTGTCTCTGAGAAGAGCTACTCACTACTCGATGAGAACAAATACACATTTATCGTCGCACCAGATGCCAACAAGACCGAGATCAAGATCGCAGTCGAGAAGGTATTTGGGGTCAAGGTAGTCAGCGTGAACACCATGAACCGCAAGGGTAAGAATAAGAAGACCCGTTTCGGTGATGGGAAGCGCAAGGACACAAAGCGCGCAATTGTGCAGGTAGCAGCTGGCGGCCGTATCGACATCTTCGGAGGACCAGTCTCCTAATCAGGGCTGGACTTCCAAGAGAAAAGGATCATCATGGCACTTCGTAAATTAAAGCCAACGACCCCGGGTCAACGTGGGGCAAGCGTCCCAGATTTTGCTGAACTCACACGTTCAACCGCTGAGAAATCGCTGATGCGTCCAATCCACTCCAAGGGTGGTCGCAACAATGCAGGTCGCATCACTGTTCGCCACCAAGGAGGCGGCCACAAGCGTGCCTACCGCCTTATCGATTTCATCCGCAACGATAAAGATGGTGTCCCGGCAAAGGTGGCTCACATCGAGTACGACCCAAACCGCACAGCACGCATCGCCCTTTTGCACTACGCAGATGGGGAGAAGCGCTACATCATCGCACCGAATAAATTAGAGCAGGGTGCAACCGTTGAAAATGGCGCAAAGGCCGATATCAAGCCTGGAAATAACCTGCCTCTGCGCAATATCCCTGTGGGTACCCTCGTTCACGCTATTGAACTTCGCCCAGGTGGAGGAGCAAAGCTCGCCCGTTCAGCCGGGGCATCTGTTCAGTTAGTCGCTAAAGAGGGCGCATTCGCACAACTACGTCTGCCATCTGGTGAGATTCGTAACGTCGATGTCCGCTGCCGTGCAACTATCGGTGAGGTCGGTAACGCCGAACAGTCCAACATCAACTACGGAAAAGCCGGGCGTATGCGCTGGAAGGGCAAGCGTCCATCTGTTCGTGGAGTTGTCATGAACCCAGTAGATCACCCACACGGTGGTGGTGAAGGTAAGACCTCTGGTGGACGTCACCCAGTGACTCCATGGGGTAAGCCTGAAGCACGTACTCGTAAGAAGAAGGCCTCAGATTCAATGATCATTCGTCGTCGTAAATCCAATAAGAAGCGGTAGGTAGGAGTCCTTATGCCAAGAAGTCTGAAAAAGGGTCCATTCGTTGATGGGCATCTACAAAAGAAGGTAGATGCGCAGAACAATGCCAATACCAAGAACGTGATCAAGACCTGGTCCCGCCGCTCCATGATCGTGCCTGCGATGATCGGACATACCATCGCAGTTCACGATGGCCGCAAGCACATCCCGGTTTACATCACCGATGCCATGGTGGGACACAAGCTTGGTGAGTTCTCACCAACTCGTACCTTCCGCGGTCACGTCAAGATTGAAGATCGGAGAGCAAAACTTGTCTAAGACAACAGATACATCTGCTCCAACACCCAGTGTGGATACGACAGTTGCTCCGCTGATCGCTCGTGCGATCCTGCGCGATATCCGTCACACCCCTCAAAAGGCGCGACGTGTCGTCAACCTCATCCGTGGGGTGCGTGCCGATGAGGCCCTCTCGATCTTAAAGTTCGCCCCACAAGCTGCAGGTAGCGATATCTACACACTTCTAAACAGCGCAGTTGCCAATGCAAAGGCTAAAAACCCCGCTATCCGTGATGCCTCAGAGCTCTGGGTAGTTGAGGCGCTTGTCGATGAGGGTCGCACGATGAAGCGCTTTCGCCCACGTGCACAGGGTCGTGGATTTCGTATCTTGAAGCGCTCATCCCATATCTGCGTTGTAGTCAGTGATGTCAAAACCATTTCAAAGAGTGTGAAAGCAAAGAAGTCTCACGGGAAGGGAGCATCCAACTCATGGGTCAAAAAGTAAACCCACACGGCTTCCGTCTTGGTATCACCACAGAGTTCAAGTCACGCTGGTATGCAGATAAGTTGTACAAGGATTATGTCAAAGAGGATGTCGAGATCCGTCGTCTGATGCAAAAAGGCATGGAGCGTGCCGGTGTATCTCGAGTGGAAATCGAGCGCACACGTGATCGCGTCCGTATCGATCTCTTTACCGCCCGCCCAGGAATCGTCATCGGCCGACGTGGCCAAGAGGCAGATACCTTGCGCCAGCGTCTTGAGAAGTTGACTGGCAAGCAGGTTCAGTTAAATATCCTTGAAGTCAAGAACCCAGAGATCGATGCTCAACTCGTTGCACAGGGAATCGCTGAGCAGTTAGCTGCCCGTGTCTCTTTCCGCCGCGCGATGAAGAAGTCGATGCAATCTGCGATGAAGGCCGGCGCCCAGGGCATCCGCGTTCAGTGCGGTGGTCGTCTTGGTGGGGCTGAAATGTCTCGCTCGGAGTTCTACCGTGAAGGTCGCGTTCCATTGCACACCCTTCGCGCCGATATCGATTACGGCTTCTACGAGGCGGCAACAACATTTGGTCGCTTGGGTGTGAAGGTCTGGATCTACAAAGGCGAGATCATCGGTTCACGTGCAGAGCGTGTAGCGACAGCTCTTGCACAGGCACGTGCACCCAAGCCAGAGCGTCGTGGGCCACGTGCTGCTCGAGCACCCCGTGGTGAAGTGACCATTACCAAGCCAGCTGCACCAGAAGAGGGGGCTCAATAAGATGTTAATTCCACGTCGTGTGAAGCACCGTAAGCAGCACCACCCATCTCGCAGTGGTGCAACAAAGGGCGGCAGCGCAGTTGCCTTCGGTGATTATGGTATTCAAGCTCTTGAACCAGCATATGTAACCAATCGTCAGATTGAAGCGGCCCGTATCGCGATGACCCGCTATATCAAGCGTGGTGGCAAGGTTTGGATCAATATCTATCCAGATCGTCCCATCACAAAAAAGCCTGCCGAGACTCGTATGGGTTCAGGTAAGGGCTCACCAGAGTGGTGGATTGCCAACGTCAAGCCAGGTCGGGTCATGTTTGAGATCTCAGGTGTCACCGAGGCGATCGCTCACGAAGCGATACGTCTTGCAATCCACAAACTTCCAATGAAATGCCGTGTCGTCAAGCGTGAGGAGGCATAAGTGGCTACTACAACCGTTACCGCCGAAGAGTTGCGCCAGCTATCGGATGAAGAGCTAGCTGGCAAAGTGCGTGAGATGAAGGAAGAGTTATTCAACCTTCGATTCCAGGCAGCCACTGGTCAACTCGAGACCCATGGTCGCCTGAGCGCTGTACGCAAAGAGATCGCACGCATCTACACAATCATTCGCGAGCGCGAACTAGGAATCGGAGGAGCTGCCTGATGACAACTGTCAATGAAGAGCGCGGGTTCCGCAAGGTTCGTGAGGGTGTAGTCGTGAGTGACAAGATGGATAAGACCATCACCGTTGAGGTGTCAGATCGTGTTAAGCACGGTATGTACTCAAAGGTCCTCTCGCGCTCCCGCAAATTAAAGGCTCATGACGAGGCAAACACTGCCGGTATGGGCGATCGTGTACTCATCATGGAAACTCGACCAATCTCAGCGACAAAGCGCTGGCGTCTAGTCGAGATTCTCGAGAAGGCCAAGTAAGGGCTGGTGGATAAGAAATGATTCAACAAGAGTCGCGCCTACGCGTCGCCGATAACACCGGAGCCAAGGAGCTGCTGTGCATCCGCGTGCTCGGTGGAACCAAGCGCCGTTACGCCGGTATCGGAGACATCATCGTATGTTCGGTCAAGGATGCAATCCCTGGCGGACAGGTAAAGAAAGGTGAGGTCGTCAAGGCCGTCATCGTGCGCACAGTCAAGGAGCGTCGTCGCCCCGATGGCTCCTACATCAAGTTCGATGAGAACGCCGCGGTGATCTTAAAGGCCGATGGCGAGCCACGTGGAACCCGCATCTTCGGACCCGTCGCACGCGAACTTCGCGATAAGAAGTTCATGAAGATCATCTCACTTGCTCCGGAGGTGTTATAAACAATGGTAAAGATTAAGAAGAATGACTCTGTCCTGGTGATCGCCGGCAAAGATAAGGGTGTGACTGGAAAAGTCCTATCTGTTGATGGGGATCGCATCCTCATCGAAGGCGTCAATCGTCAGAAGCGTCACACAAAAGAGTCAACGGGTGAGCGCGGCGTCAAAGTCGGCGGAATCATCACCGCTGAAGCCTCAATCCATATTTCAAATGTCATGGTCACCGATAGCGATGGCTCGGCCTCACGCCTGGGTGTTCGCAAAGATGACGATGGCAAGAATGTGCGTATCTCACGTCGAACTGGAAAGGACATCTGATGTCAACCAAAGTAGATACTCGCCTCAAGAGCAAGTACAAGAGCGATATCGCCCCTGCACTCAAGATGCAGTTTGGATACAAGAATGTGATGCAGATTCCGAGCCTGACCAAGATCGTGGTCAATATGGGTGTGGGCGATGCAGCCCGTGACTCAAAGCTGATCGAAGGGGCGATCCGCGACTTAGCTACCATCACGGGTCAAAAGCCTCAGGTCACTAAGTCACGTAAATCAATCGCACAGTTCAAGCTTCGTGAGAACCAACCAATCGGTGCTCACGTGACGATACGTGGAGATCGCATGTGGGAGTTTGCAGATCGTCTGCTCTCGATCTCACTTCCACGTATTCGCGACTTCCGTGGACTATCACCGAAGCAGTTTGATGGGAAAGGAAACTACACATTCGGTCTGACCGAGCAGGTTGTATTCCCAGAGATCCAACAGGACAAGGTCGATCGTCAACGAGGTATGGACATTACCTTCGTCACTACAGCAAAGAATGATGCAGAAGGCCATGCGCTCCTCAAAGCCCTTGGTTTTCCATTCAAGGAGGCATAAGAGATGGCAAAGACATCACTAGTCGTCAAAGCGGCCCGTAAACCAAAGTTCAAGGTCCGCGGTTATACCCGATGCAGCCGTTGTGGCCGTCCACACGCTGTCTACCAAAAGTTTGGTATTTGCCGTGTGTGCTTTCGTGAGATGGCGCACCGCGGCGAACTCCCTGGTATCACGAAGTCGTCCTGGTAATTACACCCAACTAACAACAACGAGATAGGTCCTCACAAGAGGAAACCAGTTCGAGAAAGGCCACGAGGCCACGTATGACAATGACAGATCCGATCGCAGACATGCTAACGCGCCTGCGCAATGCAAACTCTGCCTACCATGATTCGGTTTCTATGCCGTCCTCATCGGTCAAGGCGAGAATTGCAGCGATTCTTGTGCAAGAGGGCTACATCGCTGCATATCGTGTTGAAGATATAGAGGGTGGAGTAGGTAAGAACTTAGTTCTTGACCTTAAATTTGGCCCGAACCGTGAGCGTTCACTCGCCGGTTTGCGTCGTGTCAGTAAGCCTGGACTTCGCGTATATGCAAAGTCAACAGCGCTGCCAAAGGTGCTAGGTGGGCTCGGCGTTGCAATCATCTCAACATCATCTGGACTGCTCACAGATAAGCAGGCCAACAAACAGGGTGTAGGCGGAGAAGTTCTCGCCTATGTATGGTGATCAACTGATGTCACGTATCGGTCGTATGCCTATTACCGTGCCTACCGGTGTTGAAGTCACAATCGCAGGCCAGAGCGTCTTTGTGAAAGGTCCTAAGGGATCGCTCTCACTCAACGTTGCAGAGCCAATCCGAGTATCACAGACAGAGGGTGTCATCACGATGGTCCGTCCCGATGAGGAGCGCCTCACACGGGCCCTGCACGGCCTATCTCGCACATTAGTTGCCAACATGGTTGAGGGGGTAACCACTGGATACTCCACGACGATCGAAATAGTCGGTGTTGGTTACCGTGTTGCTGAGAAGGGCAAGAACCTTGAGTTCCAGCTCGGTTATAGTCACAACATTGATTTTCCAGCACCAGAGGGGATCTCATTTAAGGTCGAGTCACCGACTAAGTTCGCCATCATGGGAATCGACAAGCAGGTCGTCGGTGAGACCGCTGCAAAGATAAAGAAGCTTCGTAAGGCCGATCCATACAAAGGCAAGGGCTTACGTATTTCAGGTGAAGTTGTTCGCCGCAAGCAAGGAAAGACGGGTAAGAAGTGATGGCTATTAGTGTAAAGGTCCGCAAAGGCTCGGCGACAAATGCCCGCGCCCGTCGTGCATTCCGACTGCGCAAGAAGGTGTCGGGAACAGCATCACGTCCACGCTTGGTCGTCTCACGCTCATCGCGTCACTTGTTCGTTCAAGTCATCGATGACTCACAGGGCAAGACACTCGCCTACGCCTCGACAATGGAGGCAGATTTCCGAAACGATAAGGCAGATAAATGTGCAAAGGCGAAGGCGATTGGTGCATTGATTGCAACACGTGCCAAGAGCGCTGGAGTCTTAACTGTCGTCTTTGATCGTGCCGGTAACAAATATCATGGACGCATTGCAGCAGTTGCTCAAGGTGCGCGCGAGAATGGATTGGAGTTCTAATGGCTATTAATCCAACTACACCAGCTCCTGGGTCAAATGATCGCCCAGGTGCAGGTAAGGCTCGTGGTGAGCGCCGTGAGCGTCGCGATGAGCGCGAGAGAGAGAAAAACCCATTCATGGAGCGCGTTGTATTCATCAATCGCGTGTCTAAAGTCGTAAAGGGTGGGCGTCGTTTCTCATTTACCGCACTCGTGGTCGTCGGTGATGGCAACGGGCAGGTCGGTATCGGCTACGGAAAGTCCAAGGAGGTCCCACAAGCGATTTCAAAGGCGGTCGAGGAGGCAAAGAAATCCTTCTTCAGCGTCTCACGAATCCAAGGAACTATCCCGCACTCAGTGCAGGGTGAGACCGCAGCTGGAGTAGTCCTTCTTCGTCCAGCCAGCCCAGGTACTGGGGTAATCGCTGGTGGTCCAGTGCGTGCAGTCCTTGAGTGTGCAGGCATCACAGATGTTTTAACCAAGTCACTTGGATCCAACAATGCTATCAATATGGTGCATGCAACCGTTGCCGCTTTGAAGATGCTTGAGAGCCCAGCACAAATCGCTGCTCGACGTGGACTTGCATTAGAGGATGTGGCACCAGCTGCCATCATCCGAGCCTCACAGATCACAGTAGGTGCATGATGCCTCGCTTGAAGGTAACTCAGATTCGCTCGAAGGTTGGAAACAAGCCTGAGCAACGTCACACGCTCCGCTCCTTGGGCCTCAAGCGCCTCAACGATGTAGTCGTTCAAGAAGATCGTCCAGAGATTCGTGGGATGGTCAATGCAGTTCGTCACTTAGTCAAAGTCGAGGAGGTTGAATAGACATGACACTCAAACTTCATCACCTTCGTCCAGCCCCAGGTGCCAAGAAAGCCAAAACTCGTAAGGGTCGCGGTGAGGCATCAAAGGGCAAGACTGCAGGTCGTGGTGGCAAAGGAACGCGCGCTCGTAATCAGGTGCGTGCAGGCTTTGAGGGTGGTCAACTACCTCTCGTGATGCGTCTGCCTAAGCTACGCGGCTTTAAGAATCCAGCACGTATCGAGTACCAGGCAGTGAACGTCTCGACTATCAACGCCCTCTTTCCCAAGGGTGGGGATGTGACGGTGGCAGATCTCATCGCTCAGGGGGCAGCACGTGACTCTCTTCCAGTGAAGATACTTGGTAATGGCGATATCCAAGTGAAGGTAAACGTCATTGCACATGCCTTTTCATCCTCGGCAGTCGATAAAATCACTGCCGCTGGTGGTATGACAACCGTCCTGTAGTTGAGCCAAACTTTTATTAGGTAGAGAAACGAGGAGAAGAGCAATGCTTTCAGCCTTTGCGATGGCCTTTAGGACACCGGATCTGCGCAAGAAGATCTTCTTCACTCTCTCCATCATGGCCCTGTTTCGCTTCGGCTCGGTTGTGCCAACTCCTGGTGTCTCCTACGGAAACGTCCAGCAGTGTTTGGCGGGCCAGGAGACCGGTGGTCTCTTTGGTCTGATCAACCTCTTTAGCGGTGGAGCATTGATTCAACTATCAGTCTTTGCCCTGGGCATCATGCCTTACATCACCAGTTCGATCATCATCCAGTTGCTGACCGTGGTTATTCCTCGATTCGAGACTCTCAAAAAAGAGGGCCAGTCGGGCACGGCAAAGCTGACCCAATACACACGTTACTTGACGATTGGTCTTGCAGTCTTACAGTCCACGGGTCTGATCGCAGTTGCTCGCACACCTGGGCGATTAATCCCGGGTTGTGAACTAGCTATTGTCCCTGATACATCATTCTCACGAATTATCACCATGATCTTTGTCATGACCGCTGGAACATCTGTGATCATGTGGCTAGGTGAGCTCATCACTGATCGTGGTGTCGGTAATGGTATGTCTATCTTGATCTTCACATCGATCGCCGCAGGTTTTCCAAGCCAGTTATGGTCTATCAAACTTCAAAAGGGATGGTTCGCCTTCCTCTTCGTCATGGCAGTGGGCATCGTGGTCGTTGCAGCAGTGGTATTCGTTGAGCAGGCTCAGCGCCGTATCCCAGTGCAATATGCCAAGCGCATGGTCGGTCGCCAGGCATATGGTGGGACCAGCACATACATACCCATCAAAGTTAACCAGGCCGGTGTCATCCCTGTAATTTTCGCCTCATCACTGCTCTATATCCCCTCGTTGATCGTCAACTTCACGAACTCTCAAGCTTCATGGGCCGTATGGATAAGTCGAAACTTTGTCAACGGAGATAATCTGATCTACGTAATCTCCTATGCCACACTTATCATCTTTTTCACCTACTTCTACGTCGCAATCACCTTCAATCCAGAGGAGGTTGCAGATAACATGAAGAAGTACGGTGGATTCATCCCAGGTATCCGTGCAGGCCGGCCAACTGCTGAGTATCTGCAGTATGTGCTCTCACGGATCACAGCACCTGGCTCGCTCTACCTAGCATTGGTCGCAGTCATTCCGATCGGTGCCCTGGTTATTTTCGGTGCAACCCAGAACTTCCCATTTGGTGGAACGGCCATCTTGATCGTCGTTGGTGTAGGCCTTGATACTGCCAAGCAGATTGAGTCACAGTTGCAGCAGCGTTCCTATGAGGGATTCCTGAAGTAATGCGCCTTGTCCTGGTAGGACCACCAGGTGCTGGTAAGGGAACGCAGGCACAATTCCTAGCCGCTCACTACTCGATTGCGCACATCGCGACAGGCGATATTTTCCGCACCAATTTGAAGGCAGGAACTCCCCTTGGTCTTAAGGCGAAAGCCTTTATGGATAGTGGAGAACTCGTGCCAGATTCATTGACAAATGAGATGATCAAAGAGCGTCTTCTTGGGGCAGATCTAGAGAACGGTTTTCTTCTCGATGGCTTTCCTCGTAATGTCCTTCAAGCCCAAGTCTTGCGAGCCAATTTAGCGCAAAAAAAGAGCCCACTCACAGCCGTGCTTGAGCTCTCGATTGATAATGAGCAGATCATCTCTCGCTTATCCAGCAGGCGCACATGTAAAGAGTGTGGCCTACCCACTCGCGCACAAGAAAAATGTCCTGCATGTGGGGCCGAGCTCTACCAACGTGAAGATGATCGCATAGAGGTCATCACCCGCCGTCTTGAAGTCTATGAGGAGCAGACCTCTCCCATCATCTCTTTCTACCGAAGTGAGGGCCTACTCATCACCGTGAGTGCATTGGGAAGTGTCGAAGAGATCACCCGAAGAGCGATATCAGCACTGGGCCCTAATTCGTAGGAGATATTGATGCCGATTCAAATCAAAACTCTTGATCAGCTCAAGGTTATGCGTCGTGCAGGTTTAGTCGTAGCCCAAATGCACCAAGTGATCCGTGATGAGATCAAAGTCGGGATGAGAACCGATGCACTTGATGTGATTGCCGCTGCCGTGATCAAACGAGCTGGTGCAACATCAAATTTTCTGAATTACCATGGCTTTCCTGCAGTGATCTGTGTTTCTATCAACGATGAGATCGTTCACGGCATTCCGGGATCACGGATAATCAATGATGGTGATCTGGTCTCTATCGACTGCGGTGCCATTATCGATGGCTGGCATGCAGATGCCGCCTTTTCAATCGGTGTCGGAACGGTGAGTGCCCAGGATCAAAGACTCATGGACATCTGTGAAGAGTCAATGTGGCGTGGAATCGCAGCGGGAAGCAATGGTGGAAAGATCACCGATATCGGTCATGCAATCGAGCAGTACACGAACTCGCAGGGCACATTTGGAATCCTTCGTGAGTATGGTGGGCATGGCATAGGAACAGAGATGCACCAAGAGCCACACGTGCTCAACTTTGGCAAAGCCGGTCAAGGTCTAGAGATAACCCCTGGATTAGTTTTAGCCATTGAGCCTATGATCACAAGTGGCTCTGAGCGCACCAAAGTATTAAGTGATGATTGGACCGTGGTCTCAGTCGATGGCTCCCGCGGTGCCCACTTCGAACACTCCTATGCGATCTGCCCCGATGGCAAAGCCTTCGTCCTGACTGCCATTGATGGGGGTAGGGCACAACTTGGCCGTCATGGCGTGCAGATATCGGAGTTGCTTCGATAGTTACTGTTTTGTTATCCCTGTGACTTTCCACCACATGGAATAGTGAGTAGATTAGAGGTAGCCCTCATCCTCGGGGGATCAGATGATGGAGATACGAATGAAGATTTTCTTACGTGCAGGACTCGCGCTCGCAGTTTCAGCTCTTCTAGTGGGCAGTGTCAGCATCTCGCATGCGGCAGTAAAGCCAGCCAATAAAGCACAGGTAGGCGATGACTGTACCGCTGCATCTATCGGCAAAACCGCTGCGGGCCGGGGTGTAGATGGCACGGATTTGACCTGCATGGTTGTAGCCACAGGCTCTTTCAAGGGAATGAACAAGTGGTGGTATAAAGATGTTAAGCCACTCAATAAGATTGACTGGACCGTTCCTGCTAACCCAGGTGGATACTCGCTAACCAGTGGTGCCATCAGTGACACTCTCAAGGCCGAAGGCCTTCTTACTGAGTACACATCCACATTCAAGCCAGGTGCTGGTGGTTCAGTGGGCTTGGCCGCCTTCCAAGAGATCAAGGGTAAGCCAGATGCAGCCTTAATTGTCGGGATTGCATTGACTGGCGGAATGTATTCAAACAAGTCTCCACTTAACCTTCTCACATCGACCCCAATAGCCAAGGTTTTGCGCGAGTACGATGCGATCGTTGTTCCGGCATCATCTAAGTACCGCACACTCAATCAGTTGATGGATGATCTCAAGGCAAAGCCAAATAGTGTGGCCATTGCCGGCGGTAGCAAAGGTGGAATCGATCACCAAGTGATTGGTCTTTTGGCCCAGAAGGCGGGCATAGATCCAACCAAGTTGAACTATGTGGTCTTCTCAGGTGGTCCAGAGGTTATTACCTCGGTTCTTAGCAACTCAACTCAAGTTGGTATCTCAGGATCATCGGAATTTGCCGCCTTTGTCGCATCAGGAAAGCTACGCGTTCTAGGTGTCTCATCGGCAAAGACTCTCAAGGGATTCAAAGGTAAGACCTTTACCTCCCAGGGATATGACCTTGTCTATGGCAACTGGCGTGGAATCATGGCACCTGCCGATATTTCAGCGGCAGATCGTTTGAACTTCGTTAAGATCATTGACATCATGCATGTATCTCCCTCATGGCAGGCACAGCTTGTCAAGAACAACTGGGATAACGAGTTCGCTGCAGGCAATGCCTTCAAGGCATTTCTTGAGAAGCACATCCCAGAGATCAATGCAGTAATGAAGGGCCTTGGCATCTAAGTTGATCTTTCAAAAGATCTCAAAGCAAGTAAAGGGAGAGCTCGCATTTGCGGGCTCTCTCTTCTTGCTTGGGGTTTTCGTTGCATGGGATACCTCCAAGATGGATATTCCCCAGGATAATTCAATAATCAGCCCACAGACATTTCCTTATATGGTCTCGGCATTTGTTTCATTGGTTGGCTTTGCCTTGATTATTCATATTTTGCGTGGAAATCATGGAACTCCTGAAGGTAATTCTCCTACAGATCCAATAGAACCTTTGAACTTTAAAACAATGTTGATTGTCTCAACGGCCATAGTCCTGCACGTCATCTTGCTTGAGATCGCTGGATACATCGTGGCAGCGATTGTCTGCTTTTGGGGTATTGCCTATGGCTTTGGCTCTCGCAAGCCCATTAAAGACTTAGGTATCAGCGTAGTTTTTGCATTGATTGTCTACTTTGCCTTCACTCAAGGCTTAAATGTCAATCTGCCTTCAGGCCTCTTGAGAGGGATTTTTGGTAATGGCAAATAACCTTTCAATGTTGTTGGATGGTTTTCAGACCGCCTTTACCCCCACAAATCTGATGTTCGGCTTACTTGGTACATTTCTTGGAACCCTGGTGGGAGTCTTGCCTGGAATCGGACCAGCACTTGCGATTGGACTCTTGCTACCCATTACCTTGACAGTAAATCCAACATCGGCATTGATCATGTTCGCCGCCGTCTTCTATGGTGCGATGTACGGGGGATCAACGACCTCCATCTTGCTCAATACACCAGGTGAGAGCGGCTCTGTCATCACGGCCCTTGAAGGCAACAAGATGGCAAAAGCCGGACGTGCAGGAGCCGCCCTTGCAACGGCGGCTATCGGCTCATTTGTTGCAGGCACGATCGCCACCCTATTACTTGCCTTTGGTGCACCAGCCATGGCTGAGCTTGCACTGACAATTCAACCCGCGGGCTATCTGGCATTGATCATTCTCGCCTTTGCAACCGTCGGGACTCTGCTTGGAACATCTCGGATTCGAGGTCTGGTTGCATTATCTGTGGGTCTAGTTCTTGGACTCATCGGGGCAGATCTACAGTCAGGTGCGCTACGTCTGACATTTGGAAGCCTCAATGCAATCGATGGGATCGAGACGGTCACTGTAATCGTGGCGATCTTTGCACTGGGTGAGGTCCTCTACCTTGCTAGCCGCCACACATTAGTTGCCAGCCAAGTTTTGGCAATAAATGGAAGAGCCTGGATGAGTTGGGCCGATTTTCACAGATCCTGGAGGCCATGGCTGCGTGGAACGGCGATTGGTTTTCCACTGGGAGTAATTCCTGCAGGCGGCTCGGAAGTTCCAACTTTTTTATCTTACGGTGTTGAAAAGGCGCTTTCAAAGAATAAGAATGAGTTCGGCAAGGGGGCGATAGAGGGAGTGGCAGGACCTGAGGCTGCAAATAATGCCAATGCTGCAGGTGTACTTGTCCCGATGCTGGCCTTAGGTCTGCCAACATCGGCAACTGCCGCCGTTGTCTTGGTTGCCTTCCAATCCTTTAATATCCAGCCGGGTCCCATGTTGTTTCAAACTAACCCCGAGATAGTCTGGGGCTTGATAGCCTCATTATTTATCGGTAACTTCTTGTTGTTGGTGCTCAATCTGCCGTTGATTCGCTTCTGGGTGCTCCTGCTTAAAATTCCAAGTCACTATCTCTATGCCGGTATCACTACCTTCGCCTTATTAGGTGCTTATGCCCTCAATAACTCCACCTTTGATCTCAAGGTGGCACTTGCCATCGGACTTCTTGGATTCCTCTTTCGCCGCTTCGGTGTACCAATCACCCCCCTTATTATCGGAGTGATACTTGGGCCTTTGGCCGAACTCTATTTCAAACGGGCACTACAGATTAGCCAGGGTGATTGGCACATCCTGATTGCAGGTGGCTTTCCAAAGTTTATTTATGCCATTCTCATCATGGTGATCATGGCTCCTTTCATCTGGAAATTCATGAAAAAGTTTGTAGTTAAGAAATAAGATATGTCATCGGAAAGACTCTTACCGTGGGCTAAGCCACTACTACTGTGCTCAACATTAACGCAGGCAACGATTTATGTCTTACGTCCCATGATCACCTATCGCGCCCTGGAACTAGATGCAAATGCAGCCCAGGTCGGTCTAGTTGCTGCGATTTATGCTCTCTTTCCAGTCCTATTTGCTCTGCAATTTGGCCGTCTTGTCGGTCGATTGGGTGAGGCAAAGTTTCTTATCGCCGGAACGCTCTTGATGGTGATCACCTCAATCTTTCTTGTATTTGCCAACTCCCTTGTCCTTCTTGCATGTGCTACGGCCTTATCTGGCATCGCACATTTAGCCTGCATGATCGGTGGGCAGACGATGGTCGCCCTGCGCACACCTCGCGAGAATTATGATCGCTACTTTGGCTACTACACATTTAGCGCATCGGTTGGCCATTTGATTGGTCCCCTTCTTGCAGCCTTGGTTGCCGGCTCTGATGGCGTCCTGCCCAAATCAACCTCTCGCGCCTTTATGGTGGGTGCGCTCCTATCTATCGCAGCCCTCATTCCAGTCATTGGTTGGCGTAGGCAGAGAGCATCGGTTGTAGTGGGCACAAAGGAAGAGGGAACATATTTGATGGCGATGAGGGTGGTAAAAAAACCTGGGATCTTAGCTGCGATATACATCTCACTTGCGATCTCTGCGACAGCTGACGTACTCGTTGTCTTTTTGCCACTGTATGGAAGTGAGAACAACTTCTCACCCTATGCAGTCGGATTTATCCTGGCGCTTCGAGCCGGAACCACGATGCTCTCGCGCTTATTTCTCGGGCGCCTCAGTGAGCGCTTTACCACCTACCAATTACTACTCTGGAGCACATTGATCTCAGTTCTTGCATGCACGGCTATGGCATTGACTAAGACACCACTCTCACTGGCCGCAGTCGTCTTTGTGGCAGGCTTTTCACTCGGAATCGGGCAGCCATTGACGATGTCACTGGTCTCACAAAAAACACAGGCCGATGAGAGAGCAATCGCGGTATCGGCACGCTTGATGGGCAATCGTTTAGGTCAGTTCCTGGTGCCGGCTGCAGCTGGAGTAATCGCTGCAGCATCTGGCGCAGGGGCAGTATTCATAGGACTTGCGATCCTGCTGGGTAGCTCCATATTTAGCGTCAAGAGGGATTAAAGTCGGAGGGAGTATTTCAAATCCCAACGATTACCTTGACGGATTGCAATCGAGCGTGCCTAACCTTGGCCCAGTTTGTGGCCTGAGTTACACCGCTGTAGTTCATCTGGGCCGATTTCCCTTATCCCACCCCGGCCTCTAAACTTGGCCTTCGCTTGTTTCAGACTAAAACGGAGATGTGGGTAGATATTGGCTGGCAAAGATGGCGCCATCGAGATGGAGGGCACCGTTTCTGAGGCTTTACCCAACGCGATGTTTCGTGTGGAGCTAACAAATGGACACAAGGTCCTCGCTCATATCAGTGGGAAGATGCGAAAGAACTACATCCGCATCCTGACCGCTGACCGTGTGATCGTGGAGATGAGTCCGTATGACCTGACAAAGGGTCGAATTATTTATCGTTACAAGTAAGGAGGAAGTACAAAGTCATGAAGGTCAATCCAAGCGTCAAGAAGATTTGCGATAAGTGCAAAGTCATCCGCCGCAAGGGTCGCGTCATGGTCATTTGTACAAACCTTCGTCACAAGCAACGTCAAGGTTAACAGGGTTAAATAGCAGCAGTATTCAAGAGCCGAATGGTGATTGAAGTAGTAACAAGCTCGTTGTATGACTTCTAGGAGACTAGAAGACCTTTGGACTGGAAGGCCAGAGAACAGTGCAGCGGAGGACCTCCAGATACAGATAGGTAGATACATGGCACGTCTTGTCGGTGTCGATCTTCCACGCGAAAAACGTGTTGAAGTCGCACTCACCTACATCTTTGGAATGGGACTTACCCGTTCCCAAAAAACATTGGCTGAAACTGGCATTAGCCCAGATACTCGGGTCAAAGATCTACAAGAGCCTGAGCTAGCAAAGCTTCGCGAATATATCGAGGCGAACTTTAAGATTGAGGGCGATCTTCGCCGTGAAATCTCTGGCGACATCCGTCGCAAAGTTGAAATCCAGAGCTACCAGGGCATTCGTCACCGCAAGGGACTTCCCGTTCGTGGTCAGCGCACTCACACAAATGCCCGCACACGAAAAGGTCCGCGTAAGGCTATTGCAGGTAAGAAAATGGTGACTAAGTAATGGCTACTCCTAAGGCAAAGACTGCCCCAGCAGTCAAGGGCAAGATCAAGGCTCGCAAGAAAGAGAAGAAGAATATTGCGGTGGGTAAGGCTTTCATCAAGAGCACTTTCAACAACACCATCATCTCTATCACCGATCCATCCGGTGCTGTCATCTCCTGGTCATCATCTGGCCAGGTAGGTTTCAAAGGCTCGCGTAAGTCGACTCCCTTTGCAGCACAGTTAGCGGCCGAGGCCGCCGCTCGCCGCGCACAGGAGCATGGCCTCAAGAAGGTAGATGTCTTCGTCAAGGGCCCAGGCTCTGGACGCGAAACTGCGATCCGTTCACTGCAAGCTGCTGGTTTGGAAGTCGGTGCCATCTCTGATGTGACCCCTGCTCCACACAACGGCTGCCGTCCATGCAAGCCTCGTCGAGTTTAGGAAAGGCTGAGAGAATATGGCTCGTTATACCGGAGCAGACTGCAAGCGTTGTCGACGCGAAAAAGTAAAGCTCTTCCTCAAGGGCTCAAAGTGCGATGGTCCAAAGTGTCCAATCGAGTCTCGCCCATATCCTCCTGGCCAACATGGTCGAGGACGCGCCAAAGAGTCTGAGTACTTGTTACAGATGCGTGAGAAGCAAAAGTGCGCACGTATTTATGGTGTTCTAGAGAGGCAGTTCCGCGGTTACTACGAAGAGGCCAACCGTAAGTCGGGCAAGACTGGTGATAATCTCCTTGTCTTTCTTGAGACACGTCTGGATAACGTCGTGTTCCGAGCAGGCTTTGCAAAGAGCCGTGATATGTCACGCCAGTTAGTGCGCCATGGCCACTTCCTGGTCAATGGTAAAAAGGTAAACATCCCCTCATTTCGGGTGACCCCGATGGACATCATCGATGTTCTACCCAAGTCCCTTGATCTCACACCATTCATCGTGGCCAGTGCAGAGCTTGGCGAGAAGGCAGTACCGGCCTGGATGGAGGTCGTTGGTTCGCAGATGCGCATCATCATTCACGGCCTCCCTGCGCGCGCGGTCATCGATACCCAGGTCCAAGAGCAGTTGATCGTCGAGCTTTATTCGAGGTAGTTGAAAAAGTCTTTGACTTAAAACTCAATGGACATGCACACGGCAGTAAAAATGTGGAGATCAAATAGTGGATCACCCTTAAATGAAGAGGAGCAGCAGCAGTGCTAATTGCACAACGTCCCACCCTCAGTGAAGAAGTAGTATCAGAGAACCGTTCACGGTTCATCATCGAGCCGCTAGAGCCTGGCTTTGGCTACACCCTGGGCAACAGTATGCGCCGTACATTGCTCTCCTCTATCCCAGGTGCGGCAGTTACCAGTATTCGCGTGGCCGGTGCCCTTCATGAGTTCACAACTCTTGAGGGCGTCAAGGAGGATCTCACCGATATCGTATTGAACATCAAGAACTTGGTGCTCTCATCAGATAATGATGAGCCGAGTGTTGTCTATATCCGAAAATCAGGTGCCGGCACAGTCACTGGCGCCGATATAGCCGTGCCAACTGGCGTTGAGGTCCATAACCCTTCACTCCACTTGGCAACACTGAACGGTAAGGGATCCCTAGAGATCGAACTCACCGTTGAGCGAGGCCGTGGTTATGTCACTGCTGTCCAGAACAAGCAGGTAGGTGCTGAAATCGGACGGATCCCTGTCGACTCAATCTATTCACCAGTTTTGAAGGTAACGTATAAGGTCGAAGCCACACGTGTTGAACAGCGCACCGACTTTGATCGTCTCGTCGTCGATGTCGAGACCAAGTTGTCGATGAAGCCACGTGATGCAGTTGCATCTGCTGGTCGCACATTGGTCGAGCTCTTTGGCCTTGCCCGCGAACTCAACATGAACGCCGAAGGTATCGAGATGGGGCCATCTGTCATGGATGCAGCCCTGGCGGCAGATCTTGCCCTTCCTATCGAAGATCTAGATCTCACGGTTCGCTCATATAACTGTTTGAAGCGTGAGGGTATCCACACCGTGGGTGAGTTGGTCAATCGCTCTGAGGCCGATCTTCTCGATATCCGTAACTTTGGCTCAAAATCTATCGATGAGGTAAAGGCAAAGCTGCTATCAATGGGAATGTCTTTGAAGGACAGCCCACTCGGCTTTGATCCAACACAACATCAAAACTACAACGCTGCCCTCGATGATGAATTCGTCGAAACAGAACAGGCCTAGGAGACAAAGAGATGCCAAAACCAAGCAAAGGCCCTCGTCTGGGCTCAGGCCCATCGCACGAGCGCTTACTTCTTCGCACCCTTGCCGAGCAGTTGTTTGAACATGGCAAGATCACAACTACCCAGGCAAAGGCAATGCGCCTGCGCCCATTGGCCGAGAAGCTCATCACCTCTGCAAAGAAGGGTGATCTTCCAGCCCGCCGCCAAGTCATGGCTGCAATCTCAAATAAGAGCGTCGTTCATACTCTCTTCACCGTTCTTGGACCACGTTTTGCAACACGAGAGGGTGGCTATACGCGTATTACAAAGATAGGTCCACGCAAGGGTGATAACGCCCCTATGGCAGTAATCGAACTCTTGACTGAGAAAGATAACTAAGTCTTAACTCCTTAGAAAACTATTCCTATGTCGGAGCCCACTCTCTCTGCAGAGAGTGGGTTTCTTCGTTTGCGCATCGAGTTGGCCTATGACGGTACTCATTACTCAGGTTGGGCCAAGCAACCAGATCAACGAACTATCCAAGAGGAGATTGAGAACGCACTCTCATTGATAGCTCAGGTGCCGATTGAAACGATCGTCGCTGGACGCACGGATGCAGGGGTACATGCCAGCGGGCAGGTGATACACATTGATATCCCCCCTGCCTTGGAGTATCACGATCTGGCCTTTAAGTTGAACTGCATGCTTGATGAGGATATTCGAGTCCTGAAAGTAACTCCGACAACAGATGCTTTCCATGCCAGGTTTAGTGCAACACAGCGCACTTACTCCTACAGGATTTTAGATGGTAACCGACTCATACCTCCACTTTTGAGATTGGGTGTAGCGGCCTGGTATCGCACACTTGATCTCGATCTACTCAATTCGGCCAGTGCTCTCTTGCTGGGCCATCATGATTTCGCCGCATTCTGTAAGTACCGCGAGGGTGCCAGCACCATTCGAACCCTTGTGCGCTTTGACTGGATCCGAGATGAAGATGGATATTTGATCGCCGATATCGCCGCCGATGCATTTTGCTATTCAATGGTGCGCAACTTAGTCGGGGCAGTCGTCTGCGTTGCAGAGGGGCGCAATGATCTTGAATGGATCGCATCGATGTTGGCCAATAAAGAGCGGGTTCCAGACTCTCTCGTCTTTGAGGCGCGTGGTCTGAGCCTTCGCAGTGTTCAATATCCGAATGAGAGCCCAGATTGAGCGGCCACACTAGGCATTTTGACCCCTGCCCCCTGCACGGGTACCCTTACCTCTCTGCATCCCAACGGGTGCTTGAAGAGAAAATCCGAAAAAGAAGGTAGGCAAGAGCGTGCGTACATATACACCTAAAGCCGGCGATGCCGTGCGTGAGTGGCATGTCATCGATGCCCAGGATGTAGTCCTTGGCCGCCTTGCAACGCATGCCGCCGCTCTTCTTCGAGGAAAGCACAAGCCGACATTTGCACCTCACATGGACATGGGCGATTTCGTCATCATCATCAATGCCGAGAAGGTCGCATTGACAGGAAGTAAGGCCAAGCAAAAGTGGGCCCACCAACACTCAGGTTTTCCAGGTGGTCTGACATCAACTGTCTATGGCGAGCTCATTGAGAAGTTTCCAACACGGGCAGTTGAAAAGGCGATCAAGGGGATGATCCCCAAGAACCGTCTAGGCCGCGATGTCACCTCAAAGCTCAAGGTCTATGCAGGTCCGGATCATCCTCATGCTGCGCAAGCACCAAAGCCATATCTCTTCGAACAAGTTTCACAAATCGTCAAGTAAAGGATGCACATGCCAGATAACACACCTGCAGAAGAGATCGATGAGGATGAGACTCCTACCTCCTACACCTCTGCTACTCCAGCTGCTGCAACCAACCGTCCAGCGATCAAAGCCCCAGGTGGGGGCACAGGTCGTCGCAAAGAGGCAGTGGCACGTGTTCGTCTGACCCCCGGAACTGGTAAGTGGAGCATCAATGGCAAGACACTTGAGAACTATTTCCCGAACAAAGTTCACCAGCAGTCAGTCTCAGAGCCATTTCGCACAGTAGGTGCACAAGATCAGTATGACGTCTTTGCTCGTATCAATGGTGGTGGGGTATCCGGTCAGGCCGGTGCTCTTCGACTTGGAGTTGCTCGCTCACTTAATCAAATCGATGAAGAGGCAAACCGTCCAGCGTTAAAGAAGGCCGGTTTCCTATCACGTGACTCACGTGTTATCGAGCGCAAGAAGTACGGTCTGAAGAAGGCACGTAAGCGCTCTCAATACAGCAAGCGCTAACTCTCATATAAACAGAGGAGTTCCGGTGGCACTCTTTGGTACGGATGGAATCCGTGGCTTGGCCAATAGCGAACTCACCGCCGAGATCGCATTGGATCTCTCAGTTGCCGCCGCCCATGTCCTAGTTGAGAGTTCATCAAATAGAGATCATCAGCCAACTGCGATCATCGGCCAAGATTCGCGCGCCTCAGGTGAGTTCCTCGAGGCCGCCGTTGTTGCCGGCCTGACCAGCGCAGGGATCAATGTCTATCGCGTGGGTGTCATACCTACCCCTGCCATCGCCCACTTGGTGGCCCAGTCAAAGGCAGATTTAGGTGTGATGATCTCGGCATCACATAATCCAATGCCAGATAATGGAATCAAATTATTCGCTCGCGGTGGCGGCAAGTTAGATGATTCGATTGAGGCGCGTATCGAGGCGCGCATGGGTGAGGAGTGGAGGCGCCCTACCGGGCGCGGAGTCGGTAGAGCGATCAATGATGAGAGTGCATCCGAGCGATATGTAGAGCACCTACTCACATCAGTTCTCACCCCGCTCAAAGGATTGAAGGTGGTCGTTGATTGTGCCAATGGAGCCGCCTCATTTGTCGCGCCAGAGGCCTATCGCAGAGCTGGCGCTGAGGTCGTAGCAATCTTTGACCAACCCGATGGATGGAACATCAATGCAGATTGTGGATCAACGCATATGGAGCATCTACGTGCTGCCGTATTGCAAGAGAAAGCCGATATCGGCGTCGCCCACGATGGAGATGCCGATAGATGTCTGGCCATAGATGCCGCTGGTAAGGAGATCGATGGTGACCACATACTGACAATCTTGGCCAAAGGCTTCAAGGCTAGGGGAATCTTAAGATCTAATACCGTCGTTGCTACCGTGATGAGCAACTTGGGGTTTCTACATGCGATGAAGGATGCTCACATCGATGTCATTACCACTGCTGTGGGAGATCGCTATGTGCTAGAAAATATGATCGCACATGATTACGCCTTGGGCGGTGAACAATCGGGCCATGTGATCATGCGTGATCTTGCCAATACCGGCGATGGTCTATTGACCGCACTTCAACTTATGCAAGAGGTTGTGCGTTCGGGCAAGGGTTTGCAAGAGTTAGCAGCAACCATGGTGCGTTTTCCACAAGTCCTTATCAATGTCAAAGATGTGGCAAAAGAAAAGATTGAGAACAACGCCACCATCTCATCGGCGCTCAAGGTGGCACAGCAGCGCTTGGGAGAGAGTGGCCGAGTTTTATTGAGAGCATCAGGGACCGAGGCCCTTGTGCGGGTCATGGTGGAGGCCTCCAGTGATAGCCTTGCACAAGAAGTTGCCCAATCACTTGCAGATGTAGTCAAAGGCGAACTGGGGTCGAGATAGATGTGCGGAATTGTGGGTTATTGTGGGTCACAATCTGCCGTAACACCGCTGATTCAAGCCCTTCGCCATCTTGAGTACCGTGGATATGACTCAGCAGGTATCGCACTCGGAGTTGGCGGCAGATTATTTGTTGAAAAGCGCGCCGGTAAGCTCGCAAATTTGGAGAGCGCACTCGATGCATCGCCTCCCCTGGCCCACTCAGGCATCGGTCATACGCGCTGGGCAACCCATGGAGGACCAAGCGATCATAACGCCCACCCACACGTTGATAACGATGGCAAGTTAGCGGTTATCCATAATGGGATTATCGAAAACTATTCAGAGCTCAGGGTCAGATTGCAGAGCCGTGGACATACCTTCTCATCGGAGACTGATACTGAGTCAGTAGCGCATCTACTTAGTGATCTGCGCAAGGAACATCAAGGTGATTTAGCCGCAGCGATGCGTGATGCCGTAAAGGCCCTTCGTGGCTCATTCACCCTAGTTGCAATCCATGCCGATGCCCCCGATGTAGTCGTTGGCGTGCGTCGTAACTCCCCACTTGTGGTGGGTCTAGGTGATGGTGAGAACTTCTTGGCCTCTGATGTCGCAGCCTTTATCGACTATACCAAGCGTGCGATAGAGCTTGGACAAGATGAGGTTGTCAGGATCACCCCCACAACCGTTGAGATCACCGACCTTGGGGGCAGGCAGATTGAGCCCAAAGAGTACGAGATCTCATGGAGTCCGAGCGCGGCCCAAAAAGGCGGCTTCACACACTTCATGCTCAAGGAGATATTCGAACAACCTAAGGCCGTTGCCGATACTTTGATTGGGCGTTTGAGCGATAACAAACAGATTGTTCTAGATGATCTGCAGATGAGCGCAGATCAGATTCGTGCAATTAAGAAGATCACTGTCATCGCATGCGGGACGGCCTATCACGCAGGCATGATCGCTAAGTACGCCATAGAAAAATGGGCGAAGATTCCCGTCGAGGTTGAAATCGCCAGCGAGTATCGCTATCGCGACCCGATCATTGATGTGGGTACATTGATACTTGCAATATCCCAATCAGGTGAAACGATGGATACGTTAATGGCCCTGCGCCATGCAAAGGCATCTGGTGCTCGCGTTGTGGCTATCTGTAATACGAACTCATCGACTATCCCGCGCGAGGCCGATGCAGTTCTCTATACCCGTGCCGGGCCTGAGATCGCCGTTGCATCAACGAAAGCGCTCTTAACTCAGATGATCGCCGTCTATTTGATCGCTCTACATATAGCTCAGGTAAATGGCGCACTCAACGATCGGCAAGTTGAAGAGCTATACAACGAGCTCTTAGAGTTACCAGGAAAGATCCAAGCCATTCTTGAGACCGTAGAGCCACTGCGAGCCTTGACTCGCAGCTTTGCACAGAACAACATTGTTTTGTTCCTGGGCAGAAACATCGGCTATCCAGTTGCACTCGAAGGTGCCTTGAAGTTAAAAGAGTTGGCATATATTCATGCCGAAGGCTTTGCAGGGGGTGAACTCAAGCATGGCCCCATCGCCCTGATTGATAAGGGCACTCCGGTAATTGTCATCCTGCCGGTGGCCCATGAAGATGGATTAGATGAAAAGATGAAGAGTAATATTCAAGAGGTCAAGGCCCGTGGTGCGCGCGTGATTGTGATAGCCGAAGAGGGCGCACACATTGAGGGTGCCGAGCACATCATCCGCATACCAGTTGCTCCCGCGCTTTTACAACCCGTGCTTGCAACCGTTCCGCTACAGGTCTTTGCCTATGAGATGGCCGTTGCAAGAGGCAACGATGTGGATCAACCCAGGAATTTGGCTAAATCCGTTACGGTCGAATGATGCAGCAACTGATACACGATCGACGCCAGCAGATGAATCGTGCGCTGCGCTGGTCATCACTCCTCTTTTTAGGTTTTCTACTCGTCACCCAGCAGGTTCTGACCAATGGAGCACTTATCGCTTATGACGAAGAGATCAATCGTCAATCCAAACCACAGTTTGCTGGATTTGCCGGATTCACCCTGCGACGCCTGGATGATCTGGGCCTACGGGGTTTGACTGCGAGCGTGCTTTTGTTATCAGCGATCTTCATCGCATATAAATTCAAGACATGGCGACCGCTCAATCTTGCCATCCTCTCTCTCCTGGCTCTGAATCTAGTTGTTGGTACCTCCAAATTATTGCTCGGGCGCACCAAACCCAGAGATGGTTTTGATTTAATCCATGCAGGTGGCATGTCATATCCCAGTGGACATGCATCAAATGCAGTCCTGTCCTGGGGGATTCTGGCATATCTGATTTATCGCTATGGGCGTGTGGATAGATTTCAAGGTCGACTTGCAACTGCTGGTGTTATCGGCATCTCTCTGACTGTTTGTATAGTCTCACTCATACGTCATACGCATTGGTTCTCAGATTTGTTAGGAGGCCTATTCATCGGTAGTGCATTACTGGTTGCCGTCATCGCTGTCGATCGCTTCGTTCCCTCAAGGAGCCAACTGCACTAGACTTCACGTCATGATTGAGGGGATCGGTATCGATGTCGTCGATATCGAGCGCTTTTCATCCTCACTAGAGCGCACCCCTGGGTTGCGCCAGAGACTCTTCACCCCGGCAGAGTGCACCCAACCTATTGCCTCCCTTGCCGCTCGCTTTGCCGCCAAAGAGGCGCTGGCTAAGGCTCTGAGCCCGGAAAAGGGCCTGGGCTGGCATGATGCCGAGGTCATCAACCTTGAAAATGGGAGGCCAACTTTTCTCTTTCGCGGTGCTATCGCCGATCTAATCGATGGAGCAGATGTGCACCTGTCCCTCTCTCATGATGGCGGTATCGCATCGGCCATGGTCCTAGTCGAGCGCAGATAATGGAGCACAGAGCTCAGGCACGCATCGATGGCGCAGCTATCGCCTTTAATATCGCACTTCTCAAAGAGATGAGTAGCGTGGATGTATTAGCAGTGGTCAAAGCCGATGCCTATGGACATGGCTTGATCGAGGCTGGATTAATCGCTGAAAAAAACGGTGCGAACTGGCTCGGTGTTGCCCTACTAGAAGAGGCGATTGCACTGCGCACTAAAGGAGTTAAAACTCCGATCCTGGCATGGCTCCTGCCTCCCGGATCGGATTTTCGTGCGGCAACTCATCACGATATCGATATTGCCGTTGCATGCATCGGCGCATTCAATGAGATAGCAGCACTTAAATCCCGGGCACGTATCCATATCGAACTCGATACTGGGATGACTCGTGGAGGGTTCTTAGATGAGTGGCAAGAGTTTCTCACGCTAGATTTTTCACAGGTCCAGGTAGTAGGGGTATTTTCTCACTTTGCTCGCGCCGATGAACCTGCTGAAAAGCAGAATATCGATCAACTCAACCGATTCAATGAGATGGTCTCCGATCTTGCTGCGATTGGGATCAATCCACCGATAAAACACATCTCCAACTCTGCGGCAACACTGAAAAACCGCGCTGCAGCACTGACTCTGGTGCGCACAGGTATCGCAATGTATGGATTGACACCTGATGTAAAGACCCTGGGTGATGGCCCCAAACTTGGTCTGCGCCCTGCTATGCAACTGCGTGCCAAACTCCATCTTGTAAAGAAAGTCACGGCGGGCTCACCCGTTGGCTATGGTGCAACGGCGATGACTCAGCTCGATACGAAGCTAGGAGTTGTGGCCATGGGATATGCCGATGGGATCCCACGCATCGCACAGGGTGTTGGGGTCTTCATCAATGGCGCGCGTGCACCGATCATCGGTCGCATCTCGATGGATCAATTTGTAGTTGATTTAGGCCCAGAGTCGACGGCGCAGTCAGGGGATTGGGTCGTAGTCTTCGGGGATGGATCTCGGGGTGAGTACACCGCAGATGACTGGGCTGGCGCATCCTCATCGATTAACTACGAGATAGTTACGCGAATCGGGCCTCGGGTGCCTAGAATCTACGCACCTCATGTCTACTAACACTCCGGCTGTTTGAATCATGATGGGGAATATAGAGAGCCTCAATGCCAACTAATGAGATCAGAGGAAGGGCGTATGACAGATAAGACTCTGCTGCGCGTTAATGACCTCTCGGTCAACTTCGGTGGCCTCAAAGCCCTCAATGGGGTCAACCTCGAATTGAGAAAAGGTGAAGTCTTGGGACTTATCGGTCCCAATGGCGCAGGAAAGACCACAGTCTTTAACGCTCTCTGCGGAATCATCACCCCAGACTCAGGATCACTTGAGCTCCATGGCCAGAGAATCAAATGGCCCCAGCCCCATACATTAGCCAAGCTCAAGATTGCTCGAACATTGCAAGGCGTTGGATTATTTCCAGATTTGAGTGTCTTTGACAATGTGATGATTGGTGCAAATAAATTCGCTACATCAGGTCTGATCAGAGCGGCCTGTGGGATCAACCAGCAAGATGAGAGGGCGTTAAAGGAGCGCGTACAAGCAGCACTTGAGAGAGTCTATGTAGGTGGGGTCGCTGCGCGGCGTGCAGATACTCTGGCCTATCCAGATACCAAGCGAGTCTCCATCGCAAGGGCGCTAGTTGCAGAGCCAGAGATATTATTACTTGATGAACCAGCCGGGGGATTGGGCCCGCACGATATTGAATGGCTCAATGGCCTGATCCATAACTTGAAGTCTGCGACCTCCATCATTATCGTCGAGCATCACATGGATGTGGTGATGTCAGTCTGTGATCGGATCTATGTTTTAAATTTTGGCGAGATAATTGCCTCTGGCACCCCATCTCAGGTCAGAGAAGACCAGGCGGTCATCCAGGCCTACCTGGGGAGTAAATCAAAGGCCAGAACATGAGCGGGCTGGCGGTAAGTGAACTCGCCGTCTCTCATGGGGCGATCGTGGCTCTGCGCGGCATCTCATTCTCAGTCCAAGTCGGTCAACTTGCAGCCGTGATCGGCTCCAACGGCGCTGGAAAGACCACATTACTTCGCGCACTCTCTGGACTGAACAAGGCATCATCTGGAAGTGCGCAGTGGAATGAGAGGGAAATTCTGGGAGCACGACCAGATGCGCTGGTGCGAAGTGGCATCAGCCATGTATCCGAGGGCAAATCCGTCATCCCTGAGTTAAGTGTGAGGGAGAATTTAGTATTAGGTGGAATCTGGCGAGGCGACAAGAGTGATACCAACGCTGCCATCGCTGAGGTAGTCGAGCTCTTCCCGATATTAGGCCAGAGGATGAGCCAGAGCGCAGATACTCTCTCAGGTGGGGAGCGACAGATGCTGGCAATCGGTAGAGCGTTGGTCTCAAGACCGAAGTTGATGCTCTTGGATGAACCCTCACTTGGCTTGGCCCCGATAGTCATCGAGCAGATATTTGCCACCATAGATCAACTACGTCGCAAGTTGGGCCTGACCGTAGTTCTAGTCGAACAAAATGCGATGAGCGCACTGGAGATCGCCGATATCGGAGTCATCATCAACCTGGGTGAGGTTGTCGCCTCTGGCACAGCTAGTGAGTTGATAGATGATCCGGCCCTACGAGCTGCTTATCTGGGATATTGATGCAGAAACTATTAGAGACCTTGCTCATAGGAGTATCGACTGGATCTATTTACGCCTTGATGTCCCTTGCTCTCGTACTGGTCTGGAGATCGACTCGCGTCGTCAACTTTGCGCAAGCAGGTCAGGCGATGCTCTCTACTTATTTTGGTTATGAGATAGCCAGTCGCAGCGAAATATTCTGGCTTGGCTTGGCCGCTGCCATTATCGCTGGAGCACTGGTTGGGGCTGGCGTGGATTTTTTCTTCATGCGAGTTTTATTCAAACGCGCCATCTCAGGGCCTGCGGCTGTAGTAGCCCCGGTCATCGCCACATTGGGCCTACTCGGATTGATCAGAAGTATTGTGGGATTGACCTGGGGCGGGGAGTTCAAATCGATCCAGGCGCCGGCATCCAAGGATGGTCTGACTATAGGCCAAACGACGATTCCATTTTCAGCCTTGAATATCCTCATTATCGCCACGGTCTCCTTGATTCTAATCACCTTAGCGATCATATTTCAACGAACAAATCTGGGCCTATCACTTCGCGCCTCGGCCTATGCACCTGAGATTGCCCAGTTGGCAGGTATCAGAACGGCGCGCACCAGGACGATTGGTTGGGCCATCGCCGGTGGAGTCGGTGCAGTCGCTGGGATGTTAGTGACCTCCTACAACTTCCTCTCACCGTACTCGCTAGATCTCTTGCTGGTCTTTGGATTTATCGCAGCGGTCATCGGAGGTCTTGAAAGTATGGTCGGCTCTGTTATCGGTGCCTTGGTCCTTGGGATTGGCCTTACCTTTATTTTGAACTACGTTGGGACCTCATTGGTATTTATCGGTGGATTTGTAGTTCTTATCGTGGTCTTGCTTGTTAAGCCAGATGGAATCATGGCCAGAGGAAAGGCACGCCGTGCGTAAAAAAATAATCTTATTCATCCTTCTTGGTTGGCTCTTGCTTGTAATCGGTGATCGCGTGGATGAGCTTCGGGTCTATCAAGGAGCACAGATTGCGATGTATACGATCGCTCTAGCATCAATAGTCTTGCTCACTGGTTACTCCGGCCAAGTATCACTTGGCAATGGTGCGATGATGGCAGTTGGTGGTTATGCAGCGGCTCTGACACTTAATAATCTAGGTAGCCCGGTATGGTTCGCATTTTTGATGGCGATATTTTTCTCAGCTCTCTTTGGCGCCCTCCTTGGAACGGCAGCTGCCCGATTATCTGGACCATATCTGGCGGGAACAACTCTGGCTCTGGCCGTGGGTCTTCCAGCGATTGCAAATCAATTTTCATTCCTGGGAGGAGAGCCGGGGATCTTCTTTGATGTTGGTCTTCCTCCGCAGAGATTGGGGCAGGAGTTCACCCAATATAAATGGTTCTTTTGGATCGCTACCTTGATAGCCCTGCTCGCCTTGTTTATCACCTCCAATATCCTCCAATCGCGCTTTGGGCGCACCTGGCGTGCGATTCGCAGCAACCCCTTGGCAACTGAACTATCAGGAATCCACTCATCGCAGATGAAGATCCTGGCCTTTACCATCAGCTCAGCCCTGGCCGGACTGGCCGGAGCGGTGCTGGCCATGACGATTAGCCTGGTCGCCCCCGGTGCCTACACCCTGACGCTCTCATTTGCCCTGGTCACAGGGGCTGTACTCGCCGGTGTTTCCAGCCTGCCAGGGGTGGTCCTGGGGGCGTTGATCCTGGTGGCAATCCCTGAGATCGCAGATGCTCTAGCCAACAGATTGGGGGGTGGTGAGAACGTCAGTAGCTATCTCCCCGGGCTCATCGTGAGCATCTTGTTGATTCTCTCGGTTATCTTTACCCCCAATGGTCCAGGGGAGAACCTGCACAGGCACCATCGAAAAAAAGCCTAAGGCATTTGTTTTAGGCGGGTGAAGCAGTAGATTACTCGTAAGTAATACAACCCTCGATGGAAGGAACAAAATGATTAGAAAGACTCCTAGAAAGGGGACTTGGCTCGCCGCTACGGTGCTTGCCTCTGGCAGCCTATTTGCAACGGCGCTTCCAGCCTATGCAGAGGCGGGTGTGAGCGCCAGAGAGATAAAACTTGGCATCACCCTTCCACTTACTGGCGCGGCATCCCCAGGCTATAACAAGATTGGTAACGCCATGAACGCCTACTTCAAGTATGTCAATGACAATGGCGGGGTCTATGGCCGAAAGATCACACTTATCCAAAAAAATGATGAGTACTCCCCACAGTTGGCCATCGCCAAGACGAACGAGTTGATTCTTAAAGATAAAGTATTTGCACTCGTTGGCCCACTTGGAACTGCAACGTACACAGCGGTCCATAAATCTGTAAACCTTGCCAAGCGTGGAGTCCCGAGCCTGTTCCTAAATACTGGATTTAGTGGATTTTCAGATAAGAAGAGCTATCCGACCTCTTTCATGATTCTCTCCTCATATGCCATGGAGGCAAAGATCGTTGCTCAATTCCTCAAAGACAACCATGCCGGGAAGAAACTGGGACTGGTCTATCAAAACGATGAGTTTGGTATCGATGCGATCACCGCCTTTAAGGCAGCTGGAACCAAGTTTGACGTTACCGTCCCCTATACATCAGGCTCTCAGAGCGCGGCCACCGCACAGACCTGGGTCTCCCAGCTTGCAGCAGGTGGAGCCCAAGTGGTTGTCTTCTTTGGCGTAACATCGGCGACAGCTCCGCTACTTGCCGTATCGGCTGCAGCCAAGTACGCACCACAGTGGATCCTTGGATCAGTGGGTTCAGATCCATTAACTCTGCGAGCACTGGGTGTTCCAGTAGCAGTTCTCAATGGCGCTCAGACTCCAGCGGGTAATCCATCACCAAATGATACGAGCGATGAGTATGTCAAGCAGTTCCAAGAGATCAACACCAAGTACAACGATGCCCCTTTCGATGACTATGTACTCCAAGGCATGAACCTTGGCCTGATGACTGTTCAAGCACTGCGGGCAGCAGGATCTAATCCAACCCGCAAAGGGCTGATCAGAGCGATGGAGAGCAAGGGATCAAGCTTTGCATCTGTGGCTTACTCTCCGCTGGGATATTCAAAGACAAGCAACGTTGGTCATACCGGCTATTACATGGCAGTCATGGATGCCAACGGAGATAGAAAGCCATTTGGTGGAACGGTCAAGCTGTACACCACCGATAGTGGCTCTGGTCCAGTTGTGTTATCTACCTTCAAGCGTCCGGCAATGCCAGCGAAAGGATTACCAAGTAACTCATGAAAAACTTTAAGTTCAAGCGTTCCTTAACGCTCATAGCAGTCTCATCACTGCTCTCCATCACCGTTGTCTCTATCCCAACGGCCGCGCAGGCAACTCCTGCTTGCACCACGGCAAACTTCGTCACCACCTGTCTTGGAGCAACTACAGATGCTGCTCCCTATATGCTGATTACTCCAGCGAACTTCAACGGGACTGTTTATCTCTATTCTCATGGATATCGCCCAAATGTTGCAGTTCCTGCCGGAATCCCAGGAGTTGGTGGCTACACCATCACTAACACCCCAGAGCCAGCACCTGGTGGAAATCCACAGATCATCGGGGCCCTTCTTGCAAAGGGATTTGCCGTGATGGGCTCTGGTTTTGCCCGTCAAGGCTGGAATGCAGATTCAGCTATCAAGACCAATGTTGAGTTGATAGGTGTTTTCAAGAAGCAATATCCAAAGACTACGAAGGTCGTTGCCTGGGGTAGTTCACTCGGAGGCTTTATCACTCAAGCGCTAGCTGAAAAATATCCAAATTTGATCAGCGCCGCTGCGCCTCTTTGCATGGCAAGTGATCTCAATCCATTGATGACAATGGCCGGGGATGCGATCTGGGGAATCAAGACATTCTTTGATCCAACCATCAAGGGTGGAAATTACTCAGCTGGTCCAGCAGGTTATGCAGAGGCGATGGGAGATCTGGTGAAGGTCTTTACCGCAATTGGTGCCATGCAGGTGGCAATCGGGGCAAATCCGGCTGCACCAGCCTGGCCTGCAACATCAACCGTTCCTGCCGCACTCAAGGCAGTTCCTTCACGAAGTGCTCTAGTACTTGTCGCATTGATGTCTGGTATCCCGATGCAATCGGCACACTTTGATTCAACATCGGCACCAGCAGGCCTTCCAGCCGCTAATGCTCTCTCATTCCAACTAGCCATCAACCCGGCTCTTGCCGCGCTAGAGAACCTTGCTAACGCCGCAGCGTTGGGAGTTCTGGCTACTTACGATCTAGAGCTACAGGCAGGTGGAGCAATATTTGATAACACTGCAACTAATTACGCTGCACGTGTCTCTGACGAGCAGTTCATCTGGAGCTCTGCACTCTCTGGCAACGCTGGAATTGGAGCCCTTCTTGGATATCTCGCAGTTGTGCCAAGAGCTAAGGGAGATCCTGCGGCAATGGCTAAATTGGCTTCACTGACAACTCATACTGGCAAAGTTGAAATCCCAACGATTCTCTTTACCGCAACGGCCGATCCAGTAACAACGCCTGGAAATCAGCAATCAGTGATCGACAAATATGCCGCATATTCAGCCGATAAGTGGGCAGCTACCATCAAAGAGAGAGGCAGCAAAAAACCAACTAATAATCAGTTGGCCTTGTGGAGCATCCCTGCTGAGAAGTACACCAAGTTCACCGCTGCTGGCACTCCTAATACAGCAGTTGCCGCAGCCCCAGGAACCAACCATTGTAACTTCACCGTTGCTCAGCATTTGGCGATAGCAGATCTACTCGCTTATGCCGCATCTAATGGTAAGAACCTATCGGGTGGAGCATTGCTCACTAAGATACGTAAGGCAGGCAATATGACTTACGATCGTGGTTATATCGCTCCTAAGATGAAGTATTACGGAGGATAATCTTTCGTAATCCATCGTGTGAGATAGCGATCTAGAGAGGGCCTGGGAGACCAGGCCCTCTCTTTTTCCTTTACCCTTGGCAGATGATCTCTGTTGCAACTGCCCATCAGATGTATGAACTGGGAGAAAGGCTCTGCCGATATTTGCGTCCAGGTGATCTAATTTTGATCAATGGTCCACTCGGAGCCGGTAAGACAGTTCTGGCCCAGGGCATCGGTGCAGGTCTGGGCATCACCGATGTCACATCTCCTACATTTGTGATCGCCCGTATACACACAGCCCCACTCCCGATGATCCATGTAGATGCCTATCGCTTACTCGATACCGATAATCCCAGGTTGTATTTAGATGATCTAGATCTCGATACCGAGCACTCTGTGACCGTCATCGAGTGGGCAGGAGCAGAGTCTGAGCATCTCAATCAGGATCGCTTAGAGATCACCATCGATCGAAGTGATGAGGTACGAAAAGTCGAGATCACCTGTGTGGGTAAGCGTTGGGCAGGTTTTTCTCTATGAGGATCACATTAGCGATCGATACATCCACATCTTGCACATCTGTAGGCATCATCGGTGATGGTCAATTGATCTGGAGCGGCTTTGGTGATGGTGCAAGGGCCCATGGCCTAGCTCTTCCCACATTGGTGCAGGAGGCGATAACTGGGCGCCAGGTCGATGAGGTTGTCGTTGGTATGGGACCGGGACCTTTTACGGGACTGCGTATCGGTATCGCCTTTGCTCACAGTTTTGCCCTGGCCCAAGATATCCCAGTGCGTGGTGTGTGCTCACTCGATGCGATCGCAGCACAGGTGAATGAGAAGGACTTTATTGTCACGGTGGATGCACGGCGAAAAGAGCTCTACTGGGCGCGCTATATAAATGGTGTGCGCATGGGCGAGCCTGCCGTGAGTTTTCCTGCAGCTGTTGGCGTTGAGAGTGTGCCCATCTTTAGCGATCTGTATCCGGATCTATTGGCCATGGCTGGACTCAGTGGCGATATCACAGAGCCGATCTATCTGCGCCATCCAGATGCCATTGCAACGGTGGATCGCCAACCATGAGTAAAAATGGAGTTACCTATCGCGATGCGATGGCCCTTGATCTTCCAATCCTGGTGTCGATGGAAAAGACTCTATTTGCAGATGCACCTTGGTCGATGGGCCAGTTCAAAGAGGAGTTCAAAGGGGTACCGCGTACACATCTTTTTATCGTTGCCCTGGATGCTAGCGATGAGATCATCGGATATGCAGCGGTGATGGTGCCAGCCCCTGGCCTCGAGGCCGATGTCTTAACTGTGGGAGTTCTGCCTGCCCACCGTAAAGGCGGTATCGGGACTGCCTTTATGGGGCTCCTTGAGATCTGGGCGCAGGAGAAAGGCTCTAACGCCATGATGCTAGAAGTCGGCGTGGATAACACAGGTGCGATAGGCCTCTATGAATCACTTGGATACTCCAGAGTATCTGTGCGCAAGAACTATTACGGCGCCGGCGCAGATGCTCTAGTCATGCGAAAAGAGCTCAGATGATTGAGCCGATCATCTTAGGTATCGAGACATCCTGCGATGAGAGCGCAGTTGGCATCGTTCGGGGACGCACCTTGTTGGCCAACGTCATTGCATCAAGTGTCGAAGAGCATGCGCGTTTCGGTGGCGTCGTACCTGAGATCGCCAGCCGTGCTCATTTAGAGGCGATGATTCCAACGATTAGGCAGGCACTCCAAGATGCCAAGATCTCACTCTCAGATATCGATGCAGTTGCCGTCACGGCAGGTCCGGGCCTCATCGGTGCCTTGTTGGTGGGTGTCGGAGCGGGCGCGGGATTAGCCCTTGGCTTGGATCGACCGATCTTTGCAGTTAATCACTTGGCGGCCCACATCAGCGTTGATGCACTCACACATTCTCAAAGCTTGCAGCCAACAATCGCACTGCTTGTCAGTGGTGGACACTCCTCACTCCTACAAGTTGATGACATCACCGCATCGATCACACAACTTGGTGCAACGATGGATGATGCCGCAGGTGAGGCATTCGACAAGATTGCCCGCTTGATGAAGTTAGGTTTTCCAGGTGGTCCTGCTATCGATGCACTGGCCACAGGGGCAGATGAGTGCGCCATTGATTTTCCCCGCGGGCTGACAACAAGTGGTGACTGGCAGAGCCGTCCATTTGATTTTTCATTCTCAGGATTGAAAACTGCAGTAGCCAGATACATAGAGGCCACACCTGATTACACGAGGGCAGATGTAGCGGCTAGCTTCCAAGAGGCGATCGTGGATGTTCTCCTTCTTAAATCAGTGGCTGCATGTAAAAGCACAGGGATCGATTCATTGGTGATCGCCGGTGGGGTCGCAGCGAACTCTCGTCTTCGAGCCCTGGCCCAGCAGCGCTGTGACAAGGCCGGTATTCACCTAGCGATCCCGGCCCCTGGCCTATGTACCGATAACGGGGCGATGGTCGCGGCCCTGGGCTCCTTGATGGTCTTGGCCGGGCGCTCTGCCAGCCCTATCGCCTTTGAGGCCGACTCCAGCCTGCCCGTTGACGTGCTCAGTCTTCTCTCCTAGCCGATTTGCCCTAAGGGAATAGCCCCTAATACCCTTGGCGTTAGCACTCACGGGCCCACACTGCTAAGGGGCCTGAACGAGGAAAACAACGTATAAGAGGAGCAATAAATGGCAATTAAGCCACTAGAAGATCGCATCGTCATTAAGACCAGTGAGGCCGAGACAACTACGGCATCGGGTCTTGTCATCCCAGATACAGCAAAAGAGAAGCCACAAGAGGGAGTAGTGATCGCCGTTGGACCAGGTCGCTTTGATGATGGTGTTCGCGTTCCCATGGATGTCAAAGTCGGCGACGTTGTTCTCTACAGCAAGTACGGCGGAACTGAGATCAAGCATGGTGGAGATGACCTGCTTGTGCTCTCGGCCCGTGACATTCTCGCTGTGATCGTGAAGTAAATGGGAAAATCCCTTCAATTCGATGATCATGCACGCCGTGCGATGGAGCGTGGCGTCAATATTCTTGCAGATACCGTCAAGGTAACACTCGGTCCCAAGGGCCGTAACGTTGTGATCGCCAAATCTTTTGGCGCACCCGTAATTACAAACGATGGTGTGACGATAGCCAAAGAGATCGAACTCTCTGATCCGGCCGAGAACATGGGTGCCCAGTTAGTCAAAGAGGTCGCAACCAAGACCAATGATGTCGCCGGTGATGGCACAACGACTGCCACAGTCCTTGCTCAGGCCATGGTCAAAGAGGGTATTCGTAACTTAGCCGCTGGTGCACAGCCTATGGAGATCAAGGCTGGAATCGAGGCGGCAGTCACTGCAGTCTCTGAAAAACTTCGCGAGCAGGCAACTGCCGTCAATGGCAAGGCACAGATCGCAGATGTTGCAACGATTTCGGCCCAAGATCGCGCTATCGGAGATTTAATCGCCGAGGCCTTTGAGCGAGTAGGCAAAGATGGTGTCATTACCGTCGAAGAGGCATCTACTACAGGACTCGACCTGGAGTTCACTGAGGGTATGCAGTTCGATAAGGGCTATATCTCTCCATACTTTGTCACCGATCAAGATCGCATGGAGTCCATCCTTGAGGATGCATACGTGCTGATCTCAGCGGGGAAGATTTCGGCCCTGGCCGATCTTCTTCCCATCCTTGAGAAGGTCTCAGCATCCTCCAAGCCACTTTTAATCATCGCCGAAGATATCGAGGGTGAGGCTCTCTCCACACTCGTGGTCAACCGTATGCGCGGTGTCTTTGCCTCAGTTGCCGTGAAGGCTCCGGGCTTTGGCGATCGCCGCAAGGCTATGTTGCAAGATATTGCAACACTTACCGGTGGACAGGTCATCTCTGCAGAGGTCGGCATGAAGCTCGATGCCGCCACTTTGGAGGATCTTGGCCGTGCACGACGTATCGTTGTCTCAAAGGATGCTACAACGATCATCGAGGGCGCAGGAGATAAGGCTGCAGTTGCGGGCCGTGTCAATGAACTGCGCAAAGAGATCGAAAACTCTGACTCCTCATGGGATAAAGAGAAGTTGCAAGAGCGTGTGGCAAAGCTGGCTGGTGGAGTCTGTGTCATCAAAGTAGGTGCTCACACTGAGGTCGAACTCAATGAGAAGAAGCACCGCCTGGAGGATGCGATCTCTGCAACTCGCGCCGCCGTTGAAGAGGGAATCGTGGTGGGCGGAGGCGCAGCGCTTGTGCATGCAGCCGATGTGCTCGAGGGAGATCTCGGATTCACTGGCGATAAGGCCGTTGGAGTCCGCTTAGTCCGCAAAGCATGCGATGAGCCTCTTCGTTGGATCGCAGAAAATGCTGGACTTGAGGGCTACGTCGTAGTCGCTAAGGTCCGTGCAATGAAGCACAACGAGGGATTCAACGCGGCAACTGATATCTATGGCGATCTTGCAAAAGATGGCGTCATCGATCCCGTGAAGGTAACCCGTTCAGCACTTGCTAACGCCGCATCGATCGCTGCGATGTTCATTACAACTGAGGCAGTTGTCTTTGAGCGCCCAGCAGATGCACCGGCCGATGCTGGTGGCTCTGGCCACTCACATGCTCCTGGGGGACACTCACACTAAGGAGTGAAGTAAGTAAGGCCCCGCAGTTCTTTCTGCGGGGCCTTACTTATCTATCTCTTTCAACTCAGGAGGCGAGTTAAAATCTATGAGGCGTGATGTATGTCAGAGGCACTCTCTTTATTGATCAACGCCAGACGATCATCCTCTGATAGACCGCCCCAAATTCCATAAGGCTCTTGCACGGCCAGGGCGTGCTCCCGACATGCTGCAATCACAGGACAGCTGGCACAGATCGCCTTGGCGCTATTTTCACGATTGCGCCTGCGAGGACCGCGCTCTCCATCTGGATGGAAAAACATCTCAGCGGGCAGATCGCGACATGCACCTTGGTACTGCCACTCCCATTCATCTGCAACGGGGCGGGGTAAGCGTGATAATTCAGCCATGGCAATACTGTACAACCGCGCCATAGGTTGTTCAAGTACCAACGCTTCAAAACTTGTTCAAAGGGCGTTTTGGGGTGGTGAGATAGGCCACTTAGCGCAACGATAGGCACATGGCCAAGCAAGAGGAGCTCCTGACGGTGGCAGCGGTCGCTCGGCGCTTGGGCGTGGCAGCGGCAACGCTTCGCACCTGGGATAGGCGCTATGGCCTTGGCCCATCGAGCCATCAGGCTGGGGCGCATCGGCGCTACCGCCCTCTTGATCTGGCCCGCCTGATGCTCATGCGCCGGTTGATATCAACGGGTGTGGCTCCGGCCGATGCGGCAGAGCAGGCCAAAGGCTACAAAGGTAAATTGCGCATGGAAGAGGTCGCCTACGAGTTTGCATCACGTGATGATCTCGTTCAAGGTATTTATAAAGCGGCCAACAACTTTGACACAGTTTTTATCCAGGCGCAGCTGCGCAAAGATCTACAGACACACGGTGTGGTCTCCACATGGTCAGAGGTGATAGCCCCGGTCCTCTATCTCGTTGGAAAAAGTTGGGAGGAGACAGAGGAGGGAATTGAGGTAGAGCATCTATTGACTGAGGTCATCAAGAGTGTCTTGCGCGAGTCAGTGAGCGCAGTTGAGCTATCACAGAGCTCTCGGCCCGTAGTGCTTGCCGCAGTAGGAGCAGAGATCCACGTCCTGGCTCTGCATGCATTAGCCGCTGCCCTTGCAGAAAGAGATATTCGAACACATTTCTTGGGCTCGCGAACACCTGTGCAGGCTCTGCACGCCATCATCACACGCTCTGCACCGCCGGCAATATTTCTGTGGGCTCAACTCTCCCAAAACGCACGCCCTGAATACTTCCGAGACCTACCCAAAGTTCGCCCTGCACCACGGATAGTGCTGGGTGGACCGGGGTGGGATCAAGATGAGTGCGCAGGTGTCGCCTTTGCCCATGATCTTAGCCAGGCATGCCTTGAGATCGAGTATGCAGTAGGGCTTTAAAGGCCCATCATGTCCTTGACTCTGGTAGGGCTACTCCTTTAGCCTTTTATAATTACTCTCCCTTTGCACCCTGCGATAGGGCAAAGGCCGCATCGGGTGATAAGGAGTGGCAGATAAAGACTCATCGCCTCCTGCATCTTCTTGTCC
>SYEK01000010.1 GCA_005800815.1 Actinomycetota bacterium
CCGGGTAGTGATCGGTTGGGCAACGGCGATCTTCTTCGTTGCAATCTTCTGGGGCAATATCTCTCAGTATCACAATGGCGTAGATGCCTTTGGTTTAGATAGCGATAGAGAGCGCTTGGTGCGCCTGTTGTTTCAGCCGGTGTTGGTGGCCTGGGCGCTGCTGAGCACGGGGGCCTGGCGTGCTGGGCGGGGCGGCCTCAGGTAGCGTTCAAGTATGAAGAAGGTGATCATTGGCGCCCTTGCCCTCTTACTTGCCTGCATCATGGCCTTGGCACCTGCGGTGGGCTTTGCAGCGAGCTATGACTCTGTCTCACACATCCATGGCGTGAAGGTATTTGGTAAAGAGATCCTCATGCCGACCCATGAAGGTCTCTATCGCTATAGGGCAGCCAACTCGATGCAGATCCTTCCAGGTCCCATCTTTGATGTGATGGGCCTTGGCATCTATGGCACCACGCTCTATGCCAGTGGTCATCCAGGTGAGAAATCAAAGTTTGCACAGCCCATCGGGTTGATCTCATCCAGTGATGGGGGAAAGAGTTGGAAACAGATCTCTCTCAAGGGGCAGGTGGATTTTCATATGCTGGAGGTTTCAAAGTTTGATATGTATGGGATGGATTCAGGCAGTGGCCAGCTCATGCACTCAGGGGATAGGGGCAAGAGCTGGAAGAGGTTAGGTGCAAACAAGTACTCAGATATTGCACCCCTTGATACCAAGAAGGGGGCTGCCTATGCCCTACTCGAGGGCTCTTTAGTCCAGACTGGTGATGGTTTTGCCACAACGGTGGCGATAAAGTCAAGGATGAAGTGGGGATCGATAGAGGCTGTGGGCCCAAGGATCTATGGGGCCTTTGCAAAAGATATCTATCGCTCCATCGATGGTGCAAAAAGTTGGAAGAAGATTGCAACTCTGCCCGATGAGATATCGAGCATCTCGGTGAACTCTGAGATCTTTGCCGCCGTGGCCGGTGGGGCGATCTTTATCTCACGAGATGGTGGCAAGAGCTTCACATCCTAAAGGCTCTCTTGAACACGCATTAAATCCTCTGTCTTGACATCTCAAATTTAAATCACTATTTTCCTCTTATCTTCGGACATGAAAGTGTCCTGAGATGGCAATATCTCTAGCGAAGTCCGGTTAAATCCCGGCGCTGTCCCGCAACTGTAGATGATCCTTGGATCAAAGCCAGGTCGCCTGTTTTATCGCCGTTGTATCCGACCTCGGAGGAAGGTCGGGCCGCCTAGCACTTTGCTACAAAGCCCAATTTTCCTCCCTCACCTATCTGAGGGAGTTTTTTTTATGTTACGTGCACGTTTTCGCTTGCAGGCGATCGCAATCTCAATCTTTGTCTTTGCGACAGTCTTAGGAAGTCCTGCACAGGCAGCTGAGAGCAAATATCCACTGAGTATTAAATTCGGTGGCTATACAACCAAAATCGCCAAAGTACCAAAACGAATCATCTCACTATCACCGAGTGCAACTGAGATCTTCTTTGCTATCGGTGCAGGTCCACAAGTCATGGCAGTTGATAGCTATTCAAACTTCCCGGCAAATGCACCGATTACAGAGCTCAGTGCATATGAGCCAAGTATCGAGGCTATCGTGGCGATGAAGCCAGATCTGATCTTGCTCTCTGCCACCTCTTCTAAGGCCAAGGAGACTAGGAATGCATTCACAAAGTTTGGGATCGCGGTCTTGATGGAGAGTGCCCCGACCACCCTTGCCGAGGTCTATGCCCAAAACACTGTGCTGGGCATAGTCACCAATAACCAGTCACAGGCACTTAAACTCAATGGGGATATGCGCCGGAGTATCAAATCGATCATCGCAAAGGCAAAGAACAAGACAGGTGTTCGTATCTTCCATGAGCTCGATAACACCTACTACTCAGCGACCTCTGCAACCTTTATCGGTAAGGTCTATAAGGACTTTGGGCTGATCAATATCGCAGATGCAGCCGCAGGAGCAGATGCCTCTGGCTATCCGCAATTAACCGCTGAGTATCTGCTCAAAAGTGATCCCCAGGTGATCCTTCTTGCCGATGCCCAGTATGGCGAGAGCGCTGCCATTGTTGCAGCCCGTCCAGGATGGGCCGGGATCAGCGCAGTGAAAAATGCGAAGATCGTCGAACTACCCGCCGATATCTCATCACGTTGGGGGCCCCGCCTGGTCGATTTCTACAAAACCATCGGTGCGGTCTTGGGTAAAGTATCGGGATGATGAGCCAAGAGATCAATCGAATCTGGCACTGGCGCATCACAGCCGGGGCAGCTCTGCTGCTTTTCTTTGTGATGTTGCTGGGTGTCTCCTTCGGTCCGATCCCTTTGGATTTCTTCCAAATAGTGCGCACGATCCTTGGCTTAGATGGCGGGCTGCAAGATGAGGAGAGGATCCTCTTCTTGCAGCTTCGCCTGCCACGAGTAGCTTTGGCCGCACTCGTTGGGGCAGCCCTTGCAACAAGTGGGGCCGTCTATCAGACCGTCTTTCGAAATCCACTCGCCGATCCCTATCTTTTGGGGGCAGCTGCAGGGGCCGGCCTTGGGGCAACTCTTGCTCTGACTCGGGGTAATCAAAGCTTCTATGCCGCCCTTCCACTATTCGCATTTGTTGGCGCTGTCCTTGCCGTCTTGGCGACATTTCTTATCTCAGGAAAATCCAGTGCAAATCCAGCGACGTTATTGTTATCTGGTATCGCCATCGGCTCATTTGCAACGGCCTTTCAAACCTATCTGCAGCAGAGAAAGAGTGAGGTACTGCGCCCTGTTTACTCCTGGATCCTTGGCCAACTCACCGTTGCCGACTGGCAGGTGATCAAGTGGGCAGGGTTCTACATCGTTGTGGCCCTCTTCATCCTAATTCGCATGTCACGTCTGCTCGATGGCCTGCTCCTTAGTGATGAAGAGGCCTTCTCACTTGGCATCTCCCCGAACAAAATCCGAATCATCGCAATCGCTGCAGCCACACTTGCCACAGCAACTGCCGTTTCGGCCAGTGGTCTGATCGGCTTTGTCGGCATCGTCGTTCCTCATCTGGTGCGCGGTCTGACCAAGCGGGCCACCAATAGAGCCCTGCTTACAGTAGCTCTCTCGGGGGCGGCCTTTTTGGTCTTGGCAGATCTTGGCGCTCGCACTCTGCTCTCTCCAGCAGAGCTACCTATCGGGGTCATCACCGCATTCGTTGGTGCGCCCTTTCTCTTATTCGTACTTCGAGCAAAGAGGGTCCTGAATTGATTAACATCAGGCAGTTGTGTGTGCGCTACGGTGATTTCTACGCACTCGATCATATAAACCTAGATATCCCACGGGGCAGCTGGACCTGTCTTGTCGGACCCAACGGGGCGGGAAAAACAACTCTTCTTAAGACTCTGCTTGGCAATAAGGCCTATGACGGATCGATTGCGATCGATGGTATCGAGGCATATAAGAAACTACGTAACGTGGCCTTTGTTCCACAGCGTCCTGAGATCCCAGTCGGTATGGATGTCTCGGAGTATGTGATGTTGGGCCGGGCCCGCCTAGATGGCTGGGGACGTGAATCACGGACAAGTCGTCAGATGGTGCATCAGATGCTGGAGAAGATGCACCTGTCCGGAATGCGCCACCAATTAGTTGCCGCGCTCTCAGGAGGTGAGATGCAGCGAGTGCTGATCGCACGGGCGCTGGTGCAAGAGCCAGAGCTACTGATCTTAGATGAGCCCACATCGGCCCTTGATCTGCACCATCAGATTGCGACCTTGGATCATATTGAATCACTGCAAAAATCTGGGGCGACGATAGTCTCAACGATGCATGACATCACATTGGGTGCGATGTATGCAGAGCGCATCATCATCATGCAAAAGGGGAGAGTCTTATTGGATGGTCCCTCAGACTCTGTTATTCACTCACCAGAGCTTAAGAGGGCATTTGATGACAGGATCTCAATTCACACCCTTGATAATGGGCGCCCGGTCATCATTGCAACAAGGAACTCTTAGAGGATAGGCACCCCCATCAGACTATAAAGTTTTAAACGATGCGCTGATCATTTGTGATCGGCGCACTCTGGCGTACTCATCAACTATTTGGTACGGGCTTGGTAGAAGGTAATGCAGGTTTGGGATTATCACATCTCACATGATGAATTAGGCACATGCCGGAGTTGAGAACTGGTGGTGAATGGGGCGCCTACTATGAATTTAACTTTGGATTACTAGGGATAAAAAAATGTGGCCACCCCCTCAAAGGGGTGACCACATCTACTTTTACCTTACTTCTTGATGAGCTTTGCTACATCCACTCCTGGTGGAAGGATCACTGCATCGATTGCATGAATGACGCCATTAGATGCCATGACATCTGCTGCGATGACCGTGGCACCATTGACGGTGACGCCACTGGCTGTTGATAGCGTGAGATTTTGACCTTCAACGGTTGCAACATCACCATCGGTGACATCTGCGGCCATGACCATGCCCGATAGGACGTGGTAGGTCAGGATCTGTGCAAGTAGCGCCTTGTTCTCTGGAAGAAGAAGGGCATCGAGGACTCCGGCTGGAAGGGCGGCAAATGCCTCATCGGTTGGTGCAAATACTGTGAATGGACCTGCTCCACTGAGTGTCTCAACGAGCTCTGCAGCTGTAACGGCTGCAACTAGGGTATTGAAGTTGCCTGCCGCGATAGCGACATCAACGATCGTACCTGGAGACATGGTCTCCTCTGCTACTTCCTCAGTTGCCATCTCTTCATCGCTGCCACAGGCTGACAGAGTCAGTGCTGTTGCAATGGCGAGAGCGGCAAATGCACTACGACGCATTACCTTCATGTATTTCTCCTTGTGGGTTGTTTTAAATTACCTGATAAACCTAAGTGCAGGTGGAGGCGGCGGCAACTTGAAATGCTCCCATGGCAGGCCTAGGGGAGATGAACATGGGCTGGGCCCAGAGCCTTCCAGGCTCAGACTGATCACCGAATGAGCCCTGGGCAGGCGCTACTAGGGGGGCTCCTGTAGCGTTTTCCTGTGCGCACACTCCTGATTGCAGTGCTGGCCCTGGTGCTAGTCGGTAGTGGGCCAGCAATTGCCCACCAGCCTGTGGTCCTGCTTGATACTGATACCAGCGCTGCTAAGGGGCCCGTGTTAGTAGATGGCACTATCTCATTTGCCGTGCGTGCAGCCTTTACCAAGGCGGGGCAGAGGAAGGCATTTCGTGCTCAATTACAGGCAGGTGATGCCCTCGCGGTTCAATTATTAATCATCGATAAGAAGCCCGAAAATACTTTGAAGATCACCCAGTTACCCTCTGTCGTAATTACAGGGCCAACAGGTAAAAAAGTAACGTTAAAGATCAATGAGCGCACAAAGTTCTTTGAACCCTATGGAGGAACGAACTATCTCTTTCTTGCTCGATACAACGCGGTGGCCCTGGCTGGAATCTATGAGTTCCTCATTACATCGCGAGCCAAATCTGAGATCACCCTTGCAGTAGGGGAGAGAGAGATCAGAGGCGAGGTCGTGCGCGGGCCAGCGCCTGCGCCGAGCCCGAGCCCAACACCCTCACCGACACCAACTCCAACACCGACACCGACACCTACTCCAACACCGACGCCAACACCAACACCGACGCCAACACCGACTCCAACTCCAAGCCCAACAGATCCAGTTGCAGCCTCAGTAGACACAACTCCCCCAAATGTTGCCTCTTCAATATCTGCATTATGGTCTGGAAACAATCTGTCTATAACTGCCACAGTAGCTGCAGATGCTAAAAAGTTTATTATAAGACTCACAAACGGAAATGCTGTAGGTTTTTTTACTAAATTTCCCTCTTCTTCTGGCACAACTCAAACAATATTAATAACAGAGCAAGAGCTATACAATACACTAGGAAAATACTTCACTTCATTTTCTGGATTGTTTACATCAGCAGATGCTCCCGACAATCGTGATGCAGGGGTTGCTTTCGCAGTGGCTCAAAAAACAAATCCACTTCTTGGTGTTGTTCCAACGTTTACGCTATCTGCTGTAGCCAATGGATATACCGTGACATGGGTTTTACCTGCTGGAGCTTCATATGCAAAAGTATATGAAAGAGCAACTTCATGGGGAGGCGGAAATCCACTAGCAGAAGAATTGGTATTTAGTGGCCAAAGCCCTGCCATTGTATTAAAGCCGGTGTACACAACAAGGTATATAAAAATTGAATATTTGTCTTCTGATGGCTTTACTTCTTTATTTTCAGCAGAACAAGCTCCGGCTCCAACACCTACACCTACTCCAACACCCACACCCACACCCACACCCAC
>SYEK01000011.1 GCA_005800815.1 Actinomycetota bacterium
GTCTACGGCCTGCCTGTTGTAAATCCCATCGCACCCGATGGAGTCTTCCTTCCCGAACTACCAGTTGTTGGTGGTAGTTTCTTCAAAGATGCCGATAAGGCTCTGGTAAAAGAGTTAGCCAAGAGTGGTGCTCTGTATAAGCACCAACCATATGAGCATTCATACCCACACTGCTGGCGCTGCCACACAGCGCTGATGTACTACGCCCAGCCCTCGTGGTACATCCGCACAACATCAATCAAGGATGCGCTGCTTCGTGAGAATGCAGCGACAGACTGGCACCCAGAGACGATTAGAGACGGTCGCTACGGTGACTGGCTCAACAACAATATTGATTGGGCGCTCTCGCGCAATCGATACTGGGGCACTCCCCTTCCGATTTGGCGCTGTGAAAATGAGCATGAGATTTGTGTTGACTCCCTCAAGGAGCTTGGTGATTTAGCCGGGACCGACTTATCTAATCTGGATCCACATCGACCCTTTGTCGATGACATTAAATTTGCTTGTACCGAGTGCACATCTGTGATGAGGCGGGTTCCCGAAGTTATCGATTGTTGGTATGACTCAGGAGCTATGCCATTTGCCCAGTGGGGCTATCCGCACAAGGAGGGCTCACTAAGAAACTTTGAGGCGGCCTACCCAGCTGATTTTATATGTGAGGCTATCGATCAAACCCGCGGCTGGTTCTATACATTGATGACCATCGGCACATTAGTCTTTGATAAATCCTCCTATAAGACCGTCCTGTGTTTGGGACATATCTTGGATAAAGATGGTCGCAAAATGAGCAAGCACCTTGGAAATGTTCTAGAGCCGATGGCGCTCATGGATCAACATGGCGCAGATGCCGTTCGATGGTTCATGTTGGCAGCTGGCTCGCCCTGGGCTGCGCGCCGTGTAGGTCATGATGCAATTAACGAGGTTGTGCGCAAGACGCTACTTACCTATTGGAACACGGTTTCATTTCACGCTCTCTATGCCAAGGCATCAAACTTTGAGTTGAGTCAAAGCCCACTCCTTGCCGATCGTCCGTTGATGGATCGGTGGATTATTGGAGAGCTCAATCTTCTGATCTCCCAGGTAGATCATGCTCTGACTGAATTTGATTCTCAGGGCGCAGGTCGAGCACTTGCCGGCTTCATCGATGATCTATCGAATTGGTATGTGCGTCGCTCTCGTCGACGTTTTTGGGATGGTGATCTTGCTGCGATGGCCACATTGCATGAGTGCCTGCTCACCCTGACCCAGTTGCTCGCCCCTATGGTTCCATTCATTACCGAACAGGTATGGCAGGAGCTGGTGCGACCAACCGATCCGGGGGCGCCGGCCTCGGTGCACTTGTCGAATTTTCCAACCACCAACTCATCTGCCATACACAACGATCTAAGTGAACAAGTCGCACTCACCCGTCGTATCGTCGAACTTGGCCGGGCCGCTCGCGCCGAATCAGGAGTCAAGATCCGCCAACCGCTGGGGCGTGCACTCATCGCCGCCAGTGGGTGGGCTGGACTTCCCGAACAGATGCGCGAGCAGATAGCCGATGAGCTCAATGTGCTCGCCCTTCAAGATATCGCGAACGCCGATGGAGATTTGGTCGAGATATCAATCAAGGCTAACTTCAAAACACTCGGTGCCAAGTTTGGTGGCGCAGTTCAGGAGATAGCAAAGGCGATCGCAGCCAGTGATGCGACAGCTCTGGTGAAAAGCCTTCGCGCATCCGGAAAAGCAACCTTAGCCACATGGGAGATCACCCTCGAGGATCTAGTGATCACAGAGGTACCAAAGAGTGGATGGATGGTCGCCTCTCATGATGGCCAAAGCGTTGCACTTGATCTGGAACTCACCCCCTCTCTTATCTTGGCCGGCCATGCCCGCGAGGTGATTCGATGTATACAGGAGCGTCGCAAAAGTGATGGCTTTGAAATATCAGATCGCATCACTGTGGTTTGGAATGCTAAGCCCGAGATCGCCGATGCGATTAACAGGCATCTGCAGCACATTCAGGATGAGGTATTGGCTCTCTCGATGTCCCACGATAGCAAGATGAGCGTTGACGAGAATGATCTTGGTTTGGCACTCGTGCTTGCTAAATCCCTCTGACAAATCCCATCAAAAGCTGAACCCCGAAGAAAAGAACTATAAAACTCATATCCAAACTGACTGCGCCGATTCGTAATGGTGGAATGAAGCGACCAACAAACCGCATAGGCACATCTGTAATCGCATAGATAGCCTCTACAAAATAGAGTGCGATACCCCCAGGCCTCCAGTTACGAGCGAACATGCGGGCATAGTCAAGGATGAGCCTTCCAAGTAGGGCGAATAAAAATAGTTGGAGAAAACCGGCGAGAATCGCACCTATGCGCATGAAAAACTTAGCTTTGGTTAAAGAAGCTTGCTTGTGCTGCAGCTGATTTATCCTCGCTGCTTACCTGAAAATTAGCTGGAGAGATGAGAAAGACTTTCTTATTAACACGCTTAATTGTGCCGTGCAGACCAAATGCAAGGCCACTTGCAAAATCAACGATACGTTTCTGTTCGGATTCATCCATATCATTCAGGTCGATAATAACGGGATTGCCTTGGCGAAAGTGTTCACCGATTGTGCGAGCCTCGTTGTAGGACCGTGGATGCAAGGTGATGATTCGATCCACTACTGGAAGATCCAACTGCGCTAAGGCATCACCTCTGGGTGTAAGAGGTGATGAGATTGGGCGCGCTGCCCGGGCTTTGATGCGAACATCACCTGATGATGCAACCTCAGCAGACTTTGAGGTCTCTGGGGTATCGAACTGCGGGTCATCCATCAACCCCAAATAATTTGCGACGCGCTTGAGTGCATTAGCCATGTGATAAAGGTACCTGCCGAACTACCGAGAACCCATGATTTGGCTACCAATACGCAGATGTGTCGCACCATATGAGATAGCGATTTCAAAGTCACCGCTCATACCCGCTGAGAGGCCAGTGGCATCCGGAAAATCCTTCATAAAGGCCATATGAATCCCCTGAAGTTCAGCGAAGGCTTTTTCAGGAGCAAGAGCAAGGGGGGCAACGGCCATCAACCCTGCCAATCGATGCACAGGATCGGCGCTAATCATTTGGGCAAGTGGATAGAGGGAGTGAATTGATGCACCCCCACGATCTTCTCGCCCATCGAGATTACATTGAAGAAAGATTTCCAGCGGATGTCTGGCGAATTGAGCAATCAATTTAAAATGTCGCAGATCATCGAGGGAGTGGATGACGTGGGCCCATGCGCAGATCGACTTGAGTTTATTGCTTTGAATCTGCCCCTGAAAGTGCCACGTGCCCGGAACAGCCCCTGCTTTGGGGGCGGCATCACCATCGCGATTTTCACCAAAGTCCTTCACGCCAAGCTCTTTGAGAATCTCTACATCGCTTATGGGAAAGGTCTTGGTGACAACGACCAGAGTAATCTCATCGGGTTCTCGTCCAGCTTTGATAGCGGCTGTTTGAATGCGTGCCTTCACACTCTCTAAACCCCGCGCGATTTCAACCGATCGACTCATAGCCAGATTACTCCCGCATTGCGCCCCGTTATATGGTTGCGCCGGTAAGAGAAGTACATCTCATCTTCTAAAGTGCAGGAGGTTGAGGCCTCATATGAGACATCCTGTGCAATTAAATCGGTGATTAAAGCCTGAGATAGATCGAGTGAAGAAGTACCGGTGCGGGTGAATGCAGAGGCGGCCGGTTTCAACTCCCCCACCTCTATGGCCATCGCCTCTGGAACTTCATAACACTTGCCGCAGATGGATGCCCCTAATTGAGCATGAATCGCCGTAGCACCTAAGGCTCGCATCTGGCAGATAACTCTCAAGGCGATAGAACTGACCAAGCCTTTACGACCGACATGGACCGCTGCTACAACTGAGGCTGATGAGAGTAGAAGAGGAATGCAATCAGCGACCAAGACGGCCAGGGCCAAACCTGGAACTCTGGTTATCAAGGCATCACACGTTGGCTCTGAATCACTGATCTCATCGACAAGCACGATTGAATCTCCATGCACCTGATTCATAAATTGAACCGCCCCAACCATCTCTGAGAGCAGTGCACGATTGGCTGCCACCGCAATGGGATCATCTCCCACATGCCCGGCTAAATTAAATGATGCGTAGGGCACCTGGCTTGCACCAGTGCGCCGATCGGTAAAGAGAGTTGGCAAAAGGCCTTACTTCATAAAATCAGGGACGTCGATCTCATCCTCGGCGACCAACTCTTCAAATGTGACTCGGCGTCTTGGGATCGGATTATCACCGAGTTCAAGGGCGACAGAGAGCGGATCATTTGATGCCACAGGATTGGCATTTCCGTTCAAAATGGAGGCATCGATAACGGGCGTCGACACTCGCTTGGGTTGGCCACCCTCAAAACCTGCAGCCACAACCGTGATTCGAACTTCATCACCTAAGGCATCATCAATCGTAGTTCCAAAAATAAACTTAGCGTTGGGATGAACCGCTGATTGAACGAGCTCACACGCCTCATTGACCTCGAAGAGACCCAGATCTGAGCCACCCGATATTGAGAGCAGAACCCCCATAGCCCCATCGATTGATGCCTCGAGTAAAGGAGAGGAGATTGCAAGCTCAGCTGCACGTAAGGCACGATTTTCTCCACGAGCAGAGCCAATACCCATGAGGGCAGAGCCAGCACCGGACATCACCGCCTGAACATCGGCGAAGTCAAGGTTGATCAAACCTGGCTGAGTGATGATCTCGGTAATGCCCTGCACGCCCGAGAGAAGGACTTGGTCTGCACTTTTGAAGGCATCTGCCAAAGTGATTGTGCGATCTGAGATCGCTAGTAGTCGATCATTGGGAATCACTATGAGGGTATCGACTTCACTTCGCAGTGCTTCGATACCAACATCGGCCTGAGTCGAGCGCAGTTTTGCCTCGAAAGAAAATGGACGGGTAACGACTCCAATTGTTAAGGCACCGAGATCACGAGCGATCTTTGCAACAATTGGAGCTGCGCCGGTACCGGTGCCTCCGCCTTCACCAGCGGTTACAAAAACCATATCCGCACCACGTAAAATCTCCTCAATATCATCGGCGTGATCGAGTGCTGCAGCACGTCCCTTTTCAGGATCCATTCCCGCGCCAAGTCCGCGAGTTGTTTTGCGACCGATATCTAACTTCACATCTGCATCACTCATCAACAGATGTTGGGCATCGGTATTGATTGCAATGAATTCAACGCCCTTGAGACCAACATCGATCATTCGATTGATCGCATTTACTCCACCACCACCAATGCCGACAACTTTGATGACTGCGAGATAATTCTGCGGTGACGCCACTTTTCTCCTCTTTGTGAACTATAAACCTCAACTTGAGCCTTACAACTCATCGCATTTCAATACCAGGAACGTAAGGTGACGGGCGCTCTTAATCAAACACCCACTCGATTTTTCTAACTTCGTGTCGGCTGATCTATTTTACGATTGGAGCATTCGGGGCCGAGACATCCATGCGCCTAATCTTTGTGTTCTCTGGCTGTGCCAGCAAAGCCTTATAAACCCTCACTTTAAGAGCCATCTCGACATCTTGTCCCCAAGTAACCTGCAGACTCTTTCCATCTATTTGCATCTCAAGGAGATAGATATCACCACCTCGTACTTTGACTGAGCTCACATTTTTGCCGATATCAGCAGGCAGGGCTGCAAAAAATCTTGCACCAGCTATCGCTGCCTCTATCGTGCCCGCTTGAATCTGTGGAAGCTCCTCAATTCTTTGATTAGTAAGAGCAAAGTTCACTCCGAAAGCATCGATGGCCTGATCCTTGTAGATCGCAATTGGGCGCCGCTCAGTCAAAGAGATGGTGACTTTTCCGGTCAACCAGTTTCTCGAGACATCGGCCCTCTCGATCCAGGCGACTCTCTCGAATTGAGCACTGACTACCCGTGGTTGTACCCGAGCTAGCTTCTGACCAATGATGACCTCAGATGTCATGGGTTTGTCGGTGCCTGTGATCTGCACTGCACTCACAGTAAAGAGTGTGGACCAGCCCAGCACATAGGCCGCGCCAAAAAAGAGCACAATCGAGAGCCCAAGGATCAACCTGCGCTCTCTCATCTAGGCAAATCGCCTTATCAAGCCCTCGAGAATTATCGGTGCTAAGGAGCTCACATCTCCAGCTCCCAGGGTAATAATCACATCACCAGGTTCGGCAGACTCAATAACGCTATCGCTTACCTCAATAAAATTTGGAATGTACTCACCGTTGCTCATCAAATCTGTGATCAACCCTGATGTGACTCCTGGGATAGCTCTCTCACTTGCGGAATACACCTCTAGAACGATCACGCGATCTGCCAAGGCTAAAGATCGGGCAAAGCCAGATGCAAATGCGGCAGTGCGTGAATAGCGGTGGGGTTGAAAGATAACGATGAGCCTGCCATCACCGGCAAATCTTCGAGCAGCGCGTAGCGTTGCTTCAATCTCAGTGGGATGGTGACCATAATCATCTACGACCCGCACTCCATGCACAGTTCCTTTTATCTCAAAGCGACGACCGGTCCCACGAAATAACCCCAGGCCATGCAGTAAATCTGGTGGGCTAAATCCAAGTTCAATTCCTGTAGCAAGAACTGCTGCGGCATTGAGAAGGTTATGGTGGCCCGGCACCTCGAGCTCTATAAACCCAAGGCTTCTGCCGCGCCAAATCGCCCGCGCACGCGAGCCCAGAGCCAAGAGTTCAATGGAGTCAAGAGTCAGATCACTGCCGCCGGCTACGCCATATGAGATAGCACGCAGCGCACCGGTCTGTGCGGCAAGTGCGAGTGCTCCAGCATCATCGGCGCAGTAGGTCAAGAATCCATCTGTGTCAATCGTTGCGGCAAAATCTCTAAAGGCCTCCGCGACTGCTTCGGGTGTGGGAAAGAAATCAACATGGTCATGCTCGATATTGGTGACTATGGCGGCGAAAGGGTGGTACTCGATGAAAGAGCCATCGGACTCATCGGCCTCTGCCACAAAGATTTCTCCCGTGCCGCGGTGGGCATTGGATCCTGATGCTGTAATCGTGCCACCGATAGAAAAGGATGGATCAGCGGCGCAGGCCTGTAAGGCAACGGCCAACATTGATGATGTTGTGGTTTTTCCATGAGTTCCGGCGACTGCGATGCTCTTGGACTCAGACATTAAAATTGCAAGTGCAGATGCCCGAGTCAGAACTTCGACTCCGATCTCACGAGCTCTTATAAGCTCAGGATTATTAGGCGAAATAGCCGCCGAGTACACGACCAAGTCCGCGCTATCAACGTTACTTGCCATGTGTGTGGTCGTGACAGTGGCGCCCAAAGCACTGAGAGCCTTGAGAACTGAGGAGTCTTTTGAGTCCGAGCCACTCACATGTATTGAGTGTGAGAGAGCGATTCGGGCTAAGCCACTCATTCCTGCCCCACCTATACCAATGAAGTGAAGATGCTTTCCACGCAAGGATTTCAACTGTGGTCTCATCGCTTTGCGATCGCAAACTCACCTAAGGCTAGAATCTTTTTAGCCGCATTTAAATCAAGATCAGATCCATGGATAGGTGCCATATGTGCATGAGCCAAAAGCTCACTGATGTGTCTCATCAGATAATTGCCACTAAAATCTGATTGTTTGAGAATCTGTGCCCGCCCGGCCTCGACAAGGCTCTTGGCATTGTGAAACTGCTCTCCATTGCCAACCGGTAAAGGCACAAAAAGAGCGTATCGCCCGAGAGCACGAAACTCACTGCATGTTATGGCCCCACTTCTAGCGATGATGAGATCACTGGCTAGATATGCATCGGCCATCGCATCGACATAGCCCACTGGCCGGTAGGAAGGCTGTGCTGGAGGCAAGGTATGTGCAGCCCCGACAGAGTGCAAAATTGAAAATCCTTGAGAGAGCAGCTCGTTGAGCGCATCAGCGACGGCGCTATTGATCGCGACAGATCCTTGAGATCCACCCATGATAAAAATTAATGGGGCTTGTTCATCAAAGCCAAGGCGTTTCTTAGCAGCTACACGCGCAGCCTTGAAATCTAGATGCGAGGCGCTAAATGCTGCACTCACATCTGATCGCAGAGGAACTCCTGTGATCAGAGCCTGAGCAAACCTGCCAGAATCAACAGGATGTGCAATGGCTAAGAATGGTGTCAGTAGAGCTCCGAGTCGATTCGCCCAACCAGGCTTTGCATTTGCCTCATGGATAAGAATGGGGGTCTTGCCCAGGCGTGCGGCCAGATATGCAGGAGCACTGACATAACCACCGAAACCGATCAAGAGATCGGCGTTGCGAAGAATGATGCGGCAGGCCCGCACCGCTGCGAGGAGATCAAATGGCGTTCGCAGCCATGCTAGAGATGGCCTTCGTGGGATAGAGACCTTTGGGACGTGAGTGAGAGTAAATCCAGCAGATGGGATCAGCTTGTTCTCCAAGCCAGTCTTTGTCCCGATGAAAACGAGGGTATCGTGTGGATGTTCTTTCGCCCAAGCACGTGCCACCGCTAGTGCGGGTTCGATATGCCCAGCAGTGCCACCGCCGGCAAAGGCTACCGTAGCCATTTATGCTCACTTTTTTTCAGCTCATCAAAGATTGCAGGATCACGCCGTGCTGCGCCAATGACAAATCCGATCCCCATATAAGTAGCGATGAGGGCTGAACCACCGTAGGAGACAAAAGGTAGTGTCACTCCAACTACTGGAATCAAACTCAGGGTCGAACCAATATTGAGTATTGTCTGAATCGCAATCCAACAGCCAATACCCGCACAGGCGGCACGAACCATCGGATCCTTTGCTCGCAGAGCTATTTTGAAGATTGAAAACATTAAGACACTCAATAGTGCAATAGTCACCAATGTCCCAAAAAGACCTAACTCTTCCCCAATCACCGAGAAAATAAAATCAGTGTGCGCTTGGGATAGGTTGCCCCACTTTTGACGACTTGCTCCAAGCCCAACTCCAAATAATCCACCACTGGCAAGGCCCAGCAAACTATGTGCCGGTTGCCATCCCACATTTTTATACTGCTCCTCGGCAAATGGATTGAGGAATACAGCAAAACGCGCCATTCGATATGGCGCAGCCAGGATGAGAGCGGCTATTCCTGCAAAGCCCAGGGTGGTGAACCAGGCAAAGACTCCTAATCGAACACCAGAGACCCATAAAAGCCCGGCCAAGATGAAGGCAAAGACTGCTGCCGTACCTGCATCGCGGCCCATCAAGATTAAAGCGATACAAAGAGCAAAAGCTGGAGCAATAAGAGTGATGACGTTGGTCGTGATCGCACCAGCGCGCTCACGTTTGGCCAGTATGTAACCCGCCCAGAGAATCATCAAGAATTTCGCAATCTCACTGGGCTGAAAATCTATAATTCCCAAATCAATCCAGTTGCGATTACCGTTGACACTTTTACCTATCACCTGCACCAGAATGAGAAGTACAATAGAAATGATCACTCCACTTCGAGCGATAAATTTCCAGCGTGCAAGAGAAAATCTTGAGAGCACCCAAGCCAATGGAATTGAGATAATGAGAAAGAGAATCTGACGCAGCACTACCGCATATGTTGCCCCTTTAGATTCAAGTGAGTAGATTGATGAGGCCGAGAAGACCATGATGAGGCCAAGAAGACTCAAGCTTGCCGTGCTAATCAAGAGCATGTAGTAGAGATTGACAGGCTTAGTAAAGAAAGTGGATCGAGTATTACTTTGCACCTGACACCAGCGTCCTGACGGCTAAAGCAAAGCGATCCCCACGATCGGCGTAAGAGATGAATTGATCCATAGATGCGCATGCAGGTGCCATAAGGACCGTATCACCTGAAGTAGCTAAATCTTGAGCAGCGTTTACAACAGCCTCCATTAAATCGTTGGAGACTGATTCCTTGACATGTTCGACATCGATTTTTACCAGAGGTGTATTCGGTGAGTGCTTGGCGAAGGCGCTCTCAATTAACTCCCGATCGGCCCCGATAAGAATGACTGCCTTAATTCGCTCCTTTGTCCGCTTGACCAAGGGGTTCATATCGGCGCCCTTGGCGAGGCCACCTGCAATCCAAATGACGGACACGTGAGAGAGTATCGAGGCGGTTGCCGCATGTGGGTTTGTTGCCTTGGAGTCATCCACCCACGAGATGCCATCGCTAGTGGCGATAGTTTCAATGCGGTGGCGGCCCGGATTAAATCCAATCAAGGCAGATTGGATATCGCTATAGGAGGCTCCAACAGAGAGAGCAAGGCCGGCGGCGGCAAGGGCATTGGAGACACTATGCGGCAATGACGGCACGATATCGCTGATTGCAGCGATCATCGAGGCCTCTTGCGGATCACGTACAAAGGCGCGATCGATGAGAAGGTTCTCGACAACTCCGAGCTCCCCTGGTGCTGGTGTCTTGAGGGTGAAATGGAGGGTGCGCACCTGACTGGTCCGAGTGCGATTGGTGATTTCACTGTCATCACTATTGAGAATTGCAAGCTCACAGTGCTCAAGTAAGGAGAGCTTAGCATCACAATATGCCTCAAAACTTCCATGCCAATCTAGATGATCATGTGCCAGATTAAGGATCGCAGCGCTCACAAATCTGGCTTGGCGCATCCAGTGCAGTTGGAAGGATGAGAGCTCAAGGATGAGGTAATCAAAAGCTTGCTTGCCTGTGACGGCATCAATAACTGTATTCCCAACATTTCCACATGCAAGAGCTTTCAATCCTGCGCGCTGAAGCATTGCCGCTGCCATCTCAACGGTAGTTGTCTTTCCGTTGGTCCCAGTCAGGGCTAACCATTTTTGCGTAGGAGCGATCTCCTGAGCGATATTCCAGGCCAGGTCAATCTCATTGAGAATCTCTACATCCGCCATTTCTGCAGCGCGCAGGAGTGGATGGCTCTGCTTCCAACCGGGGGAGACAACAACTCCAGAGAAATCCTTGATAGAGATTGCATCTGGGCTTAGAACTGGAAATTTGCTCTGAATGTTGGGATTCTCATCGACGATAACAATCCTGGCGCCATACGAACTCAGTGCCGTGGCCACTGAACTTCCTGTGACCCCTGCACCTGCGACTAGAATTTTCTTGCCCACAAAATTCAGGGACATCTTGGTTACTTCACTACCCACTGGGCATAAAACAGGCCTAACCCAGCTGCCACAGAGAGTCCTGCAATAATCCAGAAGCGAATCACGATTGTGACCTCTCCCCAGCCCAGTAGTTCAAAGTGATGTTGTAGGGGCGCCATCTTGAAGACACGTTTTCCCCCACTGAGTTTGAAGTAGAGCATTTGGATGAGCACCGACATCGTAATGATCACAAAGAGACCACCAAGGGGAATCAGAAGAAGCTCAACACGCAGAGTTGCAGCCAAGCCCGCTAGCGCCCCGCCAAGTGCAAGTGATCCTGTGTCGCCCATGAATATCCGTGCAGGTGAGGCGTTCCACCAAAGGAAGCCAGTGCATGAACCGGCAAAGCAGGCGGCAAGGACTGCCAAATCCAGTGGATCTCGAACTTGATAACAGCCAGCAGTTGCATTGATGTCACAACTCTGACCAAACTCCCACACCCCAATTAAAATGAATGCCAGAAAAACCATAACAGCAGTTCCTGTGGCAAGGCCATCCAAACCATCAGTGAGATTGACGCCATTGCTTGCCGACATAACCATCACAACAACCCATACGACTGCGACAACGGGTCCAAGGTAGATTGCAGTTTCACGAACACCGGATAGATAGTAAGAGATGGGTGTGAGCGAATTTGAGTCGGCAAAGCGAATTCCGAGAGAGCCAAAAATTGCAGCAATAATTGCTTGTCCCAGGAGTTTTTGCCTCCCGGTAAGACCCAAGGATTTTTGCCGAGTTACTTTCAGCCAATCATCTACAAAGCCTAAAAGGCCAAGAGCCAGGACTAAACCCAAAACTAGGATTGCTGAGATAGTTACAGCGCTCTGGGTTAATACATGTGCAGCTAAATAACCTATGAGGGCTGCAGAGATGAGAATGATGCCGCCCATCGTAGGAGTTCCACGCTTGGTATGGTGACTACTTGGTCCATCATCACGGATTATCTGTCCATAACCGCGAGTTGCAAGAATCTTGATCAGGCCTCGAGTTCCAAAGAGAGAGAATAGGAGCGCAACTGCCCCAGCGATGAGTATCTGTCTCATCCAACCTCACCGCCTCGGTTTATCCAGCGAGTCTGAATCTCTTCAGCTAATATCTCAAATCTCTGGGCACGCGATGCCTTGATCAAAACGACATCTCCTGGCGATAAATGCTCGGCGAAGATGGCGGCATCGGCGATAGTTGCAACATGATGGAACTGCATGGGGCCTACTCCAGATCCATACTCAGGTGCGTTAACAACCACACAGTGATCAACGCCAATCTCAGATGCAAGGGTGCCAATATCTGCACTGGCCATCGCCCCTGACTCGCCGAGTTCATGCATTTTTCCCAGAAAGGCCCAGGACTGACCTCCACGTTCCTGAGCGAAGAGACTGAGAGTACGAATGGCGGCGGCCATTGAGGCTGGGTTGGCGTTATAGGAGTCATTTATTATCAATAAATCTCCGACTTCATCGAGCTGCATGCGCCACTTGCTCGTGATTTCAGCCGTTGATAGAGAGCTGGCTATGAGCTCAATCGGCAAGGCCAAGGCCGTTGCCACGGCCGCTGCTGCCAGGGCGTTTGAGACCTGATGGGCACCCACCAGGCGCATGCCCACTGCATCGCGGCCAGCACTTGTTACTAAATCAAAGTGGGGCCGCCCCTCACGCATCTCAACGTGGGCGGCGCGGACATCGACATTGCCCTTCTCACCGAATGTGAGAGTTCTCCCTGGGTGCAGGGCTGACATGCCCGGAGTGTATTCATCATATGTGCCAAGAATTGCGATGCCACTGTGTCCGAGAGATTCAATGAGCTCACCTTTGGTCTGTGCAATCGCTAATTGCGATCCGAATTCGGCAAAGTGTGCGGTGCCGACAACGAGGACGACACCGATATTTGGCTGTGCAATTTTGCATAAGCGCGCAATGTCATATCTATGGCGCGCACCCATCTCAAGAATACAGAAACGTGTGCGCTCATCACACTCAAGCAGCGTTATGGGCAGACCTAGTTCATTGTTGAATGAGTCCGTAGGAGCCACCGTTGGTCCGACCGCTCCCAACATATGGGACAGAAGATCCTTTGTGCTGGTCTTTCCCTGGGAGCCGGTAATCGCTATAACCATCAGATTATTTAGTCGGCTTCGCACAAAAGTTGCGATAATCGAAAGTGCCTCAATGACATCTTTTACGACGATACATGGCCCATCAATAACACGTGTTGTGAGTGAGAACATCGAACCTAAGCGATAGGCCTCGGCGACGAAATCATGTCCATCGGAGGAGGATCCCTTGAGTGCCAAAAAAAATGATCCTGGGCAGGCTTGTCGAGAGTCAAAGACGGGGGCACGTGAGATGAGAAGATCCCGATCACAGTGGAGCTCTCCCCCAACCAAGAGTGCAATCTCACCTGCAGTGAGCGTGATCATTTCTTATCTTCAATTGCGCGCGCAAGTTCGATTCGATCATCGAAGGGATAGATCGTCCCTGCTATCTCTTGGCCTTTTTCATGACCTTTACCCAACACGATCACCACATCGCCATCTTGAGCGTGATTGACCGCTTTTTTTATCGCACCAGCGCGATCCACAATGACCTGGTTGGGTGCTACGACATCTATATCGAGGAGCATTTGCACCAGAATATCCTCTGGTTTTTCACTCCTGGGGTTATCACTGGTATAAATCGCGATGTCTGCACCATCACGAAGTGCCCTTCCCATTAAGGAGCGCTTTGAAGCATCCCTATCACCTCCGCAGCCCAAGACGGCTATAACACTTCCCTGTGTAATTTCATGGGCCATCTCCAACACGCGTGCAACGGCATCGGGCGAGTGAGCATAATCAACGAGTGCTGTGAATCTCTGACCCAGATGTACAGGCTCAAGACGGCCCACGGCCCCTGTGAGTTGAGGAAGTATCGCTGCGATCTCGAGTGGATCGACTCCACTCTCAGAGGCAATTGCAATAGCCATCAGCAAGTTATCGAGGTTAAAGCCACCCTGAAGAGTCGTCTTACCCTCGATGAGCCTGCCACCACTACCCCGGACTGCAATCGATGCACCGATGTAGTCACGTGTGATGGATTCAAAGTGCCAAGTGGCTTTTCTCTGATTGCGAGACAGAGTCAGGACTGGCAGCTCAGTCTCTTGGGCCAAACGCGCTCCATACGGGTCATCTATATTGATAACGGCCAAATCAGCGTATTCAAAGGTAAATAAACTGGATTTGGCGCGGAAATAATCCTCCATTGATTTATGGAAATCTAGGTGATCCTGAGAGAGATTGGTGAAGCCAACAACTGCAAAGTGACTGCCACGGATTCGCTCAAGAGTTATGGCATGGCTTGAGACCTCCATGACCAGATTGCGTAAATGTCGCTCACGCATCGCAGCACACAGAGCCTGCAAATCAGAGCTCTCGGGCGTTGTTCGTTTGCTTGCAAGCACATCAACTCCCAGACGAACCTCTACGGTTCCAATCAGCCCACTTTCGCGCCCTGCAGCTTGCATGATCTGATGTAACAAAGTTGTCACAGTGGTCTTTCCATTAGTGCCTGTCACACCAACGCTATAGAGATCGCGCATTGGCTCTTCATAAAACCAAGCACTGACGATTCCTGCTGCACGTCGAGGATTTTCACAGATGAGCACGGGGACACCGGTGATCATTTGGGCTCCGAGGGCATCTGTGAGGACAGCGATAGCGCCGGCTTTGATTGCATCTTTGGCAAAGGCTGCGCCGTGAACTCTCTGACCGGCACGGGCGATAAATAGGTCACCTTCAACGACATCATCACTTGACTGGGCGATGCCAGAGATTTCTATTCCCTCAAGGTCCTCTTGGCTGTATGCACCGATGACGTTGGAGATAGCAGAGAGACTCTTATTGGGGTTAGCGAGTGGTCTTTGCATCTGCCACCCTCATAGCCAGTAAAGCCTTTTCATCCAGGGCGACTGGCAAAATCCTCGTGCCAGTCGGTGCAATCTGTCTGCTCTGCAAAACAAATGACATGGTTTTTTTGAAGACTGGTCCCCCAAGGAAGCCACCCCAGTGCATCCCCTTTGGATCTTGAATGGTCACACTGATGACATATGCCGGTTTATCAGCGGGTGCAAAGCCGATAAAAGAGGCGGTGTATCCGCGATAGCAGCCGCAGGTATCGTCGATTCGTTGGGCAGTACCGGTCTTACCAGCAACGCGGTATCCAGCGATTGCAGCAGATGGCGCAGTGCCTTGGGATGAGACTACGCCCTCCATCATGATTCGCATGGCCGCAGCGGTTTGTTCACTAATGACACGTTGGCTCGTACGTCCTGGTGCCGGTGTGTAGTTTCCGCTGGAGTCACTCGTTCCTGCAATGACCGTTGGAGATACACGGAGGCCATCATTTGCAATTGTTGCAAAGACACTCGTTGCTTGCATGGCAGTCAAGGAGTAACCCTGACCAAAAGCGACTGTTGGCGGAGTCGTACCGGACCAGTCTGCCACTTTTGGCAAGATTCCCCGTGACTCACCTGGCAACCCTGAACCAGTTTTGGTCCCGATACCGAACTTTGTTAGATAGTTATAAAGAGTCTGATTAGATAAAAGCTCACCAATTTGAATCGAACCAGTATTACTTGAGACCGCTAGAATCCCAGATGTGGTGAGGCGCTGAGTTGGATGTTTCTCATGATCATGAAACACCTTGGTGGAGCGCTTGAGTGCATATGGAATCGTGAAGACAGTCTCTGGAGTTACTTTCTTCTCTTCAATCGCAGCTGCCAGAGTCATCACCTTGCCAGTTGAACCAGGTTCATACACATCTTGGACGGATGGATTGCGCATTGAAACGAGTGAGACCTTGGAGGTGTTGTTGGGATTAAAGGTTGGTGCAGTGGCATGGGCCAAAATCTCACCAGTCTTTGGATCCATGACGATTACGGTGCCGCTTATCGCCCGAGAGGATTTGACAACATCGGAGATCGCCTTTGATGCGACCCATTGGATATCACGATCAATTGTCAATCGCACAGTCGTACCAGCTTGTGCAGGAATAATTTCAGATTGAGAGCCGGGTATCTCAGCCCCATAACCATTGGCGAAGGAGTACTTTCCTGCGACTCCTGTGATAGTTGAGTTCATACTGGACTCAAGTCCCGTTGCACCCCTGCCGTCACGATTGACGAATCCTATGAGTGATGCCACTAGAGAGCCTGAGGGATATTCACGAATGTAGCCACGCTCGGGAAGAAAGCCATAAATGCGGTCCGGGCTCATAGGCCGAAACTGCGCGTTATATGTTGTAATCGCAGCATTGAGTCTTTCCCAAATGGCTGGCTTTGCATTTGGATACACCATGCTCCATTTGCGTGTTCCGGTGATACTCGTGGTGACCTCTGAGACGCTCAACCCTAGAATTGGGGCGACGAAATTTGCAACCTTGGCATGATTGAGGACCTGAGTTTGATCCACAACGATACTTATTGCGGCCACACTACGGGCAAATGCGATGCCATTTCTATCTGTGATAGCCCCTCGTGGGGCCGGCAGTGTGTGAGTATTTTCCATCTCATTGATGGCGCGCAGGCGATAGTCACCGGCTTGAACAGCCTGGACTTGTACAAGACGCACGCCAAATAACAACATCGCAACTGCCACTACAAGAACTAAAAATCTGATTCGATTGTGTGCAAGAGCGAAATTACCCATTACTTGGGCTCCCTTGTGGACTCACTATTACATTCACATCGAGAAAAGTGGGGCTCTCTGATGGCCTCATTCCTAGGGCTGTAGCGCTTCGTGCCAGGGCCTCAGGAGAGGCTTGCCTATCGATTTCGCGTGCAATCGCCTCGCGTTGATCACTGACCATTTTTGCCTCGGTTTTGAGGTTGTTAATCTTAAAGGCATCCTGCACATTCAAGGTGTTGATAAAGAGGAGAAACATCAAACCAGCAACCCCAATACCTGAGACAAATATGGCGAAGAATTTGCGATCAGCTTGTTTTCCAGCTGACATATCAGGAACAAGCTTGAGGACGACTTGAGATGACTTTTCTACCAGGATTTTCTTTGATCGAGTGATCGCTGGAGCCAGAGCAGTCATAGCCATTATGCAGCCACTCTCTCAATCGCACGCAGACGCACGGATGCAGAGCGCGAGTTTTCCCTTATCTCCGTAGCTTGTGGAGTTTGACTACCGCGAAAAACTAGAGAGAACTTTGCCGCTAACTCTGGAAGCTCGAATGGGAGATTTCGTGGGGTACCCGATGTTGTGGATGCGACAAAGAGATCTTTGACAATGCGATCTTCAAGAGACTGAAAAGACATCACGACTAAGCGGCCCCCAACACAGATGAGCTCGAGCGCCGTTGGAAGGGCTCGGGCAAGGGCGCCGAGCTCATCATTAGTCTCGATACGAAGGGCCTGAAAACTGCGCTTGGCAGGGTTACCACCAGTGCGTCGCGTCGCTGCTGGTATCGCATTTTTGACCAGGGCGGCTAATTGAGTCGTTGAGTTCAGTGGCGCGACTGCTCGTGCCTTCACGATTGATTCGACGATACGAGTTGCAAATTTTTCCTCACCATATGTGCGCAGGATTCGGACCAACTCACCTGGTTCGTATGTATTTACAATGTGCCCTGCAGTTAGAGATTGTGTGCGATCCATACGCATATCTAGAGGGGCTTCATGGGCGTATGAGAAGCCTCGCTCAGATTGATCCAGCTGCATTGAGGAGACACCTAAATCAAAGAGCGCTCCAGTGATTTGGTCGTAGCCGAATGAGCTGACGATTTCGGTCATCGTATCGAAGGTGGCATGTCGAGTAAATATTCGATTCTTAAAGGCGGATAAGCGGATTACTGCCCGCTCTAATGCGTCGGCATCGCGATCAATTCCAATTACTCTAAGAGTCGGAAATCTCTCGAGTAGAGCCTGAGTATGTCCACCTAGACCAAGGGTTGCATCAACAATAATCGGGTTTGCAGTGAGTGCGATTGCGGGGGCAAAAAGTTCAATGCACTCATCTCGCATCACCGATATGTGCTCACTGCTATTAATCATCGCTCCCCCTTTAATTCGAATTTATAAGGTTTTCCTCCTTAGCTCTCATCTCTGGTCACCGCCGGCCGACGGATCTGATTAGCAGCGGCGCCGGGGAAGGGGCGCCGATACGCTCGAAGGGTCGGCGGTGGCCACAGATGAGAGTTATTTAAAACAGGCCAGGAAATACCTCCTCGGAGACATCAGCAAAGCTCTCTTCTCGATCTGCTAAATACTTATTCCAAGAAGTTGCATCCCAAATTTCAACGCGAGTATTTGCGCCAATAACAACGCACTCTTTCTCTAGGCCTGCATATGTGCGAAGACCTTGTGGAATTGTTATGCGACCTTGGCGATCTGGGATCTCATCATGTGCTCCTGCAAACATCACACGGCTGTAATCGCGTGCTGATTTCGCAGTGACTGGCGCTTGCTTTAGCGTCTCTGTGATAACGGTGAACTCATTGCTCGGAAAGACATATAGACAGCGCTCTTGTCCTTTAGTAATCACCAGACCCGATGCCAGCTCTTCGCGAAACTTCGCCGGAAGAATGAGACGGCCCTTTTCATCAAGGCGTGGTTCGTGGGTGCCAAGGAACATTTTTAGCGCCCCCCTTCCCCGGAAGTTCGCTCACCACTTGATCCCGTGGCTCGGTTCCCCACTTTACTCCATTTTACTCCTTTTTACACCACTTCTTTCCATGTATTCCCACTATTTTCCACATGCCACCCACCCTGGCTATGAGGAAATGAAAGTAGGCCCCCATTTGGGGGCCTACAGGAGGTGGATTGATCTAACTTCTACTGATTATTACGCTCATCCCAGCGCTCTTGAAGGCGCGGACCAAGGCCACGCGCCCTGCGAGCGCCTTTGATCCGTGGGCGTCGGGCCCCGAGCTTTGAGATAAGGGTGATGACCCCGGCTAGGGCCAGGATGAATCCCAGAAGGCCGACGGGGGTTATTTGGGCGATCAGACCGGTGAAGAGGGAGATGAGTCCAAGCAGAATCAGGCCCAGCCCAACGCAGGTAGAGCGGGCTCGGCTAGGTCGCACATTCCCAGACAGGGCTGAAAATAGCCGTGGGTCCTCGGTTAAAAGGGCGGCCTCCATCTCCTGAAGCATGCGCTTTTCATGATCGGAGAGAGCCATAGCCACACAATAGAAGGTTTCTCTCCTGCATGCTACTTATCCAGGCCTCTTATCTGCTGCACTGATCGCCATCTCAATCATCGCCCTTATCACTTGGCTCGATCAATCGGGCTGGACGCACACTGCCTGCACCAAAGCGTGCCCTGGCACGATCTATCGCGCCATCGGCCTGTCGCCAGCCACTTTCACGAGCACCCAGGACCATCTGTTCGGGGGCGCCACTACTTAAATTCTCAAGTGAGACTCCCACTAGACGCAGGCGGGCCCGCTCAATATGAAGAGCCCCATAGAGAGATCTCACAACTTCGTATATCTCTTGGGTTCCATCCAAGGCCAGGGGCAGGGTCTTAGATCTATTGATCGTAGAAAAATCGGCAAAGCGCACTTTAATGGAAATGGTTTTTGCAAATAGATCTAAGTCACGAAGTCGCGCAGATGCACGTTCACTTAGTCGCAAGAACTCGGTCAGAATCTGTGCTGGATCATCTAAATCTTGGGAAAATGTCTCGGCGGCGCTGATGCTCTTTGTTGGATCGTGCGCTGTCACATCTCGATAATCACGTCCCCAGGCAAGTTCATACAGGGATGCTCCACTGGCCTCTCCTAATGCGCGAATTAATGTTGTGCGTGGCAAGTTTGCTATATCTCCAATCGTACGAAGTCCTAAGCGCTCAAGTGTCTGAGCCGTCTTTGGCCCAACTCCCCACATTGCACGTATGGGAAGAGGATGGAGAAAACACAGTATGTCTTGGGCCTCAATCTCTAGCATCCCATCGGGTTTGCAATGTTCGGATGCGAGTTTTGCAATGAACTTTGATGGTGCAATCCCAACTGAACATGTGATTCCCTCCTGCGCAAAGACCTTAGCGCGGATAGCTATTGCGATCTCTCGGGGTGAGCCAAGCAGGCGCCCTACACCGCTCACATCGAGAAATGCCTCATCAAGTGAGATGGGCTCAATCCAGGGAGTAAAGCTCTCAAAGATCTCCATCACATGCGATGAGACCTCTTGATAGCGCGGCATATCAACAGGTAAAAAAATTGCATGTGGTGCTAATCGCCTGGCTCTACTGACTGGCATCGCAGAATGAATTCCAAATTTGCGCGCCTCATAGTTAGCCGCAGATACAACTCCCCGTGCGCCCATGCCAATCACAATGGCCTTGCCTCTGAGCTCAGGGTTATCGCGCTCGGCAACGGAGGCAAAGAATGCATCCATATCGACGTGCAGAATCGAGGCCGAGCTCATATTGCCAGCGTACTTTCTTTACTCCGCCATCTTTCGTATGCCGCGCGTAAATCCCAGGCACCTGTGGCGCTAATTGAAATCCCACGCGCACCTGTACGCCGAGTAGTACCCCGAACCAGGAGCAGGGATGATGAATATAGGGTCCTGGCATATTCTGCTTGCACATCAGTGAAAAAAGCTGAATCGCTACAGCCATAACCATCATCGAGGGTGAGGAAAATAACGCGCTTGCCTGAGCGCACCGGCGGGGTCTGCATCGCAACTTTGATACCTGCAACAAGAACACTAGAACGAGAGCGTGCCTCTAGTAACTGTGATGATCGCACAGCACCGATAGCATTGAGAAAATCACTATAGAAATCGATTAAATGCCGTGACATGTCGATGCCTAAACGCTCGACCTCATGACGCACGCTCTCAGAAGAACTCATATCAGGCAGAGCGCTAGTGATTAAGGTGGGGGGCGTAAAAGCTAAGTTCATCTGCGCGCCTGATACAGCGATATTTGGTGAGCGCTGTAGATCAGATAGATACAACAGAAGATCGCGGCGCTTGACATCACTGTGCAGACGATCAAAGGCACCGGTCAGAATCGCACTTTCCGTAACAGGTGTGCTACTCCCAGAGCGATGCACAAAATCAGCTAAATCTATATATGGACGACCAGCGATAATCGAGGTGATTTCGGCATCACTGATCTTCGAGATAGTCGAGAGTGCGATACGGATTGCACCCCCATTTTCCTCAACGCGATACACAGCATCGGATTCATTGACATCTAGCGGAGCAATTACAATCGACATCTGGCGTGCTTCATCGATGATGAGACGCTTGGGATACATGCCTGGTTCATGCGTAAGTACACCCGCTAAAAAAGCCGCTGGATAGTGCGTCTTGAGCCAGGCCGATTGATATGTAGGCATGGCAAAGGCTGCAGCATGGGCCTTGCAGAAACCAAAGGAGGCAAAGGCTCGCAAAAGATCCCAGATCTGAGTGATGATTGGTAACTCGTATCCGCGCGCTATCGCTGCAGGAAAAAACCAATCACAGACCTCTTGTGCACCTGCCTTGTCCCCCAATGCGCGACGTTTTTCATCGGCACTGGCCAAAGAAGCACCTGTCATGACTGTAATAATCTCAATGACTTGCTCGTGAAAGACGACAACACCTTCGGTATCACGCAGGATCTCATAGAGGCTGGGGTGGATGATCTGTGCTGGACTCCAGCCATGTCGCGCCTTCAGAAAGGGTGTAATCATGTCGCCTCTGACTGGGCCAGGACGAAAGAGGGAGATATCGATAATCAAATCAGTAAATGTCTTAGGCTCAAGTTTGCCAACTAACTCACGCTGGCCTGGACTCTCGACTTGGAAAATCCCAAGGGTACGCGTTGATTGAATCAGCTCATACGTCCGTACATCATCCAGCGGCACTGCATCGATATCAATCTTCATATCCTGTGTACGTTCGATTTCGGTAAGGGCATATGAAATAGCTGATTGCATGCGTACTCCGAGCACATCGAGTTTTAAAAGGCCGATTGCTTCTACATCATCTTTATCAAAGACCACCATGGGATAGTTACTTGCATTGGCAACTAGTGGCACACGATCCAATAAAGCACCATCGGATAAAACTATGGCACATGGATGCATCGCTAAATGTCGAGGTAGGCCATCTAAGCGCTCAGCAAGGGTGATTGTCATCGCGGTTAGAGGTGCCTCGATGTTTAATGATCTGAGCTCGGGTAGATTTTTAAGGACACTCGAAATATTGCGAGCACGGACATGGGGCATTGATTTGGCCAAAAGATCAATCTCCATGGCAGGAAGGCCCAGGGCTGCACCTGCATCGCGTATAGCGTGACGAGCACGATATGTATCTACCATCGCAACAGTTGCACAACGCGACTGGTTGTTGGGCCTATCCCAGTTGATATCGCCATAGCGTTTAAAGACCATGTCATAGATTTCAAGGCGACGGTGGGATTCGACATCGATGTCGATATCGGGCAGTGCACGGCGAAGTGGTGAACAAAAACGCTCCATGAGTAGGCCGTGGGTCATAGGTTCAACACCAGAGATTCCAAGTAAATGGCAGATCAGTGAACCTGCACCGCTACCACGTGCAGCAACACGAATGCCTGCACTACGTGCCATATCGCAGATATCGGCAACGGTTAAAAAATAGGATTCAAAGCCCAACGTTGCAACCGTTGATAGTTCATCATCTAGACGTATACGTGCATTTTTGATTGCATTGTTATCGCTATAGCGCCAATTGATTGCCGCTTCGCTACGTGTGCGCAAAAGTATGCGCATCTGATGTGCAGACTGGGCACCAACAACATGGGGTTCGGGCAAGTGTGCACCCCCCAAACCAATATCGCGTGCCGGCGATAGCAGAGCGCGTTCGGCCCATGCCCTGGTTGTGGCAAGCAGTTGTCGTGGTGTGCGCTCTCCAGCGGCGCGTGCGATCTCTCCAGCTAGTGCAGTCATCTCCTCACCAGATTTCAAAAAGCCTTCGGCATTGTGACGCTCAACATGGCGTGGATGTAGTGGGACTAACTGGCGTGCACAATCTAAGACATCAGCAACTGGTCCATCAGAGCGATCTCGCATGCGTACAGCATTTGTTATAACCGCATCAATATCGTGGTCACGGGCAAAAATTAGTGACTTAGCAGCCTGTGATGTGGATCGAGGACCTTTACCTGCGACTAGATGTGAGACACACTCGATAGCGTTACCAGCAAATAAATCACGTGTTGCATTAAATGCAGTGAAAGCAGCGTCAATACGGTTCTCGGTAAGTAGTGAACCAACTGGTGACTCAGGGCCATGTAGTGCATAGAGATTTGAGCTGTAATGGCTAAAACGCTGCAAAAACTCAAGAGTAAGAGATGGACTACGGCTGTCCGAGACCATAGCTAGTGAAGTCAACAAACGGCACAGCGAGCCCCACCCTCCATCGCTATGGGCAAGTAAGGTGATTCGCCTCTTTACCCCATCTATATCGATACCTAGATTGACTCCGATGATTGGTGCGATTCCATAGTCGAGACAGTTTTGCGCAAAGCGGACTGCGCCAGCTAGACCATCTCGATCGGTAAGTGCCAGAGCTGGCATCTCATACTGTGCTGCCCGTGCGACTAAATCAGCAGGTTGGGTTGTGCCATATTTGAGTGAGTATGCACTTGCAACATTGAGGTGAATAAAACTCATATCGATCTGATAATCCACTGACCGCTGAGCTCATCACGCTCGAGTTCAAAGGTTGTAAGTGCACCGATGGGTGCGGCTTCAACGCGCCACACTGCCCGGGCCGCATCATCGGGGCGATAGGTGCCATCACTAATGCGGTTCCACCATCCCCCAGCCTCACACCACCTCGATAAGACTGCATGGATGCGAAAGCGCCGGCCTTTAAAGCTAAATTCAATCGGCGTTGTCGACCCATCGATCATCACATCGTGAGCGGGGTTAATCTGTGGCACTGACATCGCTGGCTATGGCTCCCTTAGGCTGTGGATATTCGAACAGATGTTCGAAAAATAGCCCCTAGGACTGACAGATGGCAAGCGGGCCTGGCGTGTCGGGGCAAGGCCCACCGGCTCTGGCCACCCTGCCGGGAGGGCTCAGAGCGATCTGAGAGATCGATGCCATTATGCAGGGGTGTACGTCATCGAAGCGCTTCTTGCCGGAGCGGCCATCGGGGCTGTCCTGGGATTTGTAGGTGCAGGCGGTGCGCTGCTGGCCGTTCCACTTCTTATCTACATCTTCGGCTTTAGCGCCAATGCCGCTACAACGGCTGCTCTTGCCGTTGTCATGAGCGCTGCAACTGCCGGGTTAATTCCCAAGCTAAAAAGTAAAGATGTGCTCATCCGCGAGGCTCTGATCATCAGTTCGATTGGCTTCATTACCAATGTGGGATTATCACTTGTTGCCTATCGAATCCCGGATGAGAGTATTAAGACGGGCTTTGTCTTTGTGCTTGTTCTTGCTGCAAGCTCAATGCTCATCAAACCAATCACAGGGCTTGAAAAACGAGTTCCCATTCTCTGGCTCATTGTGATCTCGCTGATCATCGGAGCAATGACCGGGCTCTTTGGTGTTGGTGGCGGTTTTCTGGCAATACCGATCTTGGTCCTTTTCTTTAAAAATCCACAGGCCAAAGCCGCTGGGACATCACTGCTGATCATCGCTCTGAATTCACTCATTGCCTTCTTTGCGCACTATAAATCCTGGGCAGATGTGAACTGGAGGATTCCTCTCATCATGGCGCTCTCAGCCATACTTATGTCACGAATCGCATCGATGCGAGGCTCAAAAGTTGATCCGAAACTCTTACGAATAGCATTTGCCTATCTTTTATTCTCTATAGCAATTTTTACTTTTATACAGACCTGGTTTATCTCTTGATGATGTGTGATTGATAGCCAGCAAGGAGCAACATTAAGATTGGATAAGTCATTGCTATGGGTAGTGAGGTCACTTGAGCGATAGCACCAGTAATTGATGGTCCGATGAAATATCCTGCGATTCCAATGACGCCCACTCGGGCGATTGCAACGGAGGAGGCGATTCCCGGTATCTGTGATGCCGCCAGGATATAGGCTGGAAACATAGGGCCAATCCCCAGCCCTGCACATGCAAAACCGATGTTGATAATGATAAGTGCAAGGATTGGGTGTGTGTCAGAGATCGGAACGCTAACTGCGATACTGGCGCCTAAACCTATCCCTCCAACATAGCCACCGATGAGAACCGTCTTTCTTAGTCCAAAGTAGTCCAGCGCTTTGTCTCCAAGAAAGCGCGAAGTGATCATTGCAAGTGAAAAACTTGCAAATGCAGATGCGTTAACACCTTTTCCAAAACCCATGTCATCGCGCAACAAGATCGCTCCCCAATCACTTGCCGCCCCTTCTGCAATCAACCCACCTAACAAACCGATTCCCATCCCCCATAAGGGCATCACACTCTTACCAAAAAAAGGGATCTTGGCCGATGTCTCTTCCTCTCCCCCATCATGATCATCAAGGTCAGCGGGCAGCAACGGCATTACCGATGGGATGAAGAGACAGAGGCAGGCAATACCCACTCCTACAAGATTGGTTCGGGGTGAGACATGTGCTGCGATAGCCCCACCAAGAACCGTTGTCGCAAATGCACCACAACTCCATAAGGCGTGAAAGGAGGACATCACCCGTTTTTGTAGAAGTTTTTCAATTGCAACGGCCTGCGTATTACATGAGATATCCATAATCGAATAACCCAAGCCCATAATAAAAAGACCGATTATCAAGGTGATAGGGGTTCTCGATAAACCCATTAAAATCAGGCCACTGGGCATGATAAGGATAGATAGGGAAATCAAGGGCTTAGTGCCGAAAGTGTGAATCAACCTTCCCGATAACTGCGCGCCAGAGACAGCCCCTACGGTACTTGAGAGCAGTATCAGCCCGAGCTGTCCATTGTTGAGTCCATTGGCATCGCGAATCTCAGGTATACGCGCTACCCAGGCCATTGAGACAACACCCATGAGGAAAAATGTCGCCCATAGGCTATTACGTGCTGCCATCGCCTTTGTTACCAACTCACTATGCACGGGCTCACCATAGCCTTCAAACAGGGGGAAAGTTGGTGCCCGTATAGAATCCGACCATCGTTTAAATGTGCCAAGGAGTCGTATATGAAAAAAATAACCGCTTTTAACAACCATCTGCCGGTAAAGGTCCGCTTTGGTGAGGGTGTAGCCAAAACTCTTCCGGCAGTATTGAGCGAACTCGGTGCAAATAATCTCTTTTTGATGGTCGATAAAGATATTGAAAAGTTCAATCCAGCAGCGGCAGAGATCATCGATTTGGTGAAGTCATCCTCAGGGATTTCTCTGACAATTTTTGAAAAACCAGCCGGTGAGCCGACGATTGCAATGGTAGATGATGCGATTGCATCCTTAAAGGGCGCAGGCTCGGAGGTAGTTATAGCCCTTGGAGGTGGCTCAGTGATTGATACTGCCAAAGCCGCGCGATTATGTGCTCAACTGAACTGCACATTCGGAGAGTTTCAGTCTCAAGCGGCAGTTTATCCAGCACCAACCATCGCACTTATCGCCCTTCCAACATCTGCCGGAACAGGCTCTGAAGTCTCTGGTGGCTCCGTGATCTCAGATCCAGAGGCCGGACGTAAGGCAGGGATTGCACATGCAAATCTGCGGGCCCAAGTTGCCTTGGTAGACCCCGTCCTTACATATTCAATGCCTCCTTCAATGACTGCTAACACAGGTATAGATGCACTTGCACAGGCCATCGCTGGAATTATTGCAAAGTGCAGCACCCCTATTGGAGATGCGATTGGATATGAAGCGGTGCGCATCATGACTCCTGCCTTAGTAGCCGCATTCAAAGATGGCAATGACACAGTAGCGCGCGCCGCAATGGCCTCGGGCAGCATGATGGCTGGTCTGACAATGAACATCTCGGACTGCACCGCTGAGCACTCATTAGGTCAGGCGATCGGTGGCCTCAAGCATGTTCCCCACGGGCTGACAATCGGCCTCGTCCTTGTCGAGACCCTCACACGTGAGGCAAAGGTAGTGCCAGAGAAGATGGAGCGCGTGGGCGATGCAATGGGTGTGCCTGTAGATGGAACCAAAGACGGCTCTCGCTGCATCAACGCCGTACGAAAGATCTTGGCCCAATTACAGTTCCCGGTTCTTTCATCTCTTGGCTTTGTTGAGTCCGACATCGATGAGCTTGCAGAGATCGCCTTGAAGGACTACTTCATTACGCAGGCACCTGCGCCATGGAGCAAGCAAGAGGTCGTGGATGCCTTTATGGCAGCCCTTAGGCTTGAAACCCGTGTCGCCTGAAAAGTGGAGAAAATTCTTGCAAACTCCTCAGTTGTGCGTGTGAGCGAGCTTCTTAAAAAACTCGGCTGCTCGGGTCAAGTAAGTATCCTTACTGAATCTGCACGCACAGCCCTTGATGCCGCGACTGCGCTGAATATTGAAGTCGGACAGATCGCATCCTCCATCGTCTTTAAACTTCCTAATGGCAATCCTCTTTTAGTTATTACTAGCGGTCGTCATCGTGTTGATATTAATTTAGTGGCAAAGCATTTAGCCGTCGAAAGACTCGATCGCGCTGATGCTGATTATGTTAAAGAGGTCTCAGGTTTTTCCATTGGAGGAGTGGCACCAATTGGCTGGTTACTAAATCCAGAAATAACAGTGATAGACCAAGCACTCGATGAATACGAGATCATATGGGCAGCATCAGGTCATCCTCATGCCGTCTATCCCACGACCTTTGCAGAGCTCATTCGCTGCTCGAGTGCTACGCCTATGGTTGTGGGCGATTAAATGTTTGTTGCCTACTTTTGGAGAATCAAAGCTAGCGCAGTCCCATTTGCTCTTTGTGCAATGACCTTAGATCGAGTTGTATTACATCGATCAAGCAACGTTGGATTCTTTAAATCCCTCGGTACCGGTAAAGGCGAGACATTTACGCCCAGGGATGCAAATCCACTTCAATGGGGTCTCATTGCCGAGGTCAAGGACGCTGATACCTTTGATGATTCACTTGTCATCAAACGATGGCGTAAGTACTGTACCGAGGAGTTTCGGGCGATCATCGAACCGATCTCTGCTCACGGCAAATGGTCCAAACAAGAGCCTTTTGTATCATCAATCAAAGATTGGGATGGGCAGGTAATTGCGATAACTCGTGCCCGAATCGCCTGGCTACACACCTTAAGGTTCTGGCGAGCAGTCCCTCCGGTTACTGCATCACTCAAATCTGCTCCGGGCCTCATCGCTGCGATAGGAATCGGAGAGGCTCCTATCGGACTTCAGGGGACATTTTCTATCTGGGAGTCCCCCGCTGCATTGCGCGATTTCGCCTATCGTGGGGCTGCGCATCAGGCCGCTATTGCCGCTACCGAAAAGTACAACTGGTACTCAGAGGAGCTTTTCTCTAGATTCGCCGTGCGAGAAATACGTGGCTCGATTAATAATTAGGCTGGCAGATAGGGCAGACTTATAACTATGCCAATCCGTCATTACTCACCGCGTAGAAACCGCCATAGAGCGATCTCTCGAAGGCTCAGTGGGATACTGATTGCCGTTCTCGCAATTGCAATCACTCTCCAGATTATCTACCCGTTGATCGAGGGTGAGACTTTACGTTTGGTCACAATCGCAGTGGTCTATTGGGGTGCAGGTGCGATGCTCCTGCATGCCCTGCTTGCCTATGGGCCACGCTATGCCTTCACTTATTTAGGTATCACATTTCTCTTCGCATTAATGATCGAGCACATAGGTGTGACTACGACATGGCCCTTTGGTGAGTATTCCTACTCACCCGATCTGGGCATTCAACTATTCTCTGTTCCATTGGTCGTTCCCTTTGCTTGGGTAATGATCGCCCACCCAGCTCTCGTGATTTCTAGGCGAGTTGCAGGTCACTGGGTCTTTCTCTACGGCGGTATTGTGATGGCGGCATGGGATTTGTTTCTTGATCCATTGATGGTCTCTTCAGGTCGCTGGACTTGGGTGGTAAGTGGGCCTCATGTCCCATTCCAACCTGAAATTCCTCTCTCGAATACATTCGGCTGGCTGCTATCTGGCATGGTTTTGATTGCCATTCTTCACCTCGTACTCACTCGAGAAAGAAGAAAAATCGGTGCATCCTTATTAGCCGTTGATATCTTCCTGGCCTGGACTTTATTTTCAGGAGTTGTGGGTAATCTCTTCTTTTTCAGCCGTCCCGGTATCGCTTTCTTTGCAGGAGCTATCTTTAGCGCCGTCTTAACCCCATATCTGCTCACTCGCTGGTTAGGGCGCCCATAATCCCTATGCTCTGGCTTACTGCATTACCCATCTTTTTGCTTCTGATATCAATCATCAATTTTTTTGGTATCAGAAAGCCCAATAAGGACAGTCAGATCACTGAGAGCGTCAGTGTGATTGTTGCGTTGCGCAATGAGGCCGAGAATGTTGTAGATCTAGTTCGCTCTCTCCTTGCACAGAAATGCTTAAATAACGTGGAGTTCGTCTTTTTAGATGATAATTCTCAGGATCAGACCCTCGAACTGCTCCTATCGAGTACCGCTGAATCGGCCAATGTTCGGGTGTTACAAGGTGCTCCACTACCTCCGGGTTGGATCGGAAAGGTTTGGGCGCTACATCAGCTCATGGAGTGCACTCATGGTGAGATCATCGTCTCAATCGATGCCGATGTCCGGCTAGCCCCTGATGCGATTAGTCGCTCAATTGCTCTCATGAAATCAGCCTCTCTGGAGTTTGTCTCCCCCTATCCCCGACAGATTGCCCACTCTGTGAGTGAACGTCTTGTGCAACCTCTTTTACAGTGGTCCTGGATGACAACCCTTCCTCTTCGTGTTGCAGAACGAGCACCGTTTTCATCGATGGCAGTTGCAAATGGTCAATTTTTCATTGTCCGCAGAACCGCACTTGTTGCATGTGGTGGATACGAGTCGGTCAAGGCTGCCGTGTTGGATGACGTATTCCTGGCTAGAGCACTTGCAAAGACTGGTTCGCGTGGCGTTGTGATAGGTGGTGCCGAAATCGCCGAGTGCCGCATGTACTCATCGTGGAGTCAGATTCAATCTGGCTACGGTAAATCCCTGCGTCATGCATTCGGATCTGATTTTGGTTCAATTCTGGCGATAGTTTTTCTCCTCATGACAGGGGTCTTGCCTCTTGTCTCTGCCCTTTTGGGCTCACCTTGGGGGGTTATAACATTTACTTTGGTCACATGTACCCGCATCATCAGCGCATTGCGTTTTCATGGCAGGATTATTGATTCACTCTTTCATCCAATCTCAAGTATCTTGTTGATCTACCTCATTATTTACTCCTATCTCAAACGTGGAGAAATCTCATGGAAGGGCCGCTCATTATGAAGATTGTTGTCATCGGTGCTGGCATGGGAGCCATGACAGCAGCCGGGCGACTAGCACGTAGGGGACATTCGGTGAGCGTCTATGAAGCCTCAGACACTTTTGGTGGAAAGCTACGCACTGAGTGGATTGGCAAATTTGCCTTCGATACCGGCCCTTCGCTCTTGACCCTACCAGCGGTCTACAAGGATTTCTTTATCAGGACTGGCAAACCGCTTGGACTGATGTGTGAAATCCTGGCTGTCGACCCATCCTTTGACTATCGGTTCACTGATGGCACACAAGTGAGCTTTTCAAACCTATCGCGCTTTCATACTCTCAATTCGATCCGAGCTGAGTACGGAGATGATGCCGCCCAGCAGTGGGATCAGATGATGCGTCGTGCCTCAAAAATGTGGGATGTCTCGCGTGAACCATTTGTCGAATCAGAACTACGCTCCCCTCTTTCTCTGTTGAAGCGAAGGAATTTGATTCGCGACATATTCCTAATCTCGCCTTGGAAATCACTGCGTAACTTTGCAGATGAATATTTATCCGACAAGCATCTTCGATATATTCTTGATCGCTATGCGACATACAGTGGCTCAGATCCTCGTAAAGCCCCCGCTGTCCTTGCCACGATAGCCTACGTTGAAGAGGCCTTTGGAGCCTGGCATATCAAAGGTGGTCTTGGAACCCTTGCAACTTTGGTCTATCAGCGCTGTATCGACGTTGGAGTTACATTTCACTTCAATTCTCAAGTAGCACAAATCATCGTAGAAGAGGGGGTGGCTTCTGGCCTTCGATTACTCAATGGGACGGTTATCGCCGCTGATGTTGTTATAGCAAATGCCGATGCGGCCCTTATCTACAACGAGCTGATTCAGGGTGAGAATAAAAGGCTGCGCAAGGTGCGCAGGAACCTGATGAAGGCCGATGCATCTATCGCTGGCTTTACACTCCTTCTTGGCCTGCGAAAAAATGGGACCCAATCCCTCAAACACCACACAGTTTTATTTCCCACGGATTATGATGCTGAATTTGATTCGATATTTAGCGCTAAGAAACCAGCCCTGAAACCAACGATCTATATCTGCGCACCCCAGGATGAGCAGATGGTCAAAGACCCCTCTCTTGAGAGTTGGTCTGTGCTGGTGAATGCTCCACATCACGGTGCTGATGGATTTGATTGGAGTGATGAGAACTTCTCTCGCAACTATGCCAATCTCATTATCGATCAGATCGAAGCAAGGGGTATCTCTGTGCGCGACAGATTAGAGTCACTGACAATACGAACACCAGCAGATCTAGAGCGCAGCGTCCTGGCACCTGGAGGTTCGATCTATGGCACATCTAGTAACGGTGCTCGGGCCGCTTTCATGCGTGCAAAGAATCGTTCACCGATAGAGAACCTTTACTGTGTGGGAGGCTCCTCCCACCCTGGTGGTGGATTACCTCTCGTTGGATTAAGTGGAGAGATTGTTGCTAACGCAGTTGGGAGCGCGCAAAGCGCACAACAAGCGTGAGACTGAGTATTTGAAGCGCTAAAAACCCATAGGCAAGAAACTCGACTCCTGGTACTGAAAGTTGATACATGAGCAGAGTCACAAAGAGAAAGCTTGCACGCACCGGCCGTTCGGTTGGAGTAACAACCCCAATCTCATGGACTCCCAGTGAGGCCAACTTTGCGCGTGCATACTCTTGAAAGGCTGCAACGCTCCATAATGTGATTACAAGCCAAGCCGGGATACCTATGACATAGAGGGCGTATAACCAGAAAGCCTCACTGATTCGATCAACAACTGAGTCGAGAGTCGCACCCCAAGCGCTCTCTCGCTTTTGAAAGATTGCAACACTGCCATCAACTCCATCACAAAAAAGTGAGAGAACAAGAAAGAAAATCGCCCACCATGATGTGGCGTTCAATGCCGTCATCACTGCGCTGGCCAGTCCAAGAAGGGTCAGCGAATTAGGAGAGATTCGTAGCAACGTTGCGATTAAGCCAAAGCGGTAAGAGATTGTCAGCCAAGCGGCCACAATACCTTTGATGGGTGCTCCATTATGTAAGGAACTCCATCTAGCAGTAAATTCCTCTTTAGTGAGCATTATTCAAATTCCTATAGATTGCAGTAGTAGCGGTTGCACTATTCATAGTATAGAAGTGCAGACTCGGTGCCCCAGCATGCAGTAGCTGCTCACACAACTGGCTTGCTAGTTCGATCCCTAAATTTTGAACGGCATCGGCATCATCCTCTATCGCGGCGAAGGCCCTTGAAACTGCCGGGGGAATCGGTGTACCACCAAGCTCAGCCATACGCTGTAACTGTTTGACGTTCGTAATCGGCAGGATCCCTGGAATTATCGGGATTTCTGAGCCACGAGCCTGCAATGCATATACAAGCTGCTCCCATTTTGAAACTTCAAAAAAAAACTGTGTGGTTGCAAAAGTTGCACCTAGCCGTTCTTTGCGAAGTAAAACGTCAATATCTTTTTTTGCATCACCCTGTGATGAAGGATGACCGTCCGGGAAAGCTGCAACACCAATATCAAAACCTCCAAACTCACGAATCAGTTGCACGAGTTGGTCAGCGTGGGTAAAACCATCTGAGACAGGTGTCCAGGGAGCGCGAGGTCCACCCACTGGATCTCCTCGTAGCGCTAGGACACCGCGAATTCCAGCGTCACGGTACAAATGCAGAATTGAGATCAATTCTGGGCGGCTTGAACCAACACAGGTCAAATGTGCCACCGTTGGAACCTTGGTTCGCTGCGTAACCTCTTTCGTGAGGCCGATCGTTCTATTGCGTGTTGACCCACCTGCGCCGTAGGTCACAGATACAAACTTTGGTGCCATAGGTGCAAGTGCCTCAAGGGCCTGCCACAATCGAATCTCACCCTCGCTATCTTTAGGGGGGAAAAATTCCAATGAATACGAAGTGCGCATTATCACGCTCTGAGGGTACCTTTAAGGAGTGAGTTTAGAGGCCAAGGCAGCGTTGCAAGAGTTTCGTGATGCCGTTGAGATCGAATTATCGAAATTTGTTGTGCAGCAGTCCTCTTTTTTGAACTCCATCTCAACTGATCTTGCTCCGGTTGCGCATGCTCTCTCATCTTTCCTACTCGATAGTGGCAAGCGCCTGCGACCTCTCTTTGCATATAGTGGTTTCCTCAGCACTGATGCTAAATTCACTGCCTCCATAACCAGGGCCGTTGCAAGTCTTGAACTCTTACAGGCATGTGCACTTATCCATGATGATCTTATGGACGGCTCAGATACACGCAGGGGCCGGCCCTCAATTCATCGTCATTTTGAATCCATACACGTTCAATCTGAACTAGAAGGCTTTGCCCCGGCTTATGGCCTGGCCGCCGCGGTCTTATTAGGCGACTTGGCCTTGGTCTGGTCCAACCAAATGCTCAACGAGGCTGGCCTCACACCTGGGCAGCTCGGCCATATATCTGGAATTTATGACGACATGCGCACCGAGTTGATGGCCGGACAATTTTTAGATATTCATGAACAGACTCGAAAGAGCACTGACCTGGAGCGCTCTGTAACAATCGCACGATATAAATCTGGAAAATATACTGTTGAAAGGCCGTTGCATATAGGTGCTGCACTATCGGGTCAGCACTCCTCTGTGCTCCTAGATGCACTCTCTTCATTTGGTTTGCCTCTTGGAGAGGCATTCCAATATCGAGATGATCTATTAGGGGTCTTCGGGGATCCTCTGATTACCGGTAAGCCTGTGGGTGATGACTTACGAGAAGGCAAAAGGACGGTTCTCGTTGCCCTCACAGATGCTGCATGCACTGACTCCATGCGTATTGAGAGCAAAAAGTACTTTGGAATGCCAGATTTGGATGCAAACGGGATATCTATTTTGCAGGAAATAATTATGGCAACTGGAGCAAAGCAAAAGCTTGAAACAATGATTGAACAGCTCACGCAAGAGGCATTGAAGGCTGCAGAGTCTGAGGTCATTGGAGAGCGGGCTCATCCCCTGCTATTGGAGTTAGTCAAAATCACAACCAAGAGGAGTACCTAGATGGTTGCACGTGTTAAAGGCCCGACCGATCATATCGTTGTTGTAGGGGCGGGTCTTGCTGGACTCAGTGCAGCACTGCGTTTGGCTGGCGCCGGTCGTAGAGTCACTGTCATCGAGCGAGAGTCGGTTCCTGGTGGGAGAAATGGCCTGCTCCAAAAGCAGGGATACTCATTCGATACCGGCCCATCTGTATTGACTATGCCCTCATTGATTCAAGATGCATTCAACTGTGTGGGTGAAGATATGAAGGACTGGCTCGAACTCACCCCGTTAACCCCTTTGTACCGCGCGTTTTATGCCGATGGGACATCCTTGGATGTTCATGCAAATACACAGGAGATGGAGGCAGAGATTGAAAAGAACATCAGTTCAACCGAGGCAGCTGGGTATCGTCGCTATGTAGAGTTTGTCACCAAGTTATATAAGTATGAGATGCATGACTTTATCGATCGCAATATTGATACTCCTTTTAACTTATTGACACCAAATCTGGCACGACTAATTGCGCTAGGAGGATTTCGTAAACTCTCACCCAAGGTCAACCAATTTCTCAAAGATCCTCGTCTCCAGAAGGTTTACTCTTTTCAGGCGATGTATGCAGGTGTCAGTCCCCAGCAGGCGTTGGCAATCTATGCGGTCATCGCATATATGGACTCGGTAAACGGTGTTTTTTTCCCAAAGGGAGGGATGCATGCAATCCCGCGTGGACTCGCAGCCGCTGCCCAAAAACACGGTGTCGAGTTTAAATACAATACGACGGTCTCCAAGGTTGAGCTCTCTCATGGCCGGGCCAAAGCAGTCCTGACCCAGGATGGCCAGCGCATTGAGTGTGATGCCCTCATCCTCAATCCCGATCTTCCGGTGGCCTGGCGAGAGTTACTAGGAAAGACACCACTATCTGTCAAGCGACTGAAGTACTCGCCCTCATGTACAACCTTGCTCGTTGGCTCATCAAAGAAATACTCGCATACCGCCCATCACAATATTCATTTTGGGCAATCTTGGGACGGGGTATTTGATGAGCTCATCAAGAAGAAGGTCTTGATGAGTGATCCCAGTATCTTGGTCACAGTTCCTACACATGATGATCCAGATTTAGCACCGCCTGGTAAAAATATCTACTACATCCTCTTTCCCACACCTAACCTGAGCGCAGATATTGATTGGCTCAAGCAGGCTGGACCATATCGAGATGAGATGGTGAGAGCCTTGGAGAGCCGGGGCTATGAGGGTTTTGGTGATTCAATAGAGACGCAGACTTTGACGACCCCCTTAGATTGGAAAAATCAAGGAATGGAACAGGGTGCTCCATTTGCAAGTGCTCACACATTCTTTCAAACTGGTCCCTTTAGACCTCGTAATATCGCCGCTGGGATCGAAAACGTAGTCTTTGCCGGCTCAGGTACCCAACCTGGAGTTGGCATGCCAATGGTGTTGATCTCAGGCCGACTTGCAGCAGAGCGAATCGTAGGACCAGTCAAGTAGATGGATGAGCTTGCGGCATCCTATGCGGAGTGCAAGAGATTAAATGCTCTGCATGGTAAGACATACTATTTAGCGACTCTACTGCTTCCCAAATCTAAACGTCCTTATGTCCACGCGCTCTATGGCTTTGCTCGATATGCCGATGAGATCGTCGATGATCTGGCCTCTACGCTCACAGTTGAAGAAAAGGCACAAGCATTAGGCACATGGGGCAGGAAAATCCTGGGCGATTTAAAGAGTGGGGAGAGTGATGATGCGATAGGTCGTGCCTTGATTGATACCGTCAATCGCTTCGATATCCCACATGCCCACTTTGAGGCCTTTCTTCACTCAATGACCATGGATCTGACCGTGCAGGAGTACCAGACATACGAGGATTTGATGGAGTATGTCTATGGCTCTGCCGCCGTGATTGGACTTGAAATGGTCCCAGTCCTAGGTGTACTCGACGAGGGTGCATATGAGTGCGCAAAAAACTTGGGCATTGCCTTTCAATTAGCGAATTTCATTCGAGATGTCGGTGAGGATCTAGATCGTGGCCGTATCTATCTTCCGCTCTCGGAGTTGGCTCAATGTGGTGTCACACGCCAGATGCTTGAAGAGAGAGTTCTGACCTCACAAATCGTGGAGGCTCTCAAGTTTCAGATTGCCCGCGTGCGCGCTCTCCAGGCCCAGGCCGCCCCTGGAATTTTGATGTTGGAGGCAAAGAGTCGACCATGCATAGAAGCAGCGAGCACACTCTACTGTGGGATCGTCGATGAGGTAGAAAAGATTGGTTATGACATCTTCAATCATCGAGCCACAACCTCCACATCGCGCAGAGCACGTGTTGCAGGTGTAGCTCTCCTGAAGCGTTTAGTTTCATCTCACTAAGACTCACACACTGCCAGCTCCTGCAGATTGCAGGGTTGTGTTATAGGCTCAGACTACGGGAGCCCCAAAAGGCTGAGAGGGTCTGAAGTTCAGATCGACCGTTAGACCAGTCCGGTAATGCGGATGTGGAAGGAAAAATCTCATCTCAACAACTCTTTTTACTGCCTGGGGCTACGAGGTATCAATCCTTGAATCAGTCGCGGCCTTCGTCTCCTTCATCGGTGTCTGGCTCGGGACAACTGGTCGGCGAATCACATGGCCATGGTGGGCTGCAAGCAGTGCGCTCTACATGGTCTTTTTCTACCAAGCCGATCTCTTTGCAAGTGCTGCTCTGCAGATTGTCTTTATCATGGCCGCAGTATGGGGCTGGTTTGGCTGGGCACCTACCGGAGCCGAACCTGGTGCTCTTTCAAATCGTAATAGAGTCATTTGGGCGATGGCTACGATCATCTCGGTCTCACTTCTCACACCAATTCTCTCTAACCTTGGCGCTGCAGCGACCTGGTCTGATGCATTTCTACTCGTTGCAAGTTTGATTGCACAGATACTCATGGTCTATGAAAAGATAGAGACCTGGATTCTATGGATCATCGTTGATGCAATCGGAACTATTCAATATGCAGTACTGGGTTATTGGTTCACAGCCGTTTTGTATCTTGCCTTTACAGTTATTGCTGTGATCGGCTGGAAGCGTTGGAATGTCTCTTATAGCCATTGATGGTCCCGCTGGAGCAGGAAAAACTACTCTAGCAACACAGATGTATAAGGAACTTTCTCACAATGAGTCTGTCGTAATCATCCATATGGATGATTTATACAATGGTTGGCACAACGCACTCAATGATGATTTAACTTGGAAGTTAAAGGCTATCGTCAATGCATTCTTGACAAAGAACGAGCTCTTGATTCCCATTTTTAATTGGGCGACTATGTCCTTTGAATCATCCCAACTGCTTGTTCCAAGTGATATCCTAATTATTGAGGGTGTTGGCGCCGGCCAAAAAGTAGTGCGTGATGGTGGAGCGATCCTGTACTGGCTCGATATCGAACCCGAAGAGGGCTTAGCCCGTGTTATAGCCCGAGATGGCATTGGGATAGAGATCCATATGCGCCAATGGCAGGTGGATCAGGAGGCGCATTTTCAACGTGATGCAACGCGCGAGCATGCAACCCACGTACTTACTTCACATCCCTGATGGGCGCGCCCCGCGCCCATCTCTCAGGCGCAATCCATAAAATTCACACATGTCGGATCTATCGGGTGAGCTCATTGATAGTCGCTATCAGCTGATTCAACAGGTCGCTCATGGTGGGATGGCCTCGATCTATGAGGCGATTGATACTCGTCTGGACCGTAAAGTCGCAGTCAAAATCATGCATCCGCATTTGGCCCAAGATGAGGCCTTCGTTAATCGATTCATACGTGAAGCAAAGGCGGCAGCAGCCCTGACTCATCCAAATATTGTCGCAGTACAGGATCAAGGCTGGAATCAAGGTGGCATACCCGCAGTCTTTTTGGTGATGGAGTTTATCGAGGGCAGCACCCTGCGTGAGTATCTCAATGAGCGTGGACGATTCGAATTCAATGATGCGATCAATTATCTGACCCCCATCCTTAGCGCCCTTTCGGCGGCTCACGCAATTGGGATTGTTCATCGGGATATCAAGCCTGAGAATATTTTGATCTCGAAGGAGGGGAGGATTAAGATCGCCGACTTTGGTCTGGCTCGCGGGGAGATTATTGGCTCTACGATGACGGCAGAATCAAGTGTAATTCTCGGCTCAGTTTCATATCTAGCCCCCGAGCAAGTACAACGGGGTGTTTCCGATGCACGAAGCGATGTTTACGCCCTTGCCATCCTCGCATTCGAGATGCTCACTGGTGAAAGGCCATTTCTCGGTGAGACCCCTATTCAAATTGCATTCATGCATGTCAATCAAGACATTCCATCGCTTCGCTCCAAGCGCAAAGAACTCCCTCAAGCACTCGATGAATTAATTTGTCGGGCAGCTCATAGAGACCCTGATTTACGCCCACGCAATGCGGGTGAGTTCCTCGCGCAGCTGCAGAGGATTGCGGCAGAGATAGATCCGAAGAAGAATCAGATGAGATTGGATCTTGATCTACCAGTCGATCCGATTCGAGAAAAACCGCGCTCTAAGCCAAAACGGGAGATTCTTACTCAAGCCATTACTGAGTTGAAAGAGAGCACACAAGAGGTTCGTCGAAGTGCCGATAAAAAGCAGCGAGCCAGTAGGCGTGTGCGACGTAACCGAAAAGTTGCTCTGGTCCTTGCCGTCATCCTGGGCATCGGTGGCTGGTACACACTCATAGGACCTGGCTCTCGGATAGTTGTTCCATCAACAATCGGGGGCTCATACGATGAGGCGCTCTCACTGCTGACACCTTTGGGAATAACCAATGTCATCGCTAAAAAACGATTTGATGAGGAGGTCGCAGCAGGCACTGTTATCGAATCAGATCCGCAGGCAGGAGGGCGAATAGACTCTGGTGACTCAGTGACTTTGATAGTCTCCAAAGGTGCTGAGCGTTTTACGATTGCATCTCTCGTCGGCTTAACAACAGCGGCAGCAACGGCTCTCATCACAAAGAACCCTTTAATGTTGGGGACAACTACCGAAATATTTAGTAACAAGATACCAAAGGGCTTTATCATCTCCTCAGATCCACAAGCAGGTGCCCAAGTAAAGAGAGGCTCTGCAGTCAATCTCGTGGTGAGCAAAGGTGTTGAGTTGGTCTCTCTTGCATCATATGTGGGTAAGAGCGGGGAGCAGGGCCTCAATGAGCTAACAGAGGCAGGATTTGAGGTCGAAAGTTCATATGCATTTGATGAAAGAATTCTGACCGGTGCAGTCATTTCACAGACACCTACAGGAAATATTGACGTCCCAAAGAATTCAAAGGTCAGACTGATTGTCTCAAAAGGCTCTCAATATGTTTACATTCCGAATGTGCTCTCACTTGAGGAGAGTAAGGCGGTAGCAGCGCTTAAAAACCTTGATCTTAAAGTCATCGTCAAGAAATTGGGAGTCAAAAAAATCAAAAAGACCACAAATATCTCCCCCAAGGTCGGAAGTAAAGTCAAACGTGGCAGTACGGTCACGATTACCGTAGGGTGACTGGATGTCTCAGGCGCGTTCGCGTATCGGTGCTCATACTCCAACAACTGGAGGAATGGCCAAGCGTTCGATTGAGTATGCGCAGACTACTGGAGCAGAGGTAATCCAAGTCTTCGCTTCGAGTCCACGTATGTGGGCAATGCCGGCATCAAAGCCAGATTTGGACGAGGCATTTAAGCTCAAAGCTGCAGCCCTTGATATCCAGACTTACGTACATGCCCCCTTCCTGATCAACTTAGGCTCTCCTACGCCGGCAACATATGAGAACTCATTGGCCTCAACTGCTTACTCATTACAGCGAGCCAGTGATATCGGCGCATTGGGTGCTGTCATTCACACTGGATCTGCAGTTGATGTGAACTATCTCGAGAGAGCTTGGAGGCAGATACATGAGGGCATGATGCCGATTCTCAATGCTCTTAAAGAAGACTCACCTTTTCTCTTACTCGAGCCAACCGCAGGACAGGGACAGTCGTTAGTAAAGAAGATAGATGATCTTGAGAATTATCTCAAGGCACTTGAGTACCATCCAAAGGTCGGTATCTGTCTTGATACCTGCCATGTCTTTGCCGCCGGCCATGACATAGCCATCAAGGGTGGTATGACTAAGGTTTTGGATCTTCTCGTAGAAGTCGCAGGTAGGGAGCGTTTCAAATTGGTGCACGCCAATGATTCGATGGATGTCTGTGGAGCCCTCAAGGATCGCCACCAAAATATCGGAGATGGCCATATAGGGGTTGCACCCTTTGCCGAATTACTCGCTCATCCAGCAACGGCGGGTGTGCCCTTGGTATTAGAGACACCTGGCATGGAGGACAAGCACACAAGTGAAGTAGCCTTGTTGAAGTCTCTGCGAGATGAGAAGTGAGCAACTCTCAACAACACCTCAAAATGAGGTTGGCACCTTGGGCACTGCTCTGTGTTTCAATGGCCTGGGGTTGGGCATTTGTGATCATGAAGGATGCCATTCAAAGACAGAGTGTCAATAACTTTCTCTTTACCCGCTTTAGTCTTGCCGTCATCGTGATGATCCTGATCCGACCAAGGGTCATCAAATTAATTGATCGGGACTTGCTCCTACGTGCAGGGGCAACTGGAGTGCTCCTTGGAGGTGGATATATCTTTCAGACTCTGGGTCTAGCGCGCACAGGTGCTGCAATCACAGGCTTTGTCACAGGTCTCTACATTGTTTTGACCCCCCTTTTCGCCTCTCTCATCCTTGGCCAACGTGTCAGTCGTTTTACCTGGAGCTGTATCGCACTAGGCACCGCTGGGCTTGGTCTCTTATCGATTCGTGGCTGGTCGGTTGGTCTAGGAGAGCTATTGACCTTCATCAGCGCAATCCTGTTTGCACTTCATATCATCGCTCTGAGCAGATGGAGTCCGGGTCGTGACACCTATGCAATGACCGTCGTGCAACTTGCTATGTGTGCGATTTTGGCAGGTATCGCATCTATTCCTGGTGGTTATGCACCACCTCCTGATGCCGATGTCTGGGGTGTTGTGATCTTCACTGCTGTCTTTGCTACTGCGATCGCCTTTATTATCCAGACCTGGTCACAGGCCCACATGAGTCCGATCAAAGTCGCTGTGATTCTAACGATGGAGGTTGTATTCGCGGCAATCTTCGCAGTTATCTTTGGAGGTGAAACTCTGAGTTTGCAGAGCTCGATAGGTGGAGTCATGGTTGTTGGCGCCATGTATTTGATTGTCATACGAGAAGAGAAGTAGGCTCACACACATGGCAATAGATCTTCGCTCAGATACTGTGACTCAACCATCTGCCGGTATGCGAGATGCAATTGCACATGCCCTCGTCGGTGATGATGTTTACGGTGATGATCCGACAGTCAATTCACTTGAAGAGCGCCTTGCCAAGATGTTTGGAAAAGAGGCGGGACTTTTTTCTCCCACAGGCTCTCTAGCCAATCAGTTGGCGATTCGATTGTTAGTTGCCCCGGGGGAAGAGCTAATCGCCGAGACTAACTCTCACATCGTTCGAGCCGAACTAGGTGCAGCCGCAGCCTTTAGTGGAGTGACGACCCGAACCTGGCCAGCCAAGCGCGGACTGCTAAAGGCCTCCGATGCCCTTGAGATTGCCCGCCCAGATTCTGGCCCATATCTGGTCTCCACGACCGCCATCGCCGTTGAAAATACCCATAACTTTGGTGGTGGAACAGTCCAACCTTTACTTGAGATGCAGGAGCTGCGCAAAGGTGCAGATGAGATGGGTCTATCTCTTCATTTAGATGCCGCACGAATCTGGAATGCCCATATTGCAAGCGGTGTCTCATTTTTCGATTATGGAAAGTATTTCGACACTATCAGTGTCTGCTTGTCCAAGGGCTTGGGTGCACCAGTCGGCTCGCTCATGCTCTCCACGAAAGAGCGGGTAGCTAAGGCTCGAGTATGGCGCAAGCGCTATGGAGCGGGCATGCGCCAAGTTGGGCTTCTGGCAGCGGCTGGCCATTACGCCCTCGATCACAATATCGCGCGTCTAGCCGATGATCACCGCCGAGCAAAGGAGTTGGCTACCACAATCGCAGCGATAGATTCATCACTTATCGATGTCTCAGGTGTGGAGACAAATATCGTTGGTTTAGATTTAACTTCACTACCGTTTTCTGCCTCTGAACTATCTGTGCGCTGTCGTGAAAATGGTCTATGGATTAGCGCCTTGGGGCCAAAGTATGCGCGTTTAGTCACTCACATGGATTTTGATGATTCGCAGCTGCTGCAGGCGAAAGAGATTTTAAAGAAAGCCCTCGTGGCTTAGGAGCCACTCTTTCTTATCCACACCATAAGCGTAATTGCCCAGCGCTCCCCCTGTTTTCACGACTCGGTGACATGGTACGACTAACATGATTGCATTTGTGGCACAGGCTGTTCCTGCTGCACGCACCGCTGAAGGTGATCCCGCCTTATCTGCCAACTCTGCGTAAGAAAGAGCCTTGCCAGCAGTGATCTTACGCATCGCCCTCCAAGCCGCCTGGGAGAAGGTTGCACCCTTTTGGCGGACTTTTATGGCATTAATTGCATCTAGATTTCCATCGAAATAATCATTGATCAGATCACAGATCACGGGTATTGATGTGACACTCTTGACGTCTCTGCCAGCTTTGAAGGCAGAGATTGTTGAGAGATTTGAAGCTATGAGGATTTGATCATCGGCTAAGAGATTCAAAGTGCCAATGGGAGTTTTAAGGGATGAGACAAGTAAAGTCACTGACACAAATTAGCGTTCTCGCAACATCTCTGCAACTAAAAATGCCAGTTCAAGTGCTTGTGCGTGGTTCAGACGTGGATCACATGCGCTCTCGTATTTAGTGGCTAGATCTTCGTGCGAGATTTTCTCCCCACCCCCAACACACTCGGTCACATCATCGCCAGTAAGCTCGATGTGTATCCCACCTGGGTGAGTACCAAGGGCTTTATGGACTTCAAAGAAGCCTTTGACCTCATCCATGACATCATCAAAGCTACGTGTCTTATAGCCACTTGGGGCCTCGTAGGTATTGCCATGCATTGGATCGCAGACCCACAGTACTTTTGCCCCAGATTTGGTGACTCCATCTATCAATGAGGGTAGAACTTCACGAATCTTGCCAGCACCCATACGCGTGATAAAAGTTAGACGCCCTGGTTCGCGATCTGGATCTAAGGCTTCGATCAATGCCAATGCATCACCGACAGTTGACTTAGGGCCAAGTTTCACCCCAATCGGATTACGGACTTTGGAGGCAAAATCTATGTGAGCACCATCTAAGGCACGAGTGCGCTCTCCGATCCATATGAAGTGACCTGAAACATCATATGGATCTCCTGTACGTGAATCGATACGGGTCAGCGCTTTTTCATACTCCAAAATAAGTGCCTCATGACTTGCAAATAAGTCTACTGATTTGAATGACTCTGGGTTAACTCCTGCTGAGTTCATAAATGCCAGGGCTCGACCAATCTCATTTGCCATTTGTTCGTATCTGACACCGACCGATGAGTCACGGATGAAGCCCTTGTTCCATTCATGGACCTGGCGAAGATCGGCGAATCCACCTTGGGTGAATGCACGCACAAGGTTGAGAGTCGCAGCCGATGTGTTGTACACACGAACTAAGCGGTTGGGATCAGGAGTCCGAGCACTTTGCGTGAATTCAAGATCGTTTACGGCATCACCTCGGTAGGCTGGCAGAGTTACATCTCCACGCGTCTCGGTATCATTTGAGCGAGGCTTTGCAAACTGCCCAGCCATACGTCCAACCTTGATAACGGGAAGACTCGAGTGATACTGCAAGACAGCTGCCATCTGTAAGATCGTCTTGATGCGATTTCGTATCGAATCGGCAGTTGCAGCTACAAATGTCTCAGCACAATCTCCACCTTGAAGCCAGAAGGCGTTTCCATCAGCGGCTAGTGCGATACGGGCTTTGAGATCATCGCACTCCCCAGCAAAGACAAGCGGTGGAAAGGATTTCAACTCTGCAACGGCCGCCTTAATCTGGGCGCCATCTGGGCCACCTGGCCAATTAGGTTGCTGGGCGGCGATTAAGCCGGGTGTAAAGAGAGAGTCAAGTAAGGTGCTCATGGGGATAAGAGTAGAGAGTCAGATGCTATTCGCGAGATGCGATTAGCCGAAGAAAATCTCAGCCTCCTTGTAGCGCTCAATTGGAACTAATTTGAGTTTTTCAGTCGCAGATGCCAACGGGACACGGACGATATCTGTGCCGTGAAGTGCAACCATCGTGCCCCAGTCGCCTTCATGAGCGGCCGTTATCGCATGTAGGCCAAAGCGGGTGGCTAGAACTCGATCAAAGGCCGTTGGAGAACCACCACGTTGGATATGGCCCAGAACAGATGTGCGTGCCTCTGTGCCGGTCTTTGCCTCGATCTCTTGCGCGAGCCAATCACCGATCCCAGCCAGTTTGACGTGACCAAAAGAGTCCACACTCTGATCCTTCACCGCCATGTCACCATCTTGTGGGATTGCACCCTCGGCTACGACGATGATCGGGGCGTAATGGGATTTAAAGCGAGACTCCACCCATTGACAGACCTTGTCCACTGAGAACTTATGCTCGGGAATCAAAATGCACGTGGCACCTCCTGCAAGGCCTGCATGTAGTGCGATCCAGCCAGCGTGACGGCCCATAACTTCGACAATCAAGGCACGATGATGTGACTCTGCAGTTGTATGCAAGCGGTCGATGGCTTCGACGGCAATATTGACTGCAGTATCAAAACCAAATGTGTAATCAGTGTTATTCAAGTCATTATCAATCGTCTTTGGGACACCGATTACTTTGACACCCAGTGAGTCAAGTTTTGTCGCGACACCGAGTGTGTCTTCTCCTCCTATTGCGATCAAGGCATCAATTCCAGCCTTTGCTAAATTATCTTTGATCTTCTCAACGCCACCCTCTATCTTGAATGGGTTTGTGCGTGATGATCCCAGGATCGTTCCGCCTCGTGGCAAGATGCCGCGAGTTGTCTCAATGGACAGCGGCATTGTGAGTCCCTCGAGTGGACCCTTCCAGCCATCACGGAAGCCAAGGAACTCGTGGCCATACTCCTTGATCCCTTTACGGACGCTGGCCCGGATAACGGCATTGAGACCAGGGCAATCTCCCCCACCAGTGAGCACACCAATACGCATTCTTGACTCCATAACAAAGAATTCATTGATCAAGGGCTTCATCACTGCAGTTCGCCCTACTTGTGGTCTCCTTTGACGAGCACAGTCTAGCCGTGCGACATGGCTAATCGACAATTCATCGCTGGTCTGGACTCATCAACGCAGGTAGTCAAGTGGGCTGCATCCCTGAGGTAGTGGCCTATAAACAGAGTTGAGAGCTCATTGAAGGTTGGGGCGATCGCACAGGCTATGAAGGCTATCTCGCACAATATGATTACGCCTTTGATATCACAACCAAGGCTACTAAAAAATACGTCGATGCTGGCAGACTATGGGGATGATTCACTTCGGCTGGGGAAAAACGATGAGAGCAACAGGTGACTTATCTCGAGTAACGATTAGATAGATGTCGCGTAAATCTTGGATTCAATTTGCAGTCGTAGGTTTTCTCTGGGGCATCCCTTACTTGCTCATGAAGGTCGCAGTGGCCGATATTCCACCTCCACTCATCGTGGCTGGGCGGACGTTGATTGGTGCAGCGATCTTAATTCCAATCGCTCTCTATAGAGGGAGCCTCATAGACGCTGTCCGGGGAATCAAATATGTACTGCCTTACGCCTTTCTTGAGATGGTGGGACCTTGGATTCTTATTACCACCGCCGAGAAGGAGATCTCATCAGGCCTTGCTGGATTGCTAGTTGCCACAGTTCCGATCTTTGCGACGATATTTGCCTCCCTGCGTGGAGATCATTCGGTTTGGGAACCAAAACGCATATTTGGAATCATGATCGGGTTTATCGGAATTATCGCCCTAGTTGGGATCGAATCGATTATTGGAACGAGTAATCCAAAGGCTATCGCAATGGTCATATTAGCCTCTCTCCTTTACGCCTATGCCGTCTTGATGGTCATCTCCAATCTGCCAGGTGTTGACGGTATTGCAATCAACGGCCTAGCTATGGCGATTACTTGTATCTTCTACCTCCCGCTTTCGATAATGACCTGGCCCCAAAATCCAGTTTCTTTCAATGCTGTCGCTGCGCTCATAATACTTGGCATTTTTTCAACGGCGATCGCGTTTATGCTCTTTTTTACAGTCATCGTTGAGATTGGTGCGGCACGAGGGTCTCTCATCACTTACGTCAATACTGCCGTCGCCGTTATTCTTGGAATCATCATTTTGAATGAGCCAATTACTCTTGGAATAATCGTTGGCCTACCGCTTGTGTTTATTGGCTCTTATTTAGCTAGCCGTAAATCAAAGTCAGTGGTTATTGCCGAAGCCTAGACGCTCGAGAAGTTTTGGATCCTGCTGCCACTCCTTTGAGACTTTGACGTGTAATCCAAGGAAAATCTTTGCCGCCAAAGAGCGCTCGATATCGGCCCTTGCACGAATACCAATCTCTTTCAGACGTGTGCCTTGATGACCCAGCAAAATCGCCCGCTGTGAATCCCGCTCCACATGAATTGTGGCATGGACATCAAAGAATGGTCGTGAACCCTTCTCTGGCCGCTCCCCAAACTCCTCGATCGTGACCATGATGGAGTGTGGAAGCTCTTCTCGGACATCGTGCAAAGCCGCCTCGCGGATGAATTCACAGATCAACTGTTCGATTGCTTGATCACTGGTCGTGCCCTCTGGATAGTAGGCCGGCCCAACGGGTAGATGAGCACCGATGAGTTTGTTGAGCAAATCAATCTGATCATGAATCGTGGCTGAAACGGGAATAATCTCATCCCACTCAAAGCCTTGGGCTATTTTCATGATGCCCGCTAAGCGCAGAGCCAACTTCTCCTTGGAGATCAAATCAGTTTTAGTAATAACAGCAAATTTTTTTGCTCGTGGATGTTTGGCAATCTCAGCAGCGATGAACAGATCCCCTGCTCCAGAGCTCTCATCGGCAGGTATGCACATGATCACGATATCGACCGAATCAAGGCTTTGATCAACTACCGCGTTGAGGCGCTGGCCCAAAAGCGTCTTGGGTTTATGTAGTCCTGGAGTATCCAGGAGAACGGCTTGGAAATCGACACCATGGACGATGCCTCTAATTGCAGTGCGTGTCGTATTTGGATGGTGCGATGTGATTGCGATCTTGCTACCTACTAAAGCGTTGATGAGAGTGGATTTACCGACGTTTGGGCGGCCAACAATGGCAACGAAGCCCGAACGGTGCTCACTCATATCCCTAGTCTCTCATCTATTGGCACCAACAAACTCCACCGCATCTGCAACCGATGTCACGATCTCTGCAGCACGCTCGCCTATCAATCGATGACAGCCCTCACTTGTTGGTGAATTTATGGGACCTGGAATGGCCATGACAGGTCGAAATAGCTCTGCAGCATCGCGTGCAGTGCGCAGTGAACCACTTCGAAATGCAGCTTCAACGACCAGGGTTGCGCCAGAGATTGCAGCGATCAGTCGATTGCGTGTGAGAAAGCGTGCCGGTAGCGCCGGATGCCCAGGCATTACCTCAGTGATTATCGCCCCTGCCTCACAGATCTCTGCGAATAATCGAGTATTGCCCGCTGGATAATTAACATCGATTCCGGATGCGATGACGGCGATTGTCACACCTTCGGCGATGAGAGCTCCTCGGTGTGCAGCTGTGTCGATTCCATAGGCACCTCCACTGACTATCCCCCATTCACGGTCGACGAATCCGGCTGCAAATTCCCCGGCGATTCGCACACCATAGTTTGTTGGGTTACGAGTCCCTACTATCGCCAGCGATTGCATTGTGAGGACCTCTGGATTTCCTTTCGCAATCAGGGCAATCGGCGGTGCCATAAGATCCTCAACTGCTTGTGGCCAGAGTGCATCACCTGGAACCAAGAGTTGTGCCTGCACACGATCAATTGCGCTCAATACCCGATCTGGAGTCGTTGTGGAGAGTGTGAATATCAACTTGTGGAATTTGATACCGTCATAGCCTCCTGATTGGAGCTTCTCAATAGTTGCAAGGGCGCCATGTGAGCAGATCTCAGATGACCAGAATCGATGTCCACCCTCAATTGCACTGAAGAGGACTGAGCGTGCCTCCCGCTCATTCATAGTTCAACTCCTGCACACATCAGATACGCCCCGACGTTGATTACTCTGTACTTGCATAGGAGGTGAGGATAAATAACCGCCCTGACATAGGCGAACCTGTGAGAGTTACTTGTGGATGAGCGCTGCGATATTTGCAAATGAACGGCGATGTTCCACACAGACTCCATGAGCATTGAGAGCTCTTGTGTGTTCAGCAGTGATATATCCCTTATGCCCGGCAAAGCCATAGCCCGGAAATTGCAGCGCCATCTCACGCATGATGCGATCTCTGGTTACTTTTGCGACAATCGATGCGGCGCTTATCGATACAACGACCTGATCACCTTTCCACACCGCTAAATTGGGAATACCCAATCCTTCAATGGCATATCCATCCGTCAAGACATATGCAGGTGTCTGTTCAAGTCCATGGACGGCCCGACGCATTCCATCGAGATTTGCCGCATGCACCCCACGTGCATCAATATCACGTGCCGGCACGATTATGACACTGATTGAAGTGGCCGCTGATTGGATGAGCTCATAAATCTCCTCACGCTTTGTCTGAGAAATCTCTTTTGAGTCACGAACGAGAGATAGCTCGGGTGCAAAAGGATCATGCAAGATCACAGCTGCTATTACCAATGGGCCAGCACATGCGCCACGACCTGCCTCATCAACACCTGCGATCGGCGTGATACCGGCCTTGACGAGCATGCGCTCGATCACCTTCATTTGAGACTACTGAGTAACATCAATCGGAGAGATATACAAGAAATTTTTAAGCGGCCAAATAACTGCAAAGACCCGGCCAGTCACACGTGAAATCGGGACCATCCCCTTGTTTATGTCATCCTGGTGATATCGAGAATCGGCACTTGCCCCGCGATGATCACCCATGACCCAGATCTTATTTTTAGGAACAGTGATATCAAACTTCATCTCACTAGGTTTGTCTCCAGCAAAGATATATGGCTCATCAATGGCTTTATCGTTGAGAGTCAACTTTCCATCCTTTGTGCAACAAACGATACGATCACCAGCTACGCCTATAGTGCGCTTGACCAAATACTGCTTGGCCGGATTGGGCAGAACTCCAACGGCAACTAGACCTGATTTCAACAATGCGATGAATCTATTGGCCGAGGAGTCCGATACCTCTGATAGCCAGTTATCAGGGTCCCTAAAAACAACGACATCACCACGTGAGATTGTGCGCGAGAGAACTGGCACCTTATTCACAGCGACCCGATCTTGAATCTGAAGGGTATTTTCCATGGACCCGGAGGGGATATAGAAGAACTGCACAAGGAAACTCTTGATGAATAGAGAGACCACCAGCGCTACAACAACAAGAATCGGGAGCTCTTTGAGGAGAGATCCTCTACGGCGCATTGAAAAGATTATTCAGCTTTTGGATCTTGCGTTTCGGGAACAATCTCTGTCGCTACATCTTGGGCCACAACCTCTGTTGTCACCTCTGCTACTGCAGCCTCTACCACTTCACTCACCGGCTCAGATACAGCAACCTCTGCGACTGGTTCGGAGGTCGGTGTCGAGAGAATCCCATCACCGTAGCCCTCGACCCCATTACGCTTCTCACGGATCTTGGCAGCCTTACCGCGAAGATCGCGTAGGTAATAGAGCTTGGCGCGACGTACATCACCCTTCTTAACTAATTCGATCTTTTCAATGACAGGTGTATGAACCGGGAATGTGCGCTCTACTCCAACACCGTAAGAGACTTTACGTACTGTGAAGCTCTCACGAACGCCATCTCCTTGACGACGCATCACGATTCCTTGGAAGATCTGAAGACGGCTCTTGCTGCCCTCGATAACACGTACGTGGACCTTGAGCTCATCACCTGCACGAAATTGAGGGATGTCATGGCGCAGGGACTGCGCATCTAAGGCGTCAAGGATGTTCATCTTTCCTACCTGATTTCCTATTATCGATTAAAAGCACTCGCTGTGGCGGTGCAGATGTCGTATCTTGCCATAGATGGGGCCCTGAGCCTAAATCGAGCTGAATCAGGCTGGAATCTCACGGCTTAATCGCTCATGTAGGACAGGCCCGGCACAGATCGTAAGCTCCAAATCTCGCCATATCTGTGTGGTGACGATAGCTCCGGCCTCACGTGCAATGAGCCCACCGGCGGCAAGATCCCACTCCTTCAAACCAGTCTCTATGTATCCATCGACCATACCTGTGGCAACACAACAAAGGTCAGTTGCCGCCGCACCTATGCGTCTGATATCGCGAATCATCGGAATCAATCGATCGACTATCTCAATCTGATGCGCTCTGTCCTTAATTTCATAGGCGAAACCCGTTGCAATCAAGGATTGACCTAGTTCAACGGGATTATTACATTCAAGCCGAATTTCATTGAGGTATGCACCCTGACCTCGTACTGCATGCCAAGTACTCATAATGGAGGGTGCATGCACTACTCCTACCAAGACCCCTGTCTCATCTTTTACTGCGATGCTGATATTCCAGCCTGGTAGAGCATAAAAATAGTTAACGGTGCCATCAATGGGATCGATAATCCAAGTCAGACCACTTGTGCCTTCACGACTTGCCCCCTCCTCACCGATTATTCCATCGTGGGGGCGAGCGGCCAAGATTGATTCCACAATAAGTCTCTCACTTGCAGTATCCATTTGCGTTGCAAAATCGATGGATGTCGATTTTTCAGTCAAGTTCCATGATGCGGGCCGGTCCATCAAAAGCTTGCCTGCTTGATGGGCAATTCCAAGGGCTAACTCGAGAATTGTTTTCGCATCGAACATGCTTGCAGTCTAGCCTGACATAGACTCACGCCATGTTTTCTGCGTATATGACCCTGTTCCGGACCCCTGGTGCAATTAGGTTCTCTCTTCCAGGAATCATCGGCCGGATGCCTGTGTCAATGGATTCACTAGCGTTGATCTTTATTGTCGTTGCAGCAAATGGATCATATGCACTAGCGGGGGCAATAGGTGCTACGGCATCGATTGTTGTCGCTCTCTCCATGCCAATTTGGGCACGGATCGCTGATCAAATTGGACAGCGAGCGATTTTGATCCGTGTAGTCCCTCTCAAGCTCCTTGGATTGAGTATTTTTCTTCTCCTGGTTCTCAATGATGCACCTATCTGGACATGGTTCCTCTCAATTATCCTCGCTGAGGCGGTATCGATAAATCTAGGGGGCATGGTTCGTCGTCGCTGGCTCCATATTCTGAGCACTGATGAAATCACCACATCGGAGGATAAAAATGGGCGACACCTCATTAATACTGCCTACTCTCTTGAGGCCCTCAATGATGAGTTCGTCTTCATCGTTGGGCCGATTATCGCGACGGCATGTGCAACATCGATTACACCTGCTGCTGGCCTCATCGTAGGAATGTTGTTTCTTGCGATTGGGGCCCCGCTATTTGCCATTCAAAGAGCCTCTGAACCCCCCGCCTCTCCCAAGCCAAAGGTAGATCCACACCCTGCGGTCATAAAAAATAGAAAACTTCAGGCGATTGTGGCCCCCACCATATTTCTCGGGGGATTTTTTGGCGCAATTGCACTCGCTACCGTCGCATTTACCGATCTCTATGGGTCACAATCACAATCAGGGTTACTTCTTGCTATCTGGGCCAGTGGAAGTGCGATTGCAGCCATTATCAATGGAGTCATCAAGTGGAGAACCTCGCACGTAGTACGTTTCCTATTTTTTTTGATATCTCTCACGCTACTGAGCATTCCTTTTATCTTCGTACGATCTATCCCGGCTCTTGGAATCGCCCTCTTTTTGAATGGCTTTGCGATCTCTCCTCTTATCGTCAACGCCTATGGCGTGGCCGAGTCGGCTGTGCCAGCCGGACAAATCACCGAGACATTCAGCTGGGTCGTGGCAGGTATGCCACTCGGCGGGGCACTCTCGAGTGCGATTACAGGGTGGGTCATCGACATTTACGGGGCCAAAACTGCATTTTGGGTTCCATTAGCCTTCATGATTTTTGCAATCGTAGCCACACTGCCCTACTTCAAGACTTATAAGGCGCTCATCAGATATTCTTCCAAACATGTCTGAGCTTCGTTTTATCCAAAAAAACGATGAGGGAACCCATCTCCTGCTTCATGATAGTCAAGGAGCTGAATTCTCCCTACGTATCAGCGATACTTTGCGGGCTATGGTCAACCAACCTCGGCTTGCATCTGTACCAGTGCAAGAGAGTGAGACAATCTCAGTAAAGGAGATTCAGCGCCGCTTACGTGCCGGGGAACTACCTGATCAACTCGCTCGTGAAAATAATATTTCACTCGATAAGATAGAGCGTTTCTCTGGTCCCATTATGCAGGAGCGCATTTATATCATCGATCAGGCTCAACAGATTCCTGTCCGCAAAGAGGGTGCACGCGAGGCGGTCACTCTCCTGGGAGTTGTTATCTCCCGTCTTGCACCTCGCAACGTTGACTCATCCGATCTTTCATGGACCACATGGCGCCATGAAGATGGCACATGGACACTGGAGCTTCACTATCCCAATAGCAGTGGCTACGGCATCGCCCAATGGAGCTTTGATCCAACACGGCGTCTTCTCTTCTCTCTTGATGAGAATGCACGATGGATGATGGGAGATGAGCCAGCATCTCGCCCGACACCACTACCAACGCCAGGTCTTGTCTACTCTGAGTCGAATCACCCATCTCTTCGCGAGCAACTCAGTGATGAGCCAGAGGTACCGCGACTTGCCGTTATCCGTGAACTGCCAGATGATGAGGCCAAGCGCGATGGCATTGTTGCGCGGGCAAAGGTCCCCAGCTGGGATGAGATCATGTTCGGCATCAAACCTTCCGAGGATTAAACCTGCCTCTAACTCAACGTTGTTGTAAGAAGAGCTACCTGGCTCTCAATCTCACTATCTGAGCCGTGGTGTCCGACCATCGCACTCTCTTTCTCGACACGGGCTGGGTCAATTAAGACAACCGTATCTTTAGTAATCGCAATCACATCACCCATGCGATCACAAGCATCAATGCTGGCAATATCACCAAAGAGGTTATTCGCAATTGCCTGCTCACGAGTGAGAATATGGGCGCGATCGCCTAAAAACTCCTGCCAAACACCTGCGACCTCAATTCGGGCAGAGGGACTATCGTGATCAAGGTTTAGATATAAGTGTCTGGCTCTGGGCTCTCCCCCGATCACCGCGATATTGTCCTGCAAGGAATTATCTTTACCTATAACAATCTTCTCTCCAACATTGATCATTCCATGGTCTGATGTGAGCCAGATACGAACACCTTGTGGCATCTCTTTCATTAGCTCGGCCAGCATCTGATCAATCATCCTAAGAGCCAACAGCCATTTTTCACTCCCAACCCCATCGCTATGGCCAGCTGAGTCGAGATCATTGACATAGAGGTAGACAAAAGCCGGTGTCTTTCTCAACGCATCTTTTGTCTGTGCAATCAGATCACTGACATGATTTGCACCCTTATAATTGGCTCCTCGAAAGACTGCGCGTGTAAAACCAGAGTTCTCATAACGTTTTGCAGCGACATGCGAGACTTGAATACCTTCGGCCATCGCACGCTCGAAGAGGGTTGGTACTGGCTGCCAATGTAACGGGTCAACTCGTTCATCCCACCTGAGAGCATTCAATATACGTCCACCTGAGCGTGGAACTTGAACCGTGTAGCCCAACATCCCATGTACCCCGGGCAGGGCTCCAGTGATTAATGTTGCAAGATTTGTTGCCGTTGTCGATGGAAAAGAAACCTTGACTATTCCATAATGCGTAAGTCGTGAAATAGTCGGGATGTGAGAGGCGTAAATATCTAATACTTCGGCGCCAAAGCCATCAATCAGAAAAAGTATCTCTCGCCCCATAGGGCTCTGGCCAACGTTGATCGAGTCTTCAGCGGTACTAAGTCCAAGGGCAGAAAAAATTGATGGGGTCACCTGCGATAAATGCACGTGCATATCTTCTCATCACATCCGCTAAGGTTGCACATATGAAGCAGACGATAAAATACTCCGCTGAAGTCTCGGCTGCACTTGCCTCAAAAAAACCCATCGTTGCTCTCGAATCGACGATTATCAGCCATGGTCTACCGCGGCCAAGTAACTTGAGCGTTGCCATGGAGTGTGAACAGATAATCCGCGATCAGGGAGTTGTACCTGCCACAATCGCAGTACTAGATGGCTCCATCTGTGTTGGGGTAGAGGCACATGAACTTGAAGCTATTGCCAATCGTGGTGACATCTCCAAGGCATCAATCAGGGATTTAGCTGTTATTGTCGCAGCAGGTAAGAGTGCGGCCACGACAGTTGCTGCAACTTCACACATCGCCGCGATAGCCGGGATAAAGCTCTTTGCAACAGGTGGCCTGGGTGGTGTGCATCGTGGTGCTAACGAGTCATTTGATGAGTCGGCCGATCTCACGGCACTTTCCCAGCTGGACATGACAGTCATCTGTGCTGGCGTAAAATCAATCCTAGATGTTCATGCAACCCTTGAGCGCCTAGAGACCCTTGCTATCGCTGTCGTGGGATATCAAACCAATCGATTCCCCGGCTTCTATCTGACTGATTCAGGCTTTGACCTTGAGCACCGAGTGGATAGCGCAGATGAGATCGCCACAATCATAAGGGCTCGTACTCTAATTGGTACTCAGTTCAAGGCGTTGATAGTTGCAAATCCAGTAAAAAGAGAGATGGAAAAATCCCGTCATGATCAAATACTGGCAACTGGACTCGCAAAGGCTGCCCATGATGGAATCAGGGGGAAAGAGGTGACTCCCTATCTGCTTGAGCATTTTCACAAGGCATCTGATGGTGAGTCTCTTGCAATCAATACCGAGATTATCAAAGCTAACTGCGCCCTAGCCGCTGAGATAGCCTTGGCCATGAAATGAAGAAAATCCTCTGTATAGGTGACTTGGCACTAGATGTCATTGCTCAATTAAAAGAGAGCATCAACTATGGAAACGACACATCGAGTCGGATCTCCACGCATCCAGGTGGGCAGGCAGCAAATGTCTCGACCTGGATAACTCGCACAAACACCGAGGCTCAGCTCGTCGCTCGGGTTGGTAACGATCCCGTTGGCTTTGCATTGATCTCAGATTTGGACAAGTACGGCGTAGATCATATGAATCTCATGCGTTCGGGGCGCCCTACCGGTGTCGTAGTCATCTTGGTCGATGCCAACGGTGAGCGCACGATGTTTCCTGATAATGGCGCTAACGCAGACCTTGAGATAGGTGACCTACCCCCACTTGATGGCTTTGATGGTGTGTATCTGAGTGGCTATGCACTCCTGGATTTTCGCAGCCGCGATGTCGTCCTTGCCATGATAAAAAAGATTAAAGCCGCAGGCATTCCTATCTTCTTCGATCCCACCACCACGGGAGCCATGAAGATCGTCTCTCGTGAAGAGGTCTTGTCGTGGGTATCACTCATGGATGGCATCTTGCTTAATGCAGAAGAGGCGATCTATCTTGGTGGTGATTTACAGATTGAGCTCGCCGAAGAGAATCTGAAGGCTTACACACCACTTGTCGTGATCAAACTCGGCTCACGTGGTGCAATGGCCATCTTCAAGGATGAATCGGTCAAAGTCGCGGCAGTGACAACTAACGTTGTCGATACCACTGGGGCCGGAGATTCATTTGCAGCAGGTTTTATTCCCATGTGGCTACAAACACATGACCTGGATCAGGCTTTGACCGCTGGAACATCATTGGCGGCAAAGTGTGTTGCAACAGTTGGGGCGCGCCCTCCCCTGAATTAACCCATGCAGTTGGCACAATTCCCTCATGGCAACGACACCAACGAAGAGCAAGGCTAAGAAGGCAACTGGTCCAAAACCCGGTGAATATCCAGGCAGGATCGTTGATATCGATGTCTCCAAAGAGGTCTCTGAATCATTTCTGGAGTATGCCTACTCTGTCATCTACTCACGTGCCCTACCCGATGCACGCGATGGTCTCAAGCCCGTTCATCGTCGCATCCTTCATCAGATGGCTGATATGGGGTTGCGTCCTGAGCGGGGACATGTAAAGAGTGCACGCGTTGTCGGAGAGGTGATGGGTAAGTTGCACCCGCATGGTGATGGTGCAATATATGACGCACTTGTGCGCATGGCGCAGTCCTTTTCAATGCGTCTACCGCTCATTGATGGTCATGGAAACTTCGGCTCACTCGATGCGGGTCCGGCGGCGATGCGCTACACCGAGGCGCGTCTTGCAACGGCGGCAATGGCGATGGTTGCAGAGGCCGATGAGGACACAGTCGATTTTGGCCCCAACTACGATGGGCAACTCTCAGAGCCATTGGTCCTACCCGCTGCATATCCCAATCTGCTCGTTAACGGAGGCTCTGGAATCGCAGTAGGTATGGCCACAAATATGGCCCCACATAATCTCGGAGAGGTAATCGCTGCCACTAAGTTTTTGATCGAAAATCCATCTGCCAGCCTCAAGCAGTTGATGAAATATATCCCAGGCCCAGATTTTCCAACGGGAGGTGAGCTCGTTGGTCTTGAGGGAGTACGTGAGGCATATGCCACGGGCAAGGGGACATTTAAGCTCCGTGCCAGTGTGGAGGTCGAGAGGGTCTCCTCACGCAAAATAGGAATCATCATCAAAGAGTTGCCATTTACGATCGGCCCTGAAAAGGTAGTGGAGCGGATCGCAGCCCTGGTAAAATCAAAAAAGATCCAAGGTATCAGCGACATCATTGACCTCACCGATGGACAGACCGGTACTAACGTTGTCATCGAGCTCAAAAATGGCTTTGAGGCCGTCAAGGTCCTCGAACAGCTCTATGCATTGACCCCGATGGAGGATGGCTTCTCTATCAACGCTGTTGCACTAGTGAAAGGTCGCCCACAGACATTAGGGTTGAAAGAGTTGCTCAAAGTCTTTATCGAGCACCGCATAGAGGTCGTGCGCCGACGTAGCGAATTCCGAAAAGGCAAGGCGCAGTCCCGCTTGATTCTAGTCGATGGACTTTTGAAGGCGATTATCGATATTGATAAGGTCATCAAAGTCATTCGATCAAGTGATGATGCGGCAACAGCGAAGGAAAAACTCATCAAGGAGTTTAAATTAAATGATGAACAGGTCACATATATCTTAGATATGCCCCTTCGTCGATTGACCAAGATGAGCAAGTTAGAGCTTGAAACCGAGCAGAAGGAACTCACATCTCTGATCGCCGAACTCACAAAACTACTCAAGAGTGAAGATGCGATCAAACTCCAAGTCTCTGATGAGTTAACTGCAGTCTCTAAGTCATTTGCTACGCCCCGTAAGACGAGAATTGGTAATGCTTAAACTCGGCTAGAATACGGTGTGATTTCAACTCAGGCCCTAGAACTACGTGCAGGTGCTCGCCTGCTCGTTAAAGGCGTGACCATTCGTATCAATAGTGGTGATCGCATCGGTTTTGTAGGTAGAAATGGTGCCGGCAAATCAACTCTGGCCAAAGTATTAGCCGGTGAGACTATGCCTGCAGGAGGCGCAGTTAACCGCACAGGCAAGATCGGTTATCTGCCTCAGGATCCACGCACGGGCGATGAGCCAGGCTCGGTAATCGAGCGCATCTTGTCGGCCCGTAACTTGGATCAAATCTCTCATCGCATGCGCCAGGTGGAGGAAGAGATGTCGAGCACCGAGGGTGAGGCACTTGAAAAAGCGATGGAGCGATACACCCGGGTTGAGCACGAGTTCAGTGCTGCCGGAGGATATGCAGCAACTGCTGAGGCTGAGGCGATAGCCACATCGCTAGGTGTGAGCGAGGCCGTCTTTGCCCACGAACTTTCAACCCTATCTGGCGGCCAGCGCAGACGTATCGAGCTTGCACGGATCTTATTTAGTGGAGCAGAGACACTTTTGCTAGATGAGCCGACTAACCACTTAGACGCCGATTCGATTATCTGGCTGCGCGAGTTCCTCTCTAAGTATTCAGGTGGGTTGGTGATTATCTCTCACGATGTGCACTTGATAGAAACAGTCGTAAACAAGGTCTTCTATCTGGATGCTAATCGCAACGTCATTGATGTTTACAACTTGAGCTGGAAAGCCTACTTACTCCAGCGCGAACAGGATGAACACCGCCGAAAGAAAGAGCGGGCTAACGCTGAGAAGCGAGCAGAGATTTTGCAGAAGCAGGGCGAAAAGATGCGTGCCAAGGCATCAAAGGCGACTGCTGCTCAAGGGATGTTACGTCGCGCCGAGAAACTTCGCTCAAATCTGGAGGATGTACGCGTAAGTGACAAGGTGGCACGTCTTCGCTTCCCAACCCCTGCACCGTGTGGCAAGACTCCCCTATCGGGTGAGGAGCTCTCAAAATCTTACGGCTCACTTGAGATCTTTACCGATGTCTCTTGTGTCATTGATAAGGGCTCGCGAGTTGTGATCCTTGGACTCAACGGTGCTGGCAAGACAACTCTGCTGCGTATCTTGGCCGGTGAACTCGAATCAGATACCGGAATCGTCGAACATGGTCATGGTCTAAAGATTGGTTACTATGCCCAAGAGCATGAATCCTTGGATTTTGAGCGCACCGTGCTCGAGAACATGATGTCGGCAACGCCTGATCTGCGTGAGCCCGAGGCCCGTAACACTTTAGGTTCATTTTTATTCATTGGTGATGATGTTCATAAACCTGTGAAGGTCCTATCAGGTGGAGAGCGCACACGCTTAGCCCTTGCCGTCCTAGTCGTCTCAGCGGCCAATGTCTTATTACTCGATGAGCCGACAAATAACTTAGATCCAGCATCAAGGGCAGAGATCCTGGGGGCCTTGAGTGAGTATCAAGGCGCGGTCATCATGGTCAGCCACGATGAAGGGGCGGTCCAATCCTTAAAACCAGAGCGCGTCATCTTGTTGCCCGATGGCGATGAGGATCTGTGGAAAGAGGAGTACTTCGACTTAGTTGCTATCGACTAGTGATTACTCAAGCGTCGATATGTTCGCGATCCACTTCGGCGTTGGCGATGAACTCTTTGCGTGGTGCTACATCACTTCCCATAAGGAGTTCAAACATCGCCTCGGCCGCCGTGGCATCTGAGACGGTAATCCGGCGCAGAGTACGCCCATCTGGCTCCATCGTTGTCTCGCGCAGTTGGTCGGCATCCATCTCTCCAAGACCTTTATAGCGCTGAATCGGCTCTTTCCATCTCTTGCCGCCCTTTTTGAGTTCTCCTGTGATCTTTTTCATCTCATCATCGCTATAGGTATAGATGTATTCGCCCTTTTTCCCCGCCCCACCCATGACCTCAATACGATGTAAAGGTGGAATAGCGGCAAATACTCGGCCTGAGTCGATGAGTGGGCGCATATAGCGATACATCAGAGTCAGCAGCAGACAACGGATATGGGCGCCATCGACGTCGGCATCAGACATCAGTATCACTCGACCATAACGCGCCTCATCAAGCTCAAATGACTTGCCAGAGCCGGCGCCAATCACCTGAATGATCGAACCGCACTCTTTATCTTCGAGCATCTGTGATAGCGATGCTTTCTGCACATTCAGGATCTTTCCACGAATCGGCAAGATCGCCTGAAACTCACTATTACGGGCGGCCTTTGTCGTACCAAGGGCCGAGTCTCCCTCTACGATAAATAACTCAGTACGCGTGACATCTTCTGAGCGACAGTCTGAGAGCTTTGTCGGAAGCGATGAGGACTCAAGGGCGTTCTTGCGCCGCTGCAGATCTTTGTGGGCGCGTGCAGATATGCGCGTGCGAGATGCGGCTGCGATTTTCTCAAGGACCAAACGCCCGTTTGCCTTGTCGATGCGCTTGGTGGTGTTGAAATACTCTTTCATCCTCTCTGCAACAACGGCCGAGACAATGCGCGTTGCAGCTGCCGTCCCCAAAACCTCCTTCGTCTGACCTTCAAACTGTGGCTCTGACATTCGCACCGTGATGACGGCCGTCATTCCCTCAAGAATGTCATCTTTGATGACATCGGCCTCTTTGCTGGCCAGTGTCTTACTCGAGCGCAGGGCCTCATTGACGACCTTGAGCAGGGAGCGCTCAAAGCCCAACACATGCGTACCACCCTTGGGTGTTGCGATGATGTTAACAAAGGAGCGGGCAGTGGTCTCAAAGCCATCGCCCCACTTCATCGCGATATCGACCTCCATATCGCGCTCAACCTCGGTTGAGACCATATGGCCCTTGTCATCTAAGACAGGCACCGTCTCCTGGTAATGCCCGGTGCCATAAATGCGAATGACATCACCGATTCCCTGATCGGGCTGTAGGAAATTACAGTATTCAGTGATACCGCTCTTGTGAAAAAAACTCTCACTCGTTCTAACCTTGGTGCGATTATTGTTGACTATGAGCGTCAAACCCGGAACTAAGTATGAAGTCTGGCGGGCGCGGGCGTAAATCTCTTCTAGATCATGCTCTGCTTCTTTGAGGAAAATCTGGCGGTCACTCCACCATTTGATTCGTGTGCCAGTGACTTTGCTGGAGATTTTGCCGATGATGCGCAGACCTGACTTTGCCTCAAAAGCTGCCTTCGGTCCATCTCCATCAAAGATTCCTGCAACGCCACGTTGAAAGGACATCCAGTAGATCTTGCCATCACGATCGACTTCGGCATCAAGACGTGATGCAAGAGCGTTCACAACCGATGCACCAACCCCATGCAGACCACCAGATGCCGCATATGATCCACCACCAAATTTTCCACCAGCATGGAGTTTTGTTAAGACAACTTCAACACCGGTCAGACCAGTCTTTGGCTCTTTATCAACTGGGATGCCTCGACCATCATCATGAACCTCAACTGATCCATCGGACTCGAGGTTGATCTCAATCTTCTTACAATGCCCCGCCAATGATTCATCCACCGAATTGTCAATGATCTCCCACAAGCAGTGCATGAGTCCACGTGAATCCGTGGAGCCGATATACATTCCGGGACGTTTGCGTACGGCATCGAGGCCCTCAAGAACGGCTAGATCCTTGGCCGTATAACTATCTTGCACATTTGATGCTACATCTTTACCGGCCACGGGGCGAAAGGTTATCCCTGGGTGTGCCAAATCACCTGTAAGCGCGCCGACGCCCCCCGTAGATGGGGAGAAATGGGGCTTTATTTCTGAATTTTCAGTAAATTACTTTGAAATAAACGAGCGGGGAATAAAAAAATGTGGTTTCCTGTTCCATAGCAAGTAGGCATCTAGGGAAATGGGGAGAGTCATGTCAGATCAAGTGATGTTCGATTCAGTCCCTCTTAACGCCCTTGACCGCTGTGATCGGTGTGGGGCGCAGGCTTATGTGCGTGCAGTACTTCTTAACGGTGGCGAGCTGATGTTCTGTGCCCACCATGGCAAGGAGTATGCCCAGAAGTTAAAGACAGTATCTGCAAAGATTATCGATGAGAGCCAAAAACTTGTCGAATCACCTGCTCTTTAATCCTCTATTACCCTAACTCTCCTTTTGCACCTCTGATTGTCTTAATCCAAGTAGTCGCGCAAAACCTGACTTCGTGATGGATGGCGAAGCTTGGACATCGTCTTTGATTCGATCTGACGGATACGCTCACGTGTAACTCCATAGACCTTTCCGATCTCATCAAGTGTCTTTGGCTGGCCATCAGTTAGGCCAAAGCGCATCGCAACTACACCGGCTTCACGCTCAGATAATGTATCCAATACCGAGTGCAACTGCTCCTGGAGCAGTGTAAAAGAGACTGCATCGGCAGGGACGACGGCCTCTGAGTCTTCAATGAGATCTCCAAACTCTGAGTCTCCCTCCTCCCCCAACGGTGTGTGAAGTGAGATCGGTTCGCGACCATACTTTTGCACTTCCACAACTTTTTCAGGTGTCATATCAAGCTCTTTGGCTAGCTCTTCAGGGGTGGGTTCGCGGCCCAGATCCTGAAGCATTTGACGCTGAACACGTGCCAACTTATTAATGACTTCGACCATGTGTACTGGGATACGAATCGTACGAGCTTGATCGGCCATCGCACGAGTAATTGCCTGACGAATCCACCAAGTGGCATATGTTGAGAACTTGTAACCCTTTGTGTAATCAAACTTTTCAACGGCCCGGATCAGACCTAGATTTCCCTCTTGAATAAGATCAAGGAAGAGCATTCCTCGCCCGGTATAGCGCTTGGCAAGGGAGACGACCAGGCGCAAGTTCGCCTCCAGCAAATGGTTCTTGGCCCTCTTTCCATCTTCAACGAGCCAGTCCAACTCGCGCTTGAGCTTCTTCTCTAACTTCTTCTCGTGCTTGAGCTTTGATTCGGCAAAAAGTCCAACTTCAACACGAGTTGCAAGCTCCACTTCCAGCTCGGCGTTAAGAAGTGGCACACGACCGATCTGCTTCAAATAATCCTTGACTGGATCTGCTGTAGCACCTGCAGTCATGACCGTCTGCTCAGGTGGAAGATATTTGATCTCACGTTGGATGGCCTTCATCTTCTCGATGAAGTAGTTCATAAGATCCTCAAGGTTTTTCAACGAGCCCACAGAGATGGCCTCTGCAGCGGTTTTGGCTGACTTTTCGTTGAAAGTCTTCATCTCGAACTGCTGTTGAATCTGCTTGTAAGTCAGTGCACGTGACTCAGCCTCGGCGATACCGTAACGGGTAGGGGCCGCTGCATTATTAATCTTTGAGTTAAGGGCCTCAATAACGATATTGACGTTGCGAAGATCCTTCTTTAACTTCTCACGCTCGTTCTTATCTTCCTCCTCATCATCGGCATCAAAATCGGCCAATGTGAAGGAGCCTTCGGCTTTACTTGATTCATCAGAGAGTGTGACGACACGGACCTTGTCCTCAGCATCTACTAATTCGACCGCTTCGGCGATAAGGGTCTCAACATCCTCTAACTCAACCTCTTCAAGTTCAACCTCTTCACCATCAATGGTTACTACCGAGGCCTTGCCGGTCTTTGTCCTCTCGGGTGCTACCTTCGTCTCAATCAAGGCATACTCGGCCTTTCTCAGCATGCGCGCAGGTGTTCCAAGTCCAGCTTTACGCAGTTTCTCGGTGATTAATGGGATCTCGATAGCTAGTGCACGGGCCTCATCTACTAAATCTTTATCGATCTTCTTTGGGATGCGGTTGATTGATGTGACCCCACGCCGCGTGAGCTCGAGCAAAATCTCATGGTTGCGACTTACGGCATGTTTGGCATCAACGATCGCCTGCACATCCTTTGCAGTCAAATTCTTTTTTAGCGCTATCTTGGCCGGCTTTTTTTCTGGAGCCTTCTTTTTCACAGCCGCTTTCTTTGGGGCTGTTTTCTTCCCCACTGATTTCTTTGGGGCTGCGATTTTTTTCTTCGCGTCTTTCTTCTTTGCCCTGTTTTTGAGCGCACTGAAATAAGCCACAATGTTCCTTTGGTTTTATCAGCGAGGCGCTGAAGCGGTGGTTATATTATAATTTATCCACAGGCTAAATTGCACATCGAACACCCTGTTTGAGGGGGATCAGGCCAGGGCGAGCGCGGATCTGATCACCTCTCCCACTGACTCAACCTCAACGAGGAAGCCATCGTGGCCAAAAGGTGATGAGATCGTGACTAATGGCTCGGCCAATGGGGCCAGCTCGGCGATCTCAGCCTGCAGGCGCACAGGAAAGAGCCGATCGCTATCGATAGCCACGGCCACAACGGGAATCTCTATGCCTGCAAGAGCCGCTGCGACTCCCCCACGCCCGCGCCCGAGATCGTGGCTACTCATCGCCTCGCTCAGGGCGATATAGGTATTGGCATCAAAGCGGTGTGCGAGTTTGTCTGCCTGATGGTCCAAGTAAGACTCGATGGCATATCGCCCCGTCTCATCTCCCTGGAGCTCTCTTCCAAAGCGCACATCCATCTCGGCCTCGGTGCGATAGGTCAGATGAGCGATACGTCTGGCTATACCCAAACCCTGGATCGGACCCGATGGCCTGTCGTAATAATCTCCACCGTAAAAGTGGGGATCTGCCTTGATAGCACGGATTTGAATCGAACTCGTGCCTATCTGATCACCGGTTGCCACTGCCGATGAGCCAATGGTGCAGATGGCCCCCACTCGATTCGGTAGCTGCACCGCCCACTCCAGCGAGCGCATCCCGCCCAGTGATGGACCTACTGCGAGTCGATATTTTTTTATTCCAAGCAGATCGCTAAAGGCAACTTCGGCTGCGACCATATCCCTAATGGTTAATGATGGAAAGCGTGAGCCATAGCGCGCACCATCGGGTGCAAGGGATGCCGGGCCAGTAGAGCCCTGACATCCGCCGATTACATTCGGACATACGACAAAGTACTTATCGCTATCAAAGGGCAGACCTGGTCCTACCATCGATGGCCACCACCCATTGATATCGGCCCAACCCGTCAATGCATGGTTGACCAAGATGGCGTTATCGCCTCTTTTGTTTAACGATCCCCAGCTTTGATAGGCGATCGTTATGTTCTTAAGGCTCTCCCCACTTTCTAGGGCCAAATCACCGATATTTACGAAGAGGCGATCACCAGGTGCATGGGTCTCTAGCCATGCACCGGTGACCAACTCCTGTGTTCTCATGATTACTGAGCTGCTGCAAATCCATCCGCCAGATCGGCCTTAATATCCTCGATATCCTCAAGGCCCACAGATAGCCGTATCAATCCAGGTGTGATGCCTGTATTTAAGAGCTCTTCGGCCGATAGCTGTGAGTGTGTTGTGGAGGCTGGATGAATGACCAGAGATCGCACATCACCGATATTTGCAACATGTGAGTGCAGCCTCAATCCTTCAACAAACTTGGATCCAGCCTCGATGCCACCCTTGATTTCAAAGGATAGAACCGATCCCGATCCCTTTGGCGCATACTTTTGCGCCAACTTGTTGTAGGGAGAGCTTGGCAGGGATGAGTAATACACCTTCTTAACCTGTGGGTGTGCCTCAAGCCATGTTGCAACGACCTTGGCATTCTCCAGATGCGACTTCATGCGAAGGGTCAATGTCTCAAGACCCTGTGCAAGTAACCAGGCATTGAATGGGGAGACGGATGCACCGATATCGCGGAGCAGAGTCAGGCGAATCTTGAAGATATAAGCCAAGTTAGCACCGAAGGCACTTCCGACTCCGAGGGCTTGGGCATAGACCAGGCCGTGATAAGAGGGATCGGGAGTATTAAAGCTAGTGAACTTCTCTGGATATCGGGCGTAATCAAAGTTGCCCGAATCTACGATCGCTCCAATCACTGCATTTCCATGTCCTGAGTAAAACTTCGTCGCCGACAACACGACAACATCTGCGCCAAAGTCGATTGGCTTGATGGCATAGGCCGTAGCAACAGTGTTATCGACGATGAGTGGCACATGGTTCTCATGGGCAACCTTGGCTACAGCTGAGATATCTAGGATCTCATTGTTTGGATTTGAGATCGTCTCACCAAAGAAGGCCTTGGTGTTGGGACGCACGGCTTTGGCCCACTCGGCTGGATCATTCGGATTTTCTACGAATGTAACCTCAACACCAAATGTAGGCAAGGTGTAGTGAAAGAGGTTATAGGTACCACCATAGAGATACTTGGATGAGACGATGTGATCGCCAGCGGTTGCAACGGCCAAGACTGCAAAGGTCGTCGCCGCCGATCCTGATGCGAGTAGGAGCGCGGCTACGCCACCTTCAAGGGATGCAATCCGCTTCTCAACGACATCTTGAGTCGGATTCATGATGCGGGTATAGATATTGCCAAGCTCTGCCAATCCAAAGAGATCGGCGGCATGCTTTGTGTCACGGAATTGATATGCAGTGGTCTGATAGAGCGGCAGTGCGCGGGCCCCAGTCAGTGGATCTGCAATCTGCCCTGCGTGAATCTGACGGGTTTCAAAGGCCGCCTCTTCAAATGTGAACGATGACATGTGCTGTGTATTCCTTCCCAGTAATGGGAGCACTCGCGTATATATGCCGAGGCCGGCACCATGGATGCGAGTGATCCACGCTTATCGATGGCATTGTTGCTATCGACCTGGTCTTCACCCGGAGCACCCCACCGTGGTGGAGGGTTGCCGTCTAGCTAGCCGGGGCTATGTGCTAGATCTCATGACCTAGCTGAAGATTAACACAGGCGCACTTCTTATTCAAAAATTCCTGCCGTGACCTTGGGGTGGAGTTCGCTGCGCATGGCCGCAAAGGCGCCAGCAGGCCAGCCCGAACCAAAGAGGCGCCGCAGCAGGATGGTCAGCGAATAGGCGGGTTGGTCTGCACTGGCGCGCTCAAGGGCGCGATAGGCCAAAGTGGTCTCACCCTTTTCATAGGCAAGGGTGGCAAATAGGCATGCTACCGGAGCTACATATCCAACGGGGGCTACTTGCAACAAGTAATGCCACATCGCCCAGTACACCTGGAAGCTCTCTGCAGTATGAGAGCCCAAGGCAAAGTCGCGCACTTGAATATCGCTCAAGCGCCCCAATACCCGTGCGATGTTCTCTGGGGTACAGGACTGCCCAACTCTTTCAAACTCATTGGCAAGATCAATCACCGCGGTTGCACCTTCGCGCTGATACTCATTGATATTAGGAGAATCCTCAATGACTCTAAAGCTATTTACAAGAGAGATAAATGCGCGATCATCTGCAGCCTGGATAGATGCAAGGGATAGAGCATGGTTTTGGGTAGACATGGTCTTCTCATTTCGTAAAGCGGGTAGGGGCCGATACAACGGTGACGGTTGCCACCGAGGTCTTGATAACTTTTCCAGTGATCGCTCGGACCATCCCGTTATGAGAGAAGCTGCCATTCCATGTTGTCAGCACTGTCACTGCATAGGTGCCAGGTTTTGAGTAAGTATGAGTGATCGATTGATTGGGAAATGGGGAGCCTGTATCACTCGTCGCCCAGATCGTTCCATCACCGTAGGACCAGATAAAGCCTGGGCGAAGAGCGACATCAACGATCTCACCGATGATGTTGACTCTGCTAGCAAAGATTTGTGGCAGATCGATCCAAAAGATCACTGGCACATGTGTAAGCGCCTGATACTGCGGTTGAAAGGCTATCCCGGCCGTTGGAACTAATTTGGTGAGGCGATCACTCAGGTTCACCTTTTGGGTATAGGTTCTTGGCTTTGCCGTTCGTGGTTTATAGCTGCGCTTTACATAGGGCGCAGGGCTTGGTTTGGGTGGAAACCAGAGAGTGGCAGATGGCTGGGGTCGGGGTGCTCTCTTTACTTTCGTGCTTGTATCACCCTTGCGTGCCTCGATGATGATCTGATTATCATGGGTATAGACATCCACACATGCACTCTCAAGGCAATCGGCAAAAGCCAATGTAGGAATGGCACAGATAAGAGTAAGGGCCATGGTGATGATCAGTTTCATGCGCCAGACCATAAGCCTGGGTACTGACCCACACGAGGGCTGGCTCTACGTGCTGTGGATAGGTGTGGCACTCTTGCGCCATGGCCGCTCACGATGGGGATGGTTGGGTCCAGTGCGATTGCGGGGCACGACACTGGGGCCTACATGGCGCCGCAGGGATCCTCCTTGTGCGCGGTGATCAGATTCTGCTCCAGCACCGGGCCCCATGGGTGCATAACGGAGATACATGGGGAATCCCTGGGGGTGCACGCGATTCTCATGAATCCACTATCGAATGCGCATTTCGTGAGGCCGTTGAAGAGACTGGAATCCAAACTCATCTTCTCACTCCACTCCACACATTCACCGATGACCACGGTGGCTGGCGTTATGACACCGTGATTGCTCAGGCCAGTAATGCCCTGGTTGCTCATGAGCTAAATGACGAGTCGCATGAAGTACGTTGGGTTCAGATTCAAAAGGTTGTTAACCTATCTCTTCATCCAAGTTTTGCACGATCCTGGCCTACATTACAAAAACTACTTGATGAGCTCGTCAGCCCAGGTTAACTCACTCTCACTGCTATAGGCTCCTACCCCTAGTCTTTGACGCTTTCATTCAGACGGCGCAGTGAATCCAACACCACGGCTTTATCCGATGTGCGCCACAGTGGCGGCATCGAGTTGAGTAGAACTCCTCCGTAGCGCTTTGTCATGATCCGCGAATCCAGAATCGCAACAACGCCACGATCCTCAACCGATCTGATCAATCGCCCAGTTCCCTGTGCAAGCAAAAGCGCGGCCCGAGGGAGAGAGATCTGCATGAATCCACTTGCCCCCGTTGAATCGGCCTGGGCCGCTCGAGCACTCATCACAGGCTCATCGGGACGTGGAAATGGGATGCGATCGATTGCAACAAGGATGCAACTATCTCCTGGAACATCAACGCCCTGCCACAGCGACATCGTGCCGAGCAGAATAGATGTTTGATCCTTTGCGAACTTCTCAACGAGCGGGCCCACTGCATCCCCACGTTTTTGTGTGAAGATCGTGATCGGCAGATCTGCAAGTACTGTGCGCAGGTGCAGATCGGCGGCCTGCACCCCGCGCCAGGATGAAAAGAGCGCCAAAGTCCGGCCCCCTGCAGCATCTATCAACTCACCGAGCTCTTCGAGTACCTGCGGGGCGGTTCCCTCGCGCGAGGGCTCTGGAAGATGTCTTGGGACATAGAGCACTCCCTGATTTGCAAAATCAAATGGAGATCCCACATCTAGCGTCTTCAGATTCGAGGGATCTATCTCATCCTCTTGGACATCTTGATCAGATGCATCTCCAAGGATGAATCCGATGCTCTTTGCCATCGAATCAAAGCCATTTGCAACGGTGAGAGTTGCAGATGTTGCGATCACCGGGGTCTGGGTGAGCAGGTTACTGCGCAAGATATGCGAGACTGAAAGTGGTGCAAGGTGCAGGGTCGAGAACGTCGGCTCATACCAGAGCACATGGCTCTGATCCATCTTCAATAACTTTCCAGCGATCGTGGAGATCTCTGAAACTGCTCCCTTGACCCGAGCCCGCTCTGCCAGGGCATCTGGCTCCAAGATCGCCTCATCGGCGCTCATTGCCTGGGCTATCGCAGTAGCAGCCTCACGGATCTTTCTAATCGGATTTTCCAGTGACTGCGGAATCTGCTCTAGCCGACCTTGTTGGGATACATCCACTCTCACTTCATCTGCATAGTCAGAGAGAGATTCATGAAAACTATCGGCTGCATGAGTAAGCGCCTCAGAGACTTTTCCTGGCATGTATTTGCGTGCCATCGCAGCAGCGCGCTGCACCCGTGCCGAGGTCAACTCTTCGGTCACGGCCTGGGTGGTGCGATCCATGAACTCATGGGCCTCATCGATGATGACCGCATCTCGCTCTGGCAGGATCGGGTGGGCATCAACGATCTCGATCGCTAGCAAAGTGTGATTGGTGACGACCACATCGGCGCTTTGGGCCTTGATCTTTGCCTTTGCTGCAAAGCAACTACCTCCCCATGCGCATGAATCTGCGCCAACACACTCACGACCAGAGAGAGAGTTAGCCGCCCATACTCGGCGATCCACCTCTGGGGCATCATCTCTATCACCGGAGACATCTTTACTCTTTGCCCATGCATGCAATCGTTTGGCATCTCTTTCTAAAAAAGAGGATTCAAGGAGTAACTCCCCATCTACATCAGGTGCCTCTGCATTCATCTTTGCAAGGCAGATGTAGTTTCCAACACCTTTGTAGATGGCATAGGTGATCTCGCGCCCCAATTCCTTATTGAGCGCAGGTACGACGGCAGGAAGATCACGCTCTACTAACTGGCGCTGCAGAGCCAGCGTCGCTGTTGCAACGAGAACTCTCTGGCCGTGCACGAGTGCTGGAACGAGATAGGCCAAGGACTTTCCAGTGCCTGTGCCGGCTTGGACCATCAAGTGGTGGCGATCGGTCAGGGCGTTTGCCACAGCCTCTGCCATCTCGATCTGACCCTCGCGTGGTGAACCACCGATTGCGGTAATTGCCGCATCGAGTGCTTGGCGCACCTTTGCCGACATATCACTCATATACGAAACTTTAGTCAGTAAGTCGCTCTTCCTCCTGATGCATCAAAGGTAAAGCCCGTTGTGAAAGAGCAGGCACTAGAGGCCATAAAGGCCAGCATTTCCGCCGCCTCTTCGGCCTCTCCTACACGTCCCATAGGAATCCGGTCGAGCATGTACTTGAGAGTCTCTCCACTTGTGACGGTGTTCATGGGAGTTCTAATCACTGCAGGGGCTAGCGCATTTATCGTTATTCCTTCAGTAGCTACTTCCTTAGCTACACCTTTAATGAAACCAATCATTCCCGACTTAGAGGTGTTGTAAGCATGCATACCTGGGTTACCCTCCTTACCAGCGATTGAAGTCACATGTGCGATGCGCCCATATTTTTCGGCTTTCATATGAGGAAGAACGGCCTGAGTCAACCATATTGTTCCAAATAAATTGATTGTGACAGTTCGTTCGAAGGCAGCCCATTCCATTTCCTCGGTCTTCGTATTTGTCGGACCAGTAACTCCAACTGTATTAATGAGAGCATCAATCTGACTGTGATCCGAGATGACTGAAGTAATGAGTGCCTGAACGCTGCTTTGATCCCCCAAATTTACATTCTTAACGTGACTATCTCCTAGTCCCAACTTTTTTTGGAGAGAGGCCAACCCCGAGTTATCGAAATCGGCAAGCACAACTGTGCCACCACGGGATTGAATCAACTCCGCAGTAGATCGTCCAATTCCACTAGCTGCACCAACAACTAAAACAACTTGACCACTAAAATTAATCTTATCACTTGACATAATTTCTCCATCACTCCATGAATCAATTTTATAGTGAGAATAGTACTCCATATCATTGTCTTAGTATCCAAAAAAACTAATTTATGGCATTTTTATAGCTCCCGAAAAAATTTAAGATTTTGTTTTATCTAAGCGCTGAATAGATATCGAAGCACGTCCCGACTCAAGTCGGGCAATCGGAACTCGAAATGGCGAACATGAAACGTAGTCGATACCAAGTGAGTGAAAGAAGTGAATACTGCGGGGATCTCCACCATGTTCACCGCAAACACCTAGCTTGAAATCACTGCGCAAGCCCCGTGCCAAATCAACGGCGGTACGAAGCAAAATACCAACCCCTGCCTCATCCAAAGATTCAAATGGGTTGAAGGGCAAGAGTTCAAGATCTAAATAGCGGGGTAAGAAAGTTGACTCGACATCGTCACGGCTAAATGCCCAGGTTAACTGAGTGAGGTCATTGGTTCCAAATGAGAAGAAATCGGTGTGTACCCCAAGACGATCAGCGGTGATTGCGGCGCGCGGAGTCTCAATCATCGTGCCAATAGGAATCTCGTAAACTATCCCTGATCCTTTAAAAGTCTCTTCAAGTTCTTCGGCAAGGGATTCGCGTAGATAGAGAAGTTCGCGCTGTGTTGCGACTAGTGGAATCATGATCTCAGGATGGGGATCATGGCCTAATTTTTTGACCTCAAGAAAAGCATGCACGAGGGCTCGAACCTGCATCTTATAGAGCTCTGGGATGAGAATTCCTAAACGGACTCCACGCAGACCTAACATGGGATTTGCCTCATGCAGGCGATTAACAGCAGCGAATAAGGCTCGATCTCTTGGTGAGACCTCTTCGTTGAGCGCATCGGCTCTGGCCATCTCTGTGCTCAATACGACCAAGGATGGCAAGAACTCATGCAGAGGCGGATCGAGTAAGCGGATCGTCACCGGTAGGCCCGACATCGCCATCATGATGCCGACAAAATCTGCTCTCTGCAGCGGCTCCATCTCGGCGATGACCGAGCGCTGAACCTCATCACTTTCTGCCAGCACCAAGCGCTCGACGTAGGAGCGGCGCGGTCCTAAGAACATATGCTCGGTGCGACACAGGCCCACACCCTCGGCCCCCAAGATACGTGCACGTATCGCATCCTCAGGCGTATCGGCATTTGTACGGACCCTCAATCTTCGCACCGCATCGGCATGCATCAGGATGCGATCAACTGCCTTAACGACAGGGGCTGCCTCATCAGAGCCGGCCGATAAGCGCCCCTCTAGATACGATGTAACAGAGGATGCCACAACTGGAACATCACCTAGATACACAGCCCCTGTTGTGCCATCGATTGAGATGACATCTCCCTCATAGACAGTTATTGCACCGACGGTAAAGAGATTTGCCCGCTCATCTACCGAAATCGAATCTGTCCCACACACTGCAGTCTTGCCCATACCCCGTGCCACAACAGCGGCATGCGAGGTCTTGCCTCCACGACTTGTCAGGATTCCTTGAGAGGCAACCATTCCAACGAGGTCATCGGGGCTGGTCTCACGGCGGACCAAAATTATTTTTTTACCCGATTTTGATAGGTCGAATGCGCGTTTGGAGTCAAAGACGGCCTCACCCACTGCAGCCCCTGGAGATGCGGCGATTCCGCGTGCGATCTCATGCAATGGCCCTGACGTATCAAACTGAGGAAACATCAGCATCGCCAACTGGTCACCTGATGTGCGTCGCAACGCCTCATCCATAGTGATTGTGCCCTCATCGACAAACTGCAGCGCGATTCTAAAGGCCGCCTCGGCTGTGCGTTTACCCACACGGGTCTGCAGGATCCAGAGCTTTCCACGCTCGATGGTGAACTCGATATCGCAGAGATCGCCATAGTGATCTTCTAAGAGCTGCATGACGGCATCGAGCTCGGCGGCCACCACTGGGGCTAATTTTCCAAACTCATCCAAGGAGATAGGTGTGCGAATGCCGGCGACTACATCTTCTCCCTGCGCCTTTTGCAAGTAATCACCGTAGCGACCGATGTCGCCTGTGGATGGGTTACGCGTAAATGCCACCCCAGTGCCTGAATCATCACTGAGATTGCCAAAGACCATTGATTGGATGTTCACAGCTGTTCCGATATCAGATGGGATTCGCTCGCGTTTGCGATACATCTGTGCGCGCTCTGAGTTCCAGGATTTAAATACAGCTTCAACAGATCTTATTAAATGCTCCCGTGGATCTGTAGGGAACTCATGACCCGTTTGTAGCGCAATCATCTTTTTAAAGCCATCACACAATAGTTTTAGAGACCCAAGGCTAACATTTTGGATATTTTCTATCTCTGAAGAGGATGTAATACGTTGTTGAACTTTATTAAACTCATCAGGGGCAATGTCACAAACAATTTTTCCAAACATCTCAATAAAACGACGGTATGAATCCCATGCAAAGTGGGGATTTCCAGATGATGTGGCCATAGACTCCGTGACCTCTGGTGTCATTCCGACATTTAATACTGTTTCCATCATGCCTGGCATCGAGAACTTTGCTCCAGAGCGCACTGAAACTAAAAGTGGATTATCGGCTTTTCCAAATTTCTTTCCACTCATGCGCTCTAAATCCTCGAGTGCGCTATCAATTTGAGCAAAAAGCGTGGCAGGCATGAGGCCCGTTTGTAAATACTGCCGACATGCATGAGTTGTAATCGTGAATCCTGGTGGTACTGGCAAACCAATACGAACCATTTCGGAGAGATTTGCTCCCTTGCCACCTAAGAGATCCTTTTGAGACATATCCCCAAATGTGAAGGGATAGATAAACTCGTCAATCACAATTTACCTTTCCTTGACGCAAACATGGTAAGACTCTGTATAGTAATGGTGCCCTGAAATATACCGACACTTTTTGGACTGGAAATACTCAGGAAATTCCTAAGGTTTAAGGAGGATATATTTGGATACGAACTTCAAACGACAGTTTCCCAGGTGGAGAGAGTTAGCTCCCTTACTCAAATTCGGTCGCCCTACACTGCCAAATCGTCAAAAGCGCCTGTCCAAGGCCTTGACCATCTGGGATTTGCGGGTGATTGCTAAAAAACGGACCCCCTCTGGCCCCTTTGACTACACCGATGGCGCTGCAGAGTCAGAGGCCACTCTTGAGAGGGCTCGCAGGGCTTACTTGGATCTGGAGTTTCGCCCAAATATTTTACGAGATGTGCAGAATGTTTCACTTGAGTGTCAAGTTCTTGGTGAAAAATTTGCGATGCCAGTAGGTATGGCACCGACAGGTTTTACCCGCATGATGCACTCTGAAGGAGAAAGCGCCGTTGCGCGGGCGGCGCAAAAATTCGGAATCCCATACACCCTATCTACACTTGGCACTACAAGCATTGAGGATGTGGTGACTGCGGCTCCTGATGGTGTCAATTGGTTTCAATTATACATGTGGAAAGACCGTGATGCGAGTATGCAATTAGTCAATCGTGCCAAAGCATCTGGAGTAAAAAATCTAATTCTTACCGTGGATGTTCCAGTTGCAGGAGCACGACTTCGTGATAGCCGCAATGGTTTAACAGTCCCACCCTCCTTGAATCTTAAAACACTCACTAATGCAATACCTAAACCGGAGTGGTGGATTAATTTTCTGACCACTCCAGCAATCTCTTTTGTTTCAATGAAAAACTGGAATGGTACTGTTGCTGAGCTCTTGGATTTTATGTTTGATCCGACTATGACTTTTGAAGATCTCAAGTGGATTCGGAGTCAGTGGGATGGTAAATTGACCGTAAAAGGCATCCAGACTGTGGAAGATGCAAAATTATGTGCAAAGCACGGAGCTGATGCGATAATTTTATCAAATCATGGAGGACGTCAATCAGATCGTGCTCCAGTTCCACTTCATCTGCTGGTCGATGTGAAGAGAGAGCTGAAGAGAGATTTAGAGATTCACTTAGATACGGGAATTATGCATGGGGGTGATATTTTGGCGGCGATCGCTTTGGGCGCCGATTTCACTTACATTGGACGGGCCTATCTATATGGCCTCATGGCTGGTGGGCAAGAGGGTGTCGAACGCGCCTTGACGATTTTACGCTCTGAGATGCTGCGAGGGATTAAACTCCTCGGTGTAACATCAATTGAAGAACTCGAACCCAAGCATGTCCGCTTATTACCCACCTATGCCGGCCTTGGCAGATTACCTGGAGTGAAATAATTGAGAATTGCTCGTATCGGCGCTGCTGGACACGAGAGACCCGTTGTCATCGAAGGTGATGAGGCAATCTATGTTGATACTCTTATTAAAGATTGGTCACGTCAAGAGCTAGAAGATGGAGCATTAAGTCGAATTCAAAAAAGCAATCTCACTTCTTTGCCCCGCACATCAATTAAGGGCCAGCGCTACGGCTCGCCTATAAATCGACCCACCAAGGTGATTTGTGTTGGCCTTAATTACCTAAAACATATCGCTGAAACCGGGGCTGAAACTCCGAAAGAGCCAGTCATTTTTATGAAAGCACCAGATACGGTCATTGGACCCAATGATAACATCGTGATTCCACCGACCAGCACTGCAACGGATTATGAAGTTGAACTAGCAGTTATTATTGGAAGGCGTGCTCTCTATTTAGATTCACCTACTGCTTCCCCCGATTACATTTTGGGTTATACAATCAGTCAAGATGTCAGTGAGCGACATTGGCAGATAGAGCGCTCTGGTCAGTGGGTAAAAGGAAAATCATTCCCAACTTTCAATCCAATAGGACCATCCATCGTGACTGGAGATTCAATTGACCCTCATAATTTACGTTTATGGTGTGAGATTGATGGTGTCATGAAGCAAGATTCAAATACCAATGATCTCCTCTTTGGGGTCAACCATATTGTTTGGTATATCAGTCGATTTATGGAGCTCTTTCCGGGTGATGTGATCAACACGGGTACCCCATTTGGCGTTGGCCTTGGTTTCAAGCCACCGATTTATTTGCATGCAGGCCAAGTAGTACGAACTGGTATTGAGGGTATTGGAGAGATTTGCTCTAAAACTATCGCTCATGATTCGATCTCTTGTTCTTAAAGCTTTAGTTGGCGCCTTTGCCGCCAAGCAAATCCTTTTGTGACATATCCCCGAATGTGAAGGGGTGAATCAGAACTTTCCTGCTCAAGGGTCTTGTCTCTAATTTAGGTCTTGAGATGGCCAGAGAGTCATAGGGCCATTAAATCCATGAAATCATCGACAGGGGTCGTCATGAAGGCCTGATAATCTAGGCTCAGGGCAAGGATCTTTGCCTGTGTGGGCCCATCAAATATCCGCGCCAGATTGCTCGTGTACTTCTCAATCAGCAACGGGATACCTTCAGAGCGTCTGCGGGCATGCCCCAGAGGGTACTCCACGATCTCCTCGCCCAAGATAGTGCCGTCACTGAATTCGATGGTGAGGGCGTTGGCTATCGAGCGCTTTGAGGGATCGTGATAATCGGCAGTGAAAGTTGAGTCTTCAACGCAGATAATTTTTTCACGAAGAGCATCGATACGTGAGTCTGCTGCGATGTTATCTTCATAATCACGGGCAGTTAAACGCCCAAAGATAAGTGGGACTGCAACCATATACTGAATACCGTGATCGCGATCGGCTGGATTATTCAGTGGGCCCTTCTTATCAATGATTCGAATGCAGGCCTCATGCGTGCGGATTGTCACTTTCTTGATGTCGGTGGCTGTTCTACCAGCGGCCCCCATCGCCGCATGCAGACTCATTGCCGCCTCTACAGCGGTCTGAGAGTGAAACTCGGCGGGAAAGGAGATCTTGAATAAAATATTCTCCATCACATAGGAGCCATATGGGCGTTGGAACTTGAAGGCATTCCCTTTGAATGAGACATCATAGAAGCCCCATGTTTTGGCGGTCAGCGCTGACGGGTAACCCATCTCGCCAGTTTTAGCCATTAGGGCAAGGCGCACTGCGCGCGATGTGGCATCTCCTGCCGCCCAGGATTTACGTGAGCCGGCATTGGGGAAGTGACGATAGGTGCGCAGAGATTGACCATCGAGCCAGGCAAGTGAGACTGCTGCCAAGATTTGATCGCGTGTAAGAGCCATCATCTGGGCGACGACTGCCGTTGAGGCCACTTTTACAAGAATGACATGGTCTAGTCCGACCTTATTAAAGGAGTTCTCAAGTGCGATACAACCTTGAATCTCATGAGCCTTAATCATCGCTGTTAAGACGTCTTTGATTGTGAACTTCTTATCGGTTGTGCGAGATAGCCAGTCGGCGGTAGCAAGAATTGCACCCAAATTATCAGATGGATGACCCCATTCGGCGGCAAGCCAGGTGTCATTAAAATCCAACCACCGAATCATGGTGCCGATATTGAATGCACCTTGTACTGGATCCAAAACATATTTGGTTCCGGGCACCTTCACACCATTGGTAAGGCTGAGTCCGGGCACAACTGGCCCCATTAACTTTGTACAGGCTTGATACTCGAGCGCCTCAAATCCGCAACCTAGAGTATCTATCAAGCAGTTCCAGGCGGTCTCATAGGCAACGGGTGAGCTGATTGTGTAGTCAATCACGTAATCGACGATGTCGATGATCTCTTGGTCATATGGCTGATGAGATTTTGTGATAGCACTTGACATAGCACCTATCGCTTTTCTATTGGTTGGAAGGTTAAATCCTCAGGTCCAGTGTAGTTGGCACTTGGCCGAATAATCTTGTTATCGATGCGTTGTTCAATCACGTGCGCGGCCCATCCAGTGGTGCGAGCAATTACAAATATAGGAGTGAAGAAGGCCATTGGAATCTTCATCTGATTATAAGAAACGGCTGAGAACCAATCCAAGTTTGGAAACATATTCTTTGCATCCCACATCACAGATTCGATTCGTTCGGCGATTTCATAGAGTGAGGTTGTTCCTGCCTCTTTTGATAGATCTAAAGAGATTGATTTGATAATCGCATTGCGAGGGTCCGAGACTGTATAGACAGGGTGACCGAAACCAATCACGACCTCCTTAGCCGCCACCCGTGCACGAATATCGGCCTCGGCATGATCGGGATTGGAGTAGCGCTCTTGAATCTCTAAGGCCACCTCGTTTGCACCACCATGCTTTGGACCTCGCAGTGCGCCTATTCCACCGGCAATAGCCGAGTAGATATCTGAGCCCGTACCAGCAACAACTCGAGCAGTAAAAGTTGAGGCGTTGAACTCATGTTCGGCATACAAGATGAGCGATGCGTGCATGGACTTGACCCAGAGATCACTTTGAGAGGCGCCATGTAGAAGATGCAAGAAGTGTCCACCGATTGAATCATCCTCGGTCTCAACAGTGATGCGCTTTCCCGAGTTGGCAAAGTGATACCAATACAACAACATCGAAGCCTGACTTGCGATTAACGTATCTGCAATCTGTCTTGCACCCTCGGTGCTATGTGCCAAGCCCTCCGGAGCCAGGCAGCCAAGGGCTGAAACGCCAGTGCGCAGTACATCCATGGGATGGGCACTGGCTGGTATCTGCTCCAGGACGACCTTGAGTTGATCAGGTAGGCCCCGCAGGCCTTTGAGCTTATTTTTATATGCGCTGAGCTGGCTTTGTGTGGGTAATGCTCCATGAATTAATAGATATGCGACCTCTTCGAACTCACAGTGCGCAGCTAAATCTGCAATGTCGTAGCCCCGATAGTGCAGATCGTTCCCGGACTTTCCAACGCTGCACAGTGCCGTATTTCCGGCAGCCACTCCCGATAGGGCTACTGATTTCTTAGGCTTAAAATCAACCATCTACTCTTTATCCAAGAACTCATCGAGGGCCTTTTCATATTTTAAATAATCAATACGCTCATATAACTCTTCACGAGTCTGCATGCTCCCGATCAGAGCTTTCTGTGTACCCTCTTTACGGATAGTTTGATAGACATTTTCAGCCGCCTTATTCATCGCACGAAATGCTGAAAGCGGATACAAAATCATGGACACCCCGTTGGCTGCGAGCTCATCACGTGTGAACAATGGCGTCAATCCAAACTCGGTAATATTGGCCAGAATGGGATGGGAGATGGCGGTACTAAATTTTTTGTAATCATCGAGAGTGCGAATGGCCTCCGGAAAAATAAAATCTGCCCCTGCTGCGATGTATGCCTGTGCCCGCTCGATTGCCGAATCAATACCCTCAACTGCAACCGCATCAGTGCGCGCCATGATTGAGAATCTATCATCACTGCGGGCATCGACTGCCGCCTTTATTCGATCGACCATCTCACTCTTTGATACGACCTCTTTGTTCGGGCGGTGACCACAGCGCTTTGCACCGACTTGATCTTCAATATGCATCGCCGCGGCTCCTGCTTTTATGAGCTCCTTGACGGTTCGTGCAATATTAAAGGCCGATGCACCAAAGCCTGTATCGGCATCGACTAACAAGGGTGTATCGCAGATGTGAGTGATACGGCGAACATCGGTGAGCACATCATCAAGGGTTGTAATCCCAAGATCGGGAAGACCCAGCGACCCAGCTGCAACTCCTCCGCCGGATAGATATATCGCTCGAAAGCCGGCCCGCTTTGCTAAGAGTGCGTGGTTGGCGTTGATGGCACCAATAATCTGCAACGGCTTTTCTTGGCCTAAAGCCTGCTTGAATGCCAACCCTGGACTGCTCACATTTGGAGTCTATCTAGCGCCTTATCTGATGTAAAAAACCTCCCATGTGTGAGTGGCCGCTGGGTTCTATCTATGAGCAGCCAGATGTGTTGCCACAACCTTCGCATACATAGCAGGCCCCCGACATGCGCATCTTGACTCCACAGGTCATACACAAAGGCGCATCTGCCTTTACTCCCGAGAGAGCCTCCATCAACTCGGTGGATGAGCCGAACTCTTGCTTGTTATCGATCACGACCAACTTCGGAGGTGATACCAATGGGGCAACAGGTGCGATCGGAACCGTTCTCTCCAAGTTCTCATAGTCATCAAAGTCATTGGCTGCATCTTCGGTGTATGTGCCCGTCTCTAATGCGCGAGCGCGCTCAGATGATGTGTAGAGCCCTAAAGAGCTGCGTGATTCAAATGGTAGATAGTCAAGTGCTAGGCGACGGAAGATGTAATCCATCATCGACTGTGCCATGCGGATATCGGCATCATCTGTCATACCCGCCGGTTCAAAGCGCAGGTTGGTGAACTTCTCTACGAAGGTCTCAAGCGGCACTCCGTATTGAAGTCCGATCGATACTGCTATCGAGAATGCATCCATGACACCGGCCAAGGTCGAGCCCTGCTTGCCGAGTTTGAGAAATACCTCACCGAGTGCGCCATCTGCATAGGCACCCGATGTCATATAACCCTCAGCCCCACCAACAGAGAAGGATGTTGTCGTTGATGGACGCGACTTTGGAAGTCGCTTGCGCACCGCTGCTGCAGGGCGTGCATCCTCTGGCTCTACCTCTTTCTTCTTCGCCTTGCCATCAGAGAGAGGTTGACCGACTTTGCAGTTATCGCGATAGACGGCCAAGGCCTTGACACCCATCGTCCATGCCTGGAAGTAGACATCCTCGACCTCTTCAACGGTTGCATCCTCTGGCAAGTTCACCGTCTTTGAGATGGCACCTGAGAGAAATGGCTGACAAGCAGCCATCATGCGCACATGGCCCATAGCAGCGATGGATCTTGCACCGAGTGCACAGTCAAAGACGTCGTAGTGCTCGAGCTTGAGCCCTGGGGCATCGATAACGTGGCCCTTGGCTGCGATGAACTCAACGATCGCCTCGATCGTCTCTTGGGTATAGCCCATCTTGCGAAGTGCGGTGGGCACGGTCTGGTTGACGATCTGCATTGAACCGCCGCCAACAAGCTTTTTGAACTTAACTAGTGAGAAGTCAGGCTCAATACCAGTTGTGTCGCAATCCATCATCAAACCAATTGTTCCTGTTGGAGCTAGAACTGAGATCTGGGCGTTGCGCCAACCGTTCTTATCTCCCGTTGCAAGGCATGAGTCCCAGGCCTTATTGGCCTCACTCCATACATCTCGATCAAGGGTTGTCTCTGATTTTGCAGATGAAGATGCAGCGGCATGCTTGCGCATCACGCGCGCATGTGGCTGAGCATTTTGGGCAAAGCCGGCGTAGGCCCCGACGATCCCAGCCAGCTCTGCCGAGCGCTTATAAGTGACTCCTGTCATCAGTGATGAGATGGCCCCGGCAAGTGCGCGTCCACCTTCAGAGTCATAGGCAAGACCTGAGGCCATCAGGAGTGCACCCAAGTTGGCATAACCGATTCCGAGCTGGCGATAGGCCTTAGTCGTATCCCCGATCGCCTCGGTTGGAAAGTCTGCAAAGCAGATCGAGATATCCATCGAGGTAATAATGAGCTCACATGCCTTGGCAAATGTCTTTGCATCAAATGAGCCATCGCTTTTTAAGAACTTCATCAAGTTTAGTGATGCCAAGTTACATGATGAGTTATCAAGTGACATGTACTCAGAGCAGGGATTGGATGCATTGATGCGACCGGTCTCTGGGTTGGTGTGCCAATCATTGATCGTGTCATCATATTGAATCCCTGGATCGGCGCATGCCCATGCCGCCTGTGCCATCTTCGTAAACAATGTCCGAGCATCCACACTCTCGATTACCTCACCAGTTGCGATCGCCTTCAGAGCAAACTGCTCACCCTTTTGCACTGCGCGCATGAACTCATCCGATACCCGAACCGAGTTGTTGGCATTCTGGTACTGCACCGAGATGATGTCCTTGCCGCCAAGATCCATATCAAAGCCGGCATCGCGAAGAGCGCGGATCTTGTTCTCTTCATTGACCTTAGTCTCAATAAACTCTTCGATATCTGGGTGGGCGACATCAAGGACGACCATCTTGGCCGCACGACGTGTGGCACCACCTGATTTGATGGTTCCAGCTGAGGCATCTGCCCCGCGCATGAATGAGACTGGCCCAGATGCAGTTCCCCCTGATTTCAAGAGCTCCTTTGAGGAGCGGATGCGAGAGAGGTTAAGACCTGCACCAGAGCCGCCTTTGAAGATCATTCCCTCTTCGCGATACCAGTTAAGGATGCTCTCCATCGTGTCATCTACTGAGAGGATGAAGCAGGCACTGACCTGCTGGGGCGATGTTGTGCCGACGTTGAACCAGACAGGTGAGTTATATGCAAAAATTTGGTGGAGCAACATGTGTGTGAGCTCGTGCTCGAATATCTCGGCATCATTATCAGTTGCAAAGTAGCCATGCTCTTTACCGGCCTTGGTATAGGTGAGTACGACGCGATCGATGACCTGCTTGAGAGACCATTCGCGATTTTGTGCACCTACTGCCCCACGGAAATACTTAGTTGTCACGATCATCGAGGCGTTGATCGACCAGGTATCTGGGAACTCGACACCGTGCTGCTCAAAGACAGTCTCCCCGGTTTTCCAGTTGCTCTGCACCACATCGCGGCGCTCCCATTTGACTGCATCATATGGATGAGTTCCTGCTTGAGTGAAGATGCGTTCGATCGTTAGTCCCTTACCTTTGACTGTGTTGTGGGCCTTGATCTTGGCTGGTCGGTTGATGACCGTCTCTGACATGTATATTCCCCGTATTTCTTTGGTTAGTTGTTACTTACGCGTTGGAAGATGAAGTGCTGGTAGAGATTTTTTCCTTGCTTGCATCTGCACGGGGCTTATCTGCAGTTGTATTACTCGAAGGTAGAGCTCGCAAGAGTGCGATCTCGCCCTCGAAATCTTCCAGGGAAGCAAAGTTACGGTACACCGAGGCGTAACGTAAGTAAGCCACCTCATCGAGTTCACGAAGAGGGGCAAGGATGGCAAGGCCCACCTCCTGGGCCTCGATCTCGGCCTGTCCCGTGCTGCGCAGAGCCTCCTCCACGCGCTGGGCGAGCAGGACCAAATCATCCTCATTAACGGGCCGGCCCTGACAGGCCTTGCGCACGCCGATAAGGACCTTCTCGCGACTAAATGGCTCTGTGGCACCGCTGCGCTTGATGATGCTCAGGACGGCGACCTCTTGGGTTGAAAAGCGCTGACCGCACTGCGGACATTCGCGCCGGCGCCGGATCTGAGTACCCTCCTCGGCCGGACGGGAGTCAACGACGCGAGAGTCATCGTGTCTGCAAAATGGGCAAATCATCTCGGCGTGTCTCCCTTCATCCTGCTTGCTTTTTCTCTTTTTAGATGTAAAGAGGGGATTTCCTAAACTACCGTAAAAACACTACTTATGGAAGTTTAATCTACTTTGACCCCTACATCTAGTGACAACTATAAAGCATTACAGGAGGGTTTTCCCCTGGAGTAAGTAAAGAGAGGGTCAACGGCGTGTCGCAAAGTGAGCTCTCTTAGCGCAGGGGCACCCGAAGTCTGTCCCCGGCGCCGATCTCATAGCCCGCGAGATTATTGGCCTGGCGGATCTGCTCGACCATCGCCTGCAGATCGCCCTGAGAGTAGGCACTGGCCACAGACCAGAGCGTGGCCCCTGAGGGCACCACCACGGTTTCATAGGAGTTGCTCGATACCAAGGAGGGCGCGATCTGATCTCCCGCCCCTGATGTGGCCGCGGCCCCTGCAACAAGGACGATGGCAAGAGAGAGGACCACCAGGGTGCGAGCAAGGCCAGGGCTGCCAGTCCACCCGATGGATGGGCTGCGTGGGGCGAAAAAACCTTGATTTACACTGGCTTTAACAGCATTTGCATCGATTGCGAAAGTACTCATGATCTGTAATCTCCTAGGTTCCTGCCGATTACTCTGCAAGAAAACCTCTGGTCCATACCTTGGGGAAGGTATCCGAACACTTGTTCGAATAGCCTAATTAAACACCCAAGCACTGACACAAGGCAAGTTATTTTCGAACAGGTGTTTGAATTTTCACCAGATATCTGTCACTCTTGCCCCTATGACAATAAAGAGCACAGAGAGCACACACAAACCCTCGGCAGCGGCCCTGAGCCAGCGCCAGTTCGAGATCCTGGGGGTGATCCAGTCCTGCATGGCCGAGCATGGCTATGCCCCCTCAATGCGTGAGATAGGTGCGGCCGTTGGCCTGACCAGCACGGCATCGGTGAAGTATCAGTTAGAGATCCTTGAGGCCAAGGGCTTTATCCGCCGCGATGAGGCCAAGGGCCGGGCCCTTGAGCTCACCCCCGATGAGCATGGCGCCCCCGTGGATAAGACACGTTTGATTCCACTCATCGGTCGCATCGCAGCGGGTGGACCGATCACCGCCGAGCAAGAGGTCCAAGAGAGCTTTCCTCTACCTGAGTCGATCGTAGGGAGCGGAGATTTATTTATGCTTCAAGTCGTGGGTGAATCCATGATTGATGCAGCTATCTGCGATGGTGATTACGTCGTCATCCGCGCGCAAAAGGATTGCAACAATGGCGAGATCGTTGCGGCGATGATCGATGGTGAGGCAACAGTCAAGACCTTCTCTCGCAAGGGTGGTCATATCTGGCTGCTTCCTGCTAACGATGAGTTCACACCTATCGATGGTGATTCTTGCCAGATCTTAGGAAAGGTCACAGCAGTCCTTCGCTCCGTGGGTTAAATCTTCTAAAGTTAGGCCGTGCCACAAGATTCATCGCGCAAAGCCCACTTCCCGGCTATCGAAAAGCGCTACGGTGAAAAGATGGCCTATTGGTTCAAGGTCATGGCAAAACTCGAAGGCAAGAAATATCCAGAACAGATCGCACATTTGAAAGAGAGCTACGGATTTTCGCAGGCCCATGCCAACGCTCTTGTTATGTACTCGCGCGGCTCAGAGTCCTCCAAGCGATTTAAGACTCCAACACAGTTTTACACATCAATAACTCCTCAACAAGCAAAGACTATCCGAGCAATCTTCAAAACGATCACGACCAAATTTCCACAGTTAGAGCTTGTAATCGCTTGGAACCAGCCCATGGTCAAGCTCGATAAGCACTACATATTTGGAGCGAGCGCCTCCTCACAACATATTTTGGTCGCCCCATGGGATCAAAAGGTTTTCAAGGATTTTGCCCCAAAATTCACTCAGGGCAAGGCTTTGAAGAAAACAATTCAGCTTCCCAATGACTGGGCCGTCGATACTCAATTAATTCAAGCACTCATCAAAGCCAGTCTGGCTAATCTAAAATAATTATTTTTCATTTAGCCATTCTGAGACTACTTTGGCTTCAAGATCACCCGAGGTTTCTCAGAGGCTTTGATGGGAGGCTTAAGGGCTATGAACTCTCCACGATCTGCTTGAGCTAAGGACTCCATCAGCCATTTACGATTGGCTGGTGTTGAGAGCAAATAGGCCGTTTCAATCATGGACTCGTACTCACTCTCCGAAATTAAGACATTCACACGTGTCCAGGGTGTGTACCAAAAATAATTAAGTGATAGGAGCCTGCCGCCGTGTAACGATCACGCGGGCTTGATCCCCATAATGCACACTGCCTGGCTCATAGACATCGATACGCATGATCTCTGGTCTTTCAATGCCAGCTAGAGCAACTAGGGACTCTAGTTCGCTCGCAAAGCCCTTGCTCTCAAAGTGCTCGTTGTTGACCCCCACGACCAGCCAGCCACCATCTTCAAGCAGAGGCAGTAAGTTGCGCAAGGACTCTGGACCCAGATGTCCATGAGTAAATGTGCCTGAAGAAAAGAGTGCTTGGTAGGGCGCATTCTCATTGGGGACCTTCTTCGTTAAATCTCTTTCATAAAGGGCGCGATAGACAACTCTGCCATCTGCGCGTGTCTTAAGTTTTGCCTGGGCCAACATCTCAGGGGATATATCCATGCCATCGATGACAAGGCCGGTTCGCAGACGCGAGAGATACATGCCGGTTAAGCCAGTTCCCGTTCCGATATCTAATACGCGAGTAACTGATGGGACTACATCATCAAAGACCTGGGCAATCGCTTTGGGATATCGATACTGCTTGGCATCGACAAAAGATGACTCATAAGTAGCGGCCCACTTTGCATACAGACGCCGGTTATCCTCTGGAGTCTTTACTGAGTAGGCCTGCTCCAGTCCTAAGGCCTCATCACTCATATCCAAACTCTAAATGCGCTATGCCCATGATGCAACGCCCAAGAAGGGCTGAAGTGGGCCTATAGAATCGGGGATGTGAGGGCCGTGCAGATACAGCGTGTAGGCGGGCCTGAAGTTCTTCACCTTTGTGAAGTTGACTCACCTTTTCTCACTTCAGGAGATGCACTCATTAAAGTCTCATCTGCCGGTGTGAACTTTATCGATATCTACCACCGCCTCGGTCGCTATCCGATGGTGCTTCCCTTCACTCCTGGCATAGAGGGTGTCGGAGTGATCACAGAGTTAACAGCTGATGCCCCTGATAATCTGAGAGTGGGTGATCGAGTCGGCTGGGTGATGACTCCAGGTGCATATGCAGAGTATGCAGTGGTGGCCTCTGAGAGGTTGATTCCAATTCCGCGCGAGATCAGCGATCAAGATGCCATCGCCCTGCTTGTTCAGGGAATGACTGCGCACTATTTGGCACATGACTCTCATCAGATTCAGCCAGGTGAAATCGCCGTTGTGCACTCCGGTGCAGGTGGTGTGGGATTGCTCTTGACACGATATCTAAAGTCCCGAGGTGCGCTGGTCGTTGCAACAGCCTCAACGGCGCACAAGCGTGAGTTAGCCCAGATGGCAGGGGCTGATCATGCGCTGGGATATGAGGATTTCAAGGATTTGATTATGGATATCTCTGATGGCATCGGCGCCCATGTCGTCTATGACGGAGTCGGCCTAGATACCTTCGATACAAGTATCTCTTGCCTGCGGCCCCATGCAAGCATGGTGGTCTATGGCGCGGCCAGTGGACCCGTTCCAGCCTTTGAATTAAGCAAAATCTCAAAGGGCTCGATATTCCTCACACGCCCATCACTGGGTGATTTCATCGCAGATCGCAGGAGTCTGCTCGGCCGGGCTGATGAGGTCTTCTCAGCCTTTCATCGCGGTGATATGCAGGTTGCAATCGGGGGATGTTATCCCTTAGCCCAAGCCGAACAAGCTCACCGAGATCTGGAGGCGAGAAAGACTACGGGAAAGCTCATGCTCACTATCTGATCACTGCTCTCTTTCATTTGAGCAAGATGATCTCGCCCTTTTCCTCCACAGACTTATAGACCACCAATGCCAGCCTTGCCGGACCCTGCTGAACTGCGCCATCAAATCCGCTAAAGAGGGATCCATGGCAGTCGCATCCAAGGTTGGCTCCATTTAAATCGACAAGACATCCAGCGTGGGTACAGATGCGGCTCATTACTCGCACCTGTCCGCTATAGCGGCTAATTGCAAACTTTTGAATACGACCATTATTGTCTTTGGCATCTATGAGCATCACCGCGCCCTCAAGGATCTGTGAGGACTGGGCAATGACGACACCCTTGGACAGTGGAGCAGTGCTAGCACTGGGTGTTGCACTGGCACTCGGTGTTGCACTGGCACTCGGTGTTGCACTGGCAGTAGGTGTTGCACTGGCAGTAGGTGTTGCACTGGCAGTAGGTGTTGCACTGGCAGTAGGTGTTGCACTGGCAGTTGCTACCGCCACCTTTGCTCCCTGCTTCCAGACCAACTTGCCCTTGGACTTAACGACCGTGTAGGTGTAGCCGCGCCAGATGATCTTTTGACCCAGCCTTGTCGCCTTCACTGTAGGCCCTGCTGCAACTGCCAGAGAGGGAAAGAGGGCAAAGACAAAGGACAGGCCTATCAGACCAGTCATCTCTCTGCGACGGATGACATGATGAAGCCATGAGCTCATAAGGAGACGGTACTGGCTTGGGCCTGTAAATTCCCACTCAAACGGGGGGAAACTCTGATGAGTCATCGCGATCAAAGACCAGATCTGCCAGGTTGCTTCGAGTTCAAATATCGCAGCGAGCAGCTTGCGCTTAGGCTTTGGCCATGTCAGCAAAGGCAAAGATAAAAAACGGCTTTGCCCCCAAGGTCTGTGTGCGCTGTGGTCTTGACTTTGAGTGGCGAAAGAAGTGGGCAAAAAACTGGGATCAGGTCAAGTTCTGTAGTCAGCGCTGCCGGGAGAACAGATGAAGCGCATCATCTATATCCCCTTTGACCATCTGCACCGCAACTTTGGCGCACTCAAAGATGCCAATCCAAAGAGTGATGTGATCGCCTTTGTTGAGAGCGCTCGAATGACCACAGGTCGCAACTGGCACAAAGAGCGGCTCTTCTTTCTCATCTCAAGTGCCCGCCACTTTGCCAAGAGCCTTGAGGATGAGGGTTTCACCGTCGAGTATGTCAAAGCGGCAACGACCATCGATGGACTCAACACCATCTCGAAAAAATATAAACAACTTCCGATTACCTGCGCCGAGCCATCATCATTTAGACAGTTCGACTCCCTCAAAAAACATGGGGTGAGCTTTATCGATAACGACTTCTTCTTAACGCCACGGCCGCTCTTTACCCAGTGGGCAGGTGGACAGAAGAGCTTCCTGATGGAGAGCTTCTACCGGGCACAGCGTGTGCGCCTTGGAATCTTGGTTGAGGCAGGTAAGCCAACCGGTGGTGCCTGGAACTTTGATAAAGAGAACCGTCTGCCACCGCCAAAGAAGTATGTGGGTCCCAAATACCTTGAGCACACACGCGATGAGATCGATTCAGAGGTAGCCAAAGAGCTCGGTCATACTCCAACGAAGAACTGGGGCACAACGCGCAAAGCGGCCCTGGCGCAGATGAAGAACTTCTTTGACAATCACTTTGGCGAGTTTGGCCCCCTTGAGGATGCGATGACGACCGATAACTGGGCGTTGCATCACTCACTGCTCTCGCCCTACATCAACAACAATCTGCTGCATCCATCCGAGGTTGTCAGTGCGGCCGGCAAAGCCTTTGCAAAGGGTGATGTCCCGATCGAATCTGCCGAGGGCTTTATCCGCCAACTCATCGGATGGCGAGAGTATGTCAACGGAATGTACTGGTTCTTAGGCCCTGACTATCGCGATAACAACCAGCTCAAGGCGACACGAGCCCTTCTGCCACTGTTTTCAGATCCCGGCAAGACGCAGATGAACTGCATCAAGGCCACGGTCACCGATATCACAGAGCGCGCATGGGTGCACCACATCCCACGTCTGATGCTTCTCTCTAACCTGGCACTCATCACTGGCACCAATCCCCAGGCATTCCTTGATTGGATGCGTGAAGTATTCATCGATGCATCTGAATGGGTCATGGTTCCCAACATCATCGGTATGGGTGTGCACGCCGATGGCGGACAGATGATGACAAAGCCCTATGCCGCAGGTGGTGCCTATATCTCTCGTATGTCCAACTACTGCAAGGGCTGTGCCTACAACCCCAAACTGCGTGTCGGTGAGAGGGCCTGTCCCTTCACCACTCTCTATTGGGATTTTCTCGATCGCCACAAAGAGGCCTTTGCAAAGAACCACCGAATGAGTCAGACGTTATTTGGTCTCAAACGCCTTTCGGATCTGCCTGAGTTGAAAGAGCGGGCACAAGATGTCCTCAAAGGCTTGGATAAGGGCTTGATTTAACTCAGCCGATATCGACTTTGGTGACTACGCCCTTCATCACGGTGACCGTCACACGGTCGAGTCGATAATCCTTTGTGAGCATAAAGAGCTCTTCATCTCGCTGGCCAACACGAAAGCCCCAACCGATCTTCATCGAACAATCCTCTGCATCTGCCTCACTCATAGTAAGTAATGCATTGGCGCGAAGTTGTGTCAGGCCAGGGTTTTTATCGGCCGCCGCTTTGGGCGGGCACATACCAATCTTGATATCACTAGCCGGCTTAATCGCCACACCCTTATTCCAGATCAACTTTGAGCCAGTTTTAATACAGGTGAACTTCTTGCCAGAGACCGTTGCACTTGATCCAGCCTTTGAACACTTTGCACCGGCCTTAACTGTGGCTGCATGCGCAGGTGTCAGGGCTACGAGCGCTAACGTGAGAAGGCAAGTTATGGCTTTGTGCATAAAATATTGATCTGGGTTATGGATTTACTATGAGGTTCATCGTCGTAGATGTTGGTGCTCTTCCCGTGAAGCCAGTAAATCTCCAGATGACGCTGCAGGTACCGGCACTGAGTGCATTAACTGTGGCTCGAGTGTAGATACTGCCTCTATCCCAGGTTTCAACTCCGGTCACCGAGCAGATAGCTGGGGTCAGCGTTGATACCTCCAATAGGTGGCCTAATGAGCGCAACCCTGAGTTATTTCCATTTGCAAAGAGAGTTGAAGTCACAAACCATGTTGAACTCTTCGCCTTTAATTTCAAACCAGTGATTGGAAGGAGGATCCCATTTCTTCTGCTTGATGTCGTGTAGTACGGAGTGACAACCATGGCTGCATCTCCTGCGATTGGAGTTGGTGTAGGAGTTGGTGTTGCTACAGGTAAAGGATTGATATCAATTGTGCCAAGGATCCTCATCCCCGCCTTCTTCTGCCATTCATCGATCGCATCGACATATATTGTGTAGCGTCCTGATAGAGCTGTCTTTGGAATGGCCCAATCATTCTTATAACTTCCATCGGTCTTGGTTCCAGATGAGCGCATTCCATCGACAGTTGTTACCGTCCATCCTCGTGGATCAGTGATTGTGAAGACCACCCGTGAGAGCCCAACATCATCGCTATATCGTGCCAACATCTCAGGAATTGTCTGACCGACTGTTATTGGGCCCGGTGAGATAGAGCCAGAGATAAATACGGGGGCGGTCTTATCCAGAACGGTTGAGGTTACGACTACAAAACTAGGTAGCTCAATCCATCCCGTCGAGTTCTTCGCAGCATCAATCACCTGCACCTCAACACGATACTTACCAAGCGCTGCAGCACAAGGTACTGCCCAATCATTTGTCCAAGTGCCAGATTGAGGGGTGCCCGCTGTTTTATACATAAAAGTTGTATACACCTGTGATCCACTCGCGTTGTGAATACGCAGATTCACAGTATCTACACCGACATTATCCGATGCCTTAACAGAGATATCTCTAACAGTTTGGCAGACCTCAAGGCTTTGAGGTGTCGTTGTACCACTGATAATTACTGGCTTTTGAGTATCAATACTTGGTGTGGGAGTTGGTGTGGGAGTTGGTGTGGGAGTTGGTGTTGGTGTTGGCTGAGGCGCAGATTGGACTGGTACTTCACGCAGTAACACCTGGGTTGAGATATTACCAGCGGCATCCTCAGCTATGGCATAGATCTTCCAATTTCCAACATAGGTAGAGCCTGAGAAGTTTAGATTTACACGCCACACACCATTGACTTTGGTACCGCTATGCAAGACTGCTGGGAAAATTCCAACAGCGGCAGTATTTGCCACCAAGGAGATAGAGACTTTAGTAACTCCAACATTATCTGTTGTTATAAGACTCAACACTGGGGTCATTCCTACATACATACTCCAACCACTAACCATCTCTGAAGATCCATTAACAACTACTGGTTTAGTCACATCTGGTGTGGGTGTTGGTGTTGGTGTTGGTCTGCCGTGGTCGGACTTTGGCGCAATCGATCGCGGGCGCGTGGTGCAGGCGGAAATCTCTGGCAAATGGCTGGGCACCACCTGCTGTAATGACTTTTTGCCGCGCGGCGTTGAAAGCA
>SYEK01000012.1 GCA_005800815.1 Actinomycetota bacterium
ATTTGCCCGTGATATCGGCCCGATTGATTTAGACAGAAAGACCACAGTTGCACTTATCGTAGATGGCTTTACTGCAGATGCCCTTGAAGCAGTGAATTCGATCAAAGCCAACAGTGATTCTGGTGTGGTTATCCTATCTATCGGTGATCCTGGTCCACTCGTTGCCACAATTGATGCGCGTACCTATCTATTCGCAGTTGCACCCGGTGCCGGGTGGGGTGAATGTGCAAACACTTTGATAGAGAAGATCAAGAGCAAATACCTTGTCATCATGGATCCTTCGACACGTTTTAGCGCTGATGCAATCACACCGGCTGTAGCCATCTTGGAACAGGGTGAGTACGTTGCAGTGGGTTGGCGTGGGGGGTTAGTCAATATTGAAGATGATTGGCGCAGCGTAGATGATAAAGGTGATGGCGAGGTTGATGTTCTTTTCTCATACTTTATGGCCCTTGATCGTGAAGCCGCTCTCCAGACAGGAGGGTTCAACCCACGTGCTCTGTATTATCGCAATGCAGATATGGAGTTCTCACTTAAAATTCGGCAAGCAGGAGGCCATCTCTTGCAGATGACCTTGCCTCTAGAGCAGGCCCGTCATCATGGATATCACGATGTTGATCCTGATTACCGTGAGGTGCAATCAAAGAAGAACTATGATCGTATTCTCCAGCGCTTTAGAGGTAAAAGCGCAATTCTCTCACCACGTCGCTAACCTTTAGCCATGAGTGATCTATCCCAATACACCAGTCTGCGAGTGGGTGGTCCGGCAACCACAATCATCGAGGTCTCAAGTGAGCCTGAGATCATCGCAGCTATAGAATCTGCGGGCGATTCACCTATCTTCATCATGGGTGCTGGAACAAATGTATTAATCGCCGATAGTGGATTTGATGGCACAGTGATCCATATCGCGAACAACTCTGTTGAGGCCGAGATTGATGCCTGCAGCGGTGCGACACTTACCATCGGCGCCGGAGAGAACTGGGATACGTTGGTTCAAACCTGCATTGCACGTGGATTTGCCGGACTTGAGAGCTTAAGTGGGATACCTGGAACTGTGGGGGCTGCTCCGATTCAAAATATCGGTGCTTATGGTCATGAAGTCAGTGAGTTCATCACGAGAGTGCGCACCTATGATCGGATAAACAAAGCAATCAAAACATTCACCAATACCGAGTGCGAGTTTTCCTACCGCAACTCTTACTTCAAATCCCACCCTGGTCGGTATGTGGTCCTGAGTGTTACATTCCAACTTCGTATCGGTGAATCGACGAGACCAATCACCTATGTTGAGCTCGCCAAAAAGCTGGGGATAGAGATGGGTGATAAGACATCGGTCATAGCCTGCCGGGCGGCAGTACTCGAGTTGCGAGCAAGCAAGGGGATGCTTCTCTCTGCCGATGATCCTGATTCATACTCTGCCGGATCATTTTTTACCAATCCGATCATCTCCCAGCAGAGTGCAGATGCTCTGCCCCAGACCGCACCTAAATGGCCACTCTCTGATGGTCGCGTCAAGGTCTCAGCGGCATGGTTAATCGAGAACTCAGGGATACATAAAGGCGATGAGATCGGAGGCGCACGCATCTCATCTAAGCATGTACTAGCCCTTACAAACTCGGGTAGTGCAACGGCCTCTGATATCGCAGCCCTAGCCAAGCGCGCACGAGATCACGTACAAGAGAGCTTTGGAATAACCCTCGTTGCAGAAGTGAACCTGATTGGTCTTGAGATTTAGCCCTGTGTAAGTAGTCTCTTGATACGCCCGATACCCTCGATGATGTCGGCATCACTTGTTGCATATGAAAAACGCAGATAACCCGATGGTCCAAAGGCCTCACCCGGCACAGCAGCGACCTCAACCTCTTCGAGCAAAATCGTCGCAAGTTCGGCCGATGTCTGCGCAGTCCGCCCACGTATGCTGGTTCCGAGCACTCCTTTGACCGATGGATAGACATAGAAAGCTCCCGTTGGTGTTGGACAGACAAAGCCAGGAATGTCATTGAGTAGTGAGACGATTAACGTGCGGCGACGATTGAAGGCCTGTCCCATCGCATGAACTGCCGTGAGATCGCCACTGACTGCGGCGATAGCTGCGCGTTGTGAGATATTAGATACGTTAGAGCTCAGATGAGATTGCAGATTCGTAGCGGCCTTGATGACATCCTTGGGACCTATCATCCAACCTAATCGCCAGCCCGTCATCGCATACGTCTTTGCCACTCCATTGATGATGATGCAGGTATCTGCAAGTCCTGGGACAAGTACAGGCATGCTCGGGGCGCTCGCACCGTCATATAAGAGATGCTCATAAATCTCATCGGTGATCACCCAGATGTTATGTGCCAGTGCCCATTCACCAATCGCCTTGACTTGAGCGGGTGCATAGACAGAGCCCGTTGGATTAGATGGTGAACAAAACAAGATCGCCTTCGTCTTATTCGTGCGTGCAGCCTCAAGTTGTTCGACAGTTACCAAATAATTCTGTGTCTCATCGGCAAAGACCTCTACTACAAGGCCTCCAGCTAATTTGATGCACTCTGGATAGGTTGTCCAAAACGGCGATGGTAACAAAACCTCGTCACCTTCATTGATAATCGTTGCAAAGGCTTGATAAACCGCCTGCTTTCCACCGTTGGTGATCAAAACCTGATCAGATGTGATCTCATACTTTGAATCGCGCTTGGTCTTTGACACGATCGCATCTCGCAACTCGGGTAATCCAGGTGTGGGTGTGTAGCGGTGATTTGCCCCGACCGTTGTGGCAGCCGCAGCGGCAGCCACGATGTATTCGGGAGTGGGAAAATCAGGCTCACCTGCGCCAAATCCAATCACTGGACGGCCCTGTGCCTTGAGAGCTTTTGCCTTGGCATCTACGGCCAAGGTTGCAGACTCGGTAATCGCAGCGATTCGGGATGAAATACGTGAGCTCATAGAGCCAAGTCTGCCGTATCCCAGATACGAGTTAGACCGCAACCCCTCCTTGCCTCTACACTGTAAGGCTCACGAGGGTTTGCTTTTCCCTAGGGTTTTGCCATGCCCTCGTGCGAAGGGCAGTAGCTCAATTGGCTAGAGTTGCCGTCTCCAAAGCGGCCGGTTGGGGGTTCGAGTCCCTCCTGCCCTGCAAGTTGTACGCGTATGACACGAAAGAGATGAAGAAAAGGAAATGGCGATGACAGAGTCAGTTGAGCAAGAGGCCGAGAAGCTCGGTCTGCTTGCCCGCGCCGGTCTTTTCTACCGCCAAATTATCAACGAACTTACCAAGGTTGTCTGGCCGACCCGCAATCAATTAACGACCTATACGGCCGTTGTGATGGTCTTTGTCTCCTTTGTTATCGCAGTCGTCTCTCTCTTCGATCTTTTCTTAACAAAGATCGTTTTCTGGGTTTTTGGGTAAGCAGGCCCACATGAGCGAGGATCTCAATGCAGTCTCGGAGGCACCAACAAAGGATGCTGTTCCCAAGGTTGGGGCCCAGGCTGTGACTACAGAGGCAGTGACACAAAAGACCGATGCCTTCGAGGCCGCTCTTGCCGCATCTGCAACCGAGATTGCAAGCCCACCTGGAGCAGAGGTAGCTCAAGAGAGTACTTTTGAGCCAACATCAACCTCTGAGCCAGAGCTTGCTCTTGCCTTTGATGAAGATGGCGATATCGAATCCGATGAGAACGATCCGAACGCTGAATTTCGTCGTACTCTGCGGACCGCCCTTGGCAATTGGTACGTAGTCCACTCGTATGCAGGCTATGAGAAGAAGGTCAGAGGCAATCTTCAGACCCGTATCCAATCCTTGAACATGGAGGATTACATCTTCCAGATAGAAGTCCCTGAAGAAGAGGTCAAAGAGCTCAAGAATGGCGTCTTCAAAATGGTCAAGCGCAATATTTATCCTGGATATGTCCTGGTGCGCATGGATCTGAGCGATGAGTCATGGTCGGCCGTTCGAAATACCCCAGGAGTCACCGGGTTTGTCGGCAATGCACACCACCCAAGTCCATTGACTATGGATGAGGTCGAGAAGATTTTGGCGCCACGTCCAGTCAAGAAATCAGAGAAGGCAGACATTCGCCTGATTGATTTTGCGATCGGTGAGTCGGTCACGGTCATGGATGGTCCATTTGCAACTCTGCCAGCATCGATCTCTGAGATCATGCCAGAGCAGGCAAAACTCAAGGTTCTCGTCTCTATCTTCGGACGTGAGACACCGGTAGAGCTCTCATTTACCCAAGTTCAAAAGATTTAACTACCCCAGTAAACGATAAGAAAAAAAAGAGGAAGAGAAATGGCAGCAAAGAAAAAGGCAACTGGCTTCATCAAGTTGCAGATCCAGGCCGGTGCAGCAACACCTGCTCCTCCGGTAGGTCCTGCCCTTGGCCAGCACGGTGTCAACATCATGGAGTTTGTTAAGGCATACAACGCTGCAACTGAGTCCCAAAAAGGTCAGATCATCCCAGTAGAGATCACCGTTTATGAGGACCGCTCCTTTACATTCATCACCAAGACCCCTCCAGCATCACGTCTTATCCTCAAAGCAGCTGGTGTGGAAAAGGGCTCTGCAGTTCCTCATAAGACCAAGGTCGCAAACATCACCATGGCCCAGGTCACCGAGATTGCACAGGTAAAGATGGCAGATCTGAATGCAAACGATATCGATGCAGCCTCAAAGATTATCGCCGGCACGGCACGTTCGATGGGGATCACAACCGACGGATAACACATAGGTTTCTCATCGCCAACGTGGTGATGAGATGTGGGAGGAGCTCGCTGCTCCGCTAACCACAACCCTTATTCAAAGGAGAGAAATGAAGCGATCAAAGAAATATATCGAAGCGGCGGCAAAGGTCACCAAAGACCATCTTTACACCCCACTTGAGGCCGTGACACTTGCCAAGCAGACATCGACAGTTAAGTACAACGCATCGATTGAGGTCGCATTGGTTCTTGGTGTTGACCCAAAGAAGGCAGATCAAGCGATTCGCTCGACAGTGAACCTGCCCCATGGAACGGGAAAGACTTCACGTGTTTTGGTATTTGCAAATGGCGACAAGGCCGATGCTGCACGCGCAGCAGGTGCCGACATTGTCGGTGGGGATGAGCTCATCGATGAGGTCTCAAAGGGTCGCCTTGATTACGACGCAGTTGTCTCAACACCGGATCTGATGGGTAAGGTCGGTCGTCTTGGAAAGGTGCTTGGACCCCGTGGATTGATGCCAAATCCGAAGACCGGCACAGTAACTACAGATGTTGCCAAGGCGGTCTCAGATATCAAGGGGGGAAAGATCGAGTTCCGCGTGGATAAGAACTCAAATCTTCACTTCCTTATCGGCAAAGTCTCATTTACTGCCCAGCAGCTGGCAGAGAACTATGCAGCGGCAATGGAAGAGGTGATGCGTGCAAAGCCCAACTCTTCAAAGGGTCGCTACGTTCAAAAGGCGGTGATCTCAACGACGATGGGTCCTGGAATCGCAGTCGATCCCAATCTCATCCGTGAGCCTGTAGCCAACTAAGAATTTGACCAGGGTAGGCCAACTCGCCTACCCTGGTGCCATAACCAAAGATCGCAGGTCTGAACCAATCGCAAGATTGGTTCATGAAATGAGGAGATCTCAACCCGCGTAGGTGTTCATGTTCATCCGTGACGCTTATGCGTTACGGATTTTTTTATTGCCCAGATCTGACTCACTACCAAGAAAGGTGAACCCCATGGCTCGCCCAGATAAAGAAGCGGCAGTCGCAGAGCTGACGGAGGACTTCCGTTCGGCTACGGCCACAGTCCTGACCGAGTATCGCGGCCTGTCCGTGACATCGATGAAGGAACTTCGCCGCATGCTTGGAAGTAAGACAAAGTACTCAGTGGTTAAGAACACCCTGACGAAGATCGCGGCAAAGAACGCTGGCGTGGATCTCTCACCAGACCTGCTTGTTGGTCCATCTGCAGTGGCCTTCATCAAGGGTGATCCCATTGATGCAGCCAAAGGTCTGCGCGAATTCGCCAAGGAGAATCCACTTCTTGTGATCAAGGGTGGGATCTACGAGGGCAAGGCGGTCACCACAGAAGAGCTCATGCAACTTGCAAATCTTGAATCCCGTGAGGTCTTACTTGCAAAACTTGCCGGTGCTATGAAGGGATCACTTGCCAAAGCCGCACGCGTATTTGATGCTCTGCGTATCAGGCTTGCCTCCGAACAGTCAGAGAACACTGCTCTCTCCGAGGTTTCAGCTCAAGCTGTGACTGCGCAAGTGCTTGAAGTAGAGGCAGTAAGCCAAGAATTAACCCCATCCACTCAAGAGAAGGAATAACGAATATGGCAAAGCTCAACACAGAAGACCTATTGGCACAGTTCAAGGAGATGACATTGGTCGAGCTCTCAGAGTTCGTTAAGTCATTTGAAACCGAGTTTGATGTAACAGCGGCCGCTCCAGTAGCAGCGGCAGCAGGCGGGCCAGCAGCGGCAGCAGGCGGGGCAGAGGCGGCTCAAGATGAGTTCACCGTTATCCTTGAAGAGGCCGGCTCGGCAAAGATTGCAGTAATCAAGGAAGTTCGTGGACTCAACTCAAGCCTTGGCTTGAAAGAGGCGAAGGATCTCGTCGATGCATGTCCAGCGGTTTTACTTGAGAAGGTGAATAAGGCCACTGCCGATAAGGCAAAGGCGGCCCTGGAGGCAGCTGGCGCCAAGGTGACAGTTAAGTAATCTCGATAAAGAAGCGCCCTGACTACGGTGAGGGCGCTTTTTTATGATACAAGCCTCCGGTTGGACAGGCCTGGCCCGAGGGCGATACTCTTCACTCTCGCAAAAAAACTAGAGGTCAGGGCATATAGCGGCTGAGACCTAATAGTGGTGCATTTTTCATTCTTTCTCTGGGAGGAAATCACTTGGCCGCGTCTAAAAAATCAGCAGTAGCCCCACGCCGAATCTCTTTCGCAAAGATACGTGAACCTCTCGAAGTCCCAAATTTATTAGCGCTACAAGTTGAAAGCCTTGACTGGTTGTTGGGCAATGATGCATGGCGCTCGCGCATCGCAGCGACCGACTCTATGAACCGTGGGGCGATTCCAACGACCTCTGGTCTTGAAGAGATCTTTGAAGAGATCTCACCTATCGAAGATTTCCAAGGCACTATGAGTCTTACATTCCGTGATCACCGTTTCGAGCCACCTAAATACTCAATCGCCGACTGCAAAGAGCGCGATATGACTTACTCCCAACCATTATTCGTCACAGCAGAGTTCACGAACAATGTGACCGGAGAAATCAAATCTCAGACAGTGTTCATGGGTGATTTCCCTGTGATGACAGCACGTGGGACCTTCGTCATCAACGGTACTGAACGCGTGGTCGTCTCGCAGATCGTGCGTTCACCTGGTGTGTACTTCGAAAAAATCATCGAGAAGACATCCGATAAAGATGTCTTCACAGCAAAAATCATCCCAAGTCGTGGTGCCTATCTTGAATTCGAGGTCGATAAGAAAGATCTCGTCGGTGTTCGTATCGATCGCAAACGCAAGCAGTCAGTCACAGTTTTCTTGAAAGCACTTGGTTGGAGTAAAGAGCAGATCCTTGAGCAGTTCGGTGATTTCGAATCTATCCGGGCAACACTGGAAAAAGACTCAGTGAATACTCAAGATGAGGCTCTCTTGGATATCTACCGCAAACTTCGTCCGGGTGAGCCTCCAACCAAGGAAGCGGCTCAAAATCTCATTGAAAACCTCTACTTCAACGCCAAGCGCTATGACCTCGCCAAGGTCGGGCGCTTCAAGGTGAATAAGAAGCTTGGCTTGGACTTTGACCTCAACGCCTCTTTGTTAAACATCTCTGACATCGTGGCCACTTTGCGCTACTTGGTAGCACTTCACCGTGGGGATTTGTTGATGGATTATGGTCGTGAGGTACGGGTAGAAAAGGACGATATCGATCACTTCGGCAACCGTCGCCTGCGCACTGTTGGTGAGCTCATTCAAAACCAAGTACGCATCGGCCTATCTCGTATGGAGCGCGTTGTTCGCGAGCGTATGACGACACAAGATGTCGAAGCAATCACACCTCAGACCCTGATCAATATTCGCCCGGTAGTCGCATCGATTAAAGAGTTCTTCGGGACCTCCCAGCTATCGCAGTTTATGGATCAGACCAACCCATTATCTGGTCTGACCCACAAGCGACGTCTCTCAGCCCTTGGACCCGGTGGTCTCTCACGTGATCGCGCAGGCTTTGAGGTCCGTGACGTTCACCCATCTCACTACGGGCGCATGTGTCCTATTGAAACCCCTGAAGGCCCAAACATTGGTCTTATCGGATCTCTTGCAACATACGGTCGCGTCACTGCATTCGGATTTATCGAAACCCCGTATCGCAAAGTCGAAAAAGGTCGCGTCACCGACAAGGTCGACTATCTGACTGCAGATGAAGAGGATGAGCACATCATCGCTCAGGCAAACGCACCGCTGAGTGATGACAATCATTTTGCTGAGGCACGTGTGCTTGTGCGTCGTCGTGGTGGGGAAGTCGAGTACATCCCGGCAGATGAAGTTGATTACATGGATGTTTCTCCGCGCCAGATGGTCTCTGTTGCAACAGCGATGATCCCAGTCCTTGAGCACGATGATGCTAACCGCGCTTTGATGGGCTCAAACATGATGCGCCAGTCGGTTCCCTTGATGAGGGCAGAGGCACCACTAATCGGTACTGGCATGGAGTTCCGTGCAGCCGTTGATGCCGGCGATGTCGTTTTAGCCACCAAGCCTGGGGTCGTTACAGAGGTCTCGGCCGAGGAAGTAAAGGTTATGGGTGATGATTCGAGCTATCAAACATACTCACTTCATAAGTTCACCCGCTCTAACCAAGGAACCTCTTACAACCAGAAGGTCGTTGTTACCGAAGGCCAACGCTTAGAGGTTGGCTCAGTTATCGCCGATGGTCCTTGCACGGATATGGGTGAGATGGCGCTGGGAAAGAACTTACTTGTGGCATTTATGTCATGGGAGGGCCATAACTATGAGGATGCGATCATCTTGTCGCAGCGCCTAGTTCAAGACGATGTCTTGACCTCGATCCACATCGAGGAGTACGAAGTAGATGCTCGCGATACCAAGCTTGGTGCCGAAGAGATCACCCGTGACATCCCTAACGTATCGGAGGAGGTACTCGCCGATCTCGATGAGCGCGGGATCATCCGTGTGGGCGCCGATGTGGTGCCTGGGGATATCTTGGTTGGAAAGGTCACACCGAAGGGTGAGACAGAGTTAACCCCAGAAGAGCGCTTACTGCGTGCCATCTTTGGTGAGAAGGCTCGTGAGGTCCGCGATACTTCACTGAAAGTTCCCCACGGAGAATCAGGAAAAGTTATCGGCGTGAAGATCTTTGAATCCGAAGAGGGATTCGAGCTTGCAGCCGGAGTCAACCAACTCGTGCGCGTCTATGTCGCTCAAAAGCGCAAGATCCAAGATGGTGACACGCTCGCCGGTCGCCACGGTAACAAGGGAGTCATCTCCAAGATCCTTCCAGTTGAAGATATGCCATTCCTTGAAGATGGAACACCAGTAGATGTTGTACTCAATCCACTCGGTGTACCTGGGCGTATGAACGTGGGACAGGTTCTTGAGATGCATCTGGGCTGGGTAGCAAAGACTGGCTGGGATCTCTCTGGCGTCGATGAAGCCTGGCAAAGACATATGCGCGCTATCGGCGCCGAGGCCGGAGCCCCTGGAACCAAGTTTGCAACCCCTGTATTCGATGGTGCACTCGAAGATGAGATCTCAGGTCTTCTCTCGAGCACTTTGCCTAACCGCGATGGTAATCAGTTAATTGGCCGCTCTGGAAAGGCTCAGTTGTTCGATGGCCGCTCCGGTGAGCCATATCCAACGCCGATTTCAGTTGGCTATATGTATATCTTGAAGTTGCACCACTTGGTTGATGACAAGATTCACGCACGTTCAACAGGCCCATACTCAATGATTACCCAGCAACCTCTGGGTGGAAAAGCTCAGTTCGGTGGTCAGCGATGTGGTGAGATGGAGGGATGGGCACTTGAGGCATATGGCGCTGCATACACTCTCCAAGAGCTCCTGACGATCAAATCCGATGACGTCCTTGGCCGAGTAAAGGTCTATGAGGCCATCGTTAAGGGTGAGAACATCCCTGAACCTGGTATCCCCGAGTCATTCAAGGTGCTCATCAAGGAGATGCAGTCACTATGTCTCAATGTTGAAGTGCTCTCATCTGAAGGTGTCGCAATCGAACTACGCGATACCGATGAAGAGGTATTCCGTGCCGCCGAAGAGCTAGGCATCAACTTGTCACGAGTTGAGCCAAGCAGCGTTGAAGAGATCTGAGAGGGAAAATAACTATGTTAGATGTCAACTTCTTTGATGAATTACGTATCGGCCTTGCATCGGCGAACAATATCCGTGAGTGGTCCTTCGGTGAGGTAAAGA
>SYEK01000013.1 GCA_005800815.1 Actinomycetota bacterium
AGCAGCGTGGACTTGCCGGATTCGGACGGACCCGCGATGACCAGCCAATCACCGGGGGTCACGTTCAGGCTGACGTCGTCCAGCACCTTGTTGCTTCCGAATGACTTGTGGACGCCCTCGATCGAGACGATGGGTGCCGCGGCGCCCAACCCTGCCCCAGCGCCCGCGGTCATGCCCCGCAGGCTCCCCAAATGGCCGTGACCACCTCGGCCACCTCGTCGTCGGCAAGCGCGTCGGGGTAGAAGCCGACCATGCCCTTGAACGCCTTGCCCTCGTACGTGCAGACCATGGGGTCCGCCGCCTGGAGCCGATTCACGAGGTCCGTAGCGGTCAATCCGGCAATCGCGGCATCCAGCCACACCTCCACATGCGGGCCCGGCCGGCCCATCGCGCCGTGGGCGGGGTCCACGCGCACCGCGCGCAGGCCGCGGATGCCCGCGACGCCCACCACGATCTCATCCGCGTGGCCCGCCAGTCGCGCAGCCTCCGCGATGAAGTCGCGGACCACGTAGGCCCGCAGCGCCGCGATGAGACCGCAGGCCTCCTCCTTGCCCACCTTGAACCCACGACCCACGCCGTGATGCGGCGGCCCCACCACCACGTGCTCCGAGATCAGCCCGCGCGCCGGCCACGTCTCGGGGTAGACGTCCATGTCCTGGTGTTGGAGCGCGACCGACGTGATGAGGTCGCGCCGGCCAGCCAAGATGCCCGATGCCTGCGGCCCCTGGATGTGCTTGCCGCCGGAGAAGCTCACGAGGTCCGCGCCGATGTCGAAGAAGCGGCGCAGGTTGGACACGGGCGGCAGCGTGATGGAGCCGTCCACGATGACTGGCACGCCCTTGGCGTGGGCGATCGCGATGACCTCCTCGATGGGCAGATTGGCGTCCAAGTCGCTACCCAAGTAGAACACCGCGACGGTCTGCGGCCCGATCGCCTCTTCGATCTCGTACGCGAAGGTCCAGTCGTGGAAACCCACCTCCACGAGCTTCGCGCCCGCCAGCCGCAGCGCATGGTCGTAGTCGTTGCGGTGGCGCCGGAGCATCACGATCTCGTTCGGCATGCCGGTCGTGTCCGGGAGGCGGTTCATGCGCCCCGGATCGAGCCGCGCCAAGGCCGCCGCGGCGGCCATAGTCAGGCCCGCGGACGCGCCCGCCGTGACGTAGCCCGCTTCGGCGCCCGTGAGCTCTACGATCACCTGACCGGCCGCCGCCTGGAGGTCCTCGATGCGCGCGAAGAAGCCGGACGCCTCCACCATGGCATCCATCACGTCACGCGACGGGCGCGAGCCGCCGACCTTGGTGGAGTAGCCGCGCGCGTTGATGACGCGCCGCCCCCGGAGCTCCGTCGCGATGCCCATTGGTGTCTGATCCTCCTTGTGGCGCCCCGCCGGGACGCGCGATGCGCCGAGTGAGCCCCAGCCTTTCACGAAACGATCGGGGAGCGCCACACGCTCCGGATCCGGTTTCATGGTCGCCAGCGGCGGAACGCATCATGCGCGGACCCTCGGGCCCCCATGATACGGTGTTGACGCGCACACCCCTGACGTGCCCCGAGCGGTGGAGGCCTGCGCTCGAGGCGTCCTGCCGGGAGCCGTTGGTTTTGACAGGCAAAGAGCATGTCATCCATGTGAAGCCATCTGGGATGCCAGATATCAGGCATCTCGAAGCGTGTAGGTGACGCGATGGGTCGGTTCGTGCGCCCGTTGACGGGGAATGTGCCGCCGAGCGCCCTGGGCGCGACGCTCATCCATGAGCACCTGTCGGTGGACTGGTGGGAGATGCTGGGGCGCCCCAAAAAGGTCGACTTCGACCGCGCGGATATGGCCGACCGTATGGCCGCCAAGCTGACCGACCTGGCCGCCGTGGGCATCGGTGCCATGACCTAGTTCACCCCGTACCGCTGCGGTCGCTACGTGGACCTGTTCAAGGAGGTCGCCGACCGCTCTCCGGTCAGGATCATCGGCAGCACCGGCTTTTTCCACGAGAGCTGGTGCCCAATCCACCCGGTCGCGGCGGCACTTGACCCAGACGGGGTCACGGATCTCATCACGCGCGAGATCACCGAGGGGATGGGCGGCAAGCTCGTCCGAGCCGGGCTCATCAAGGTCGCCACCAAGGAGGGCCGCATCAGCGCGCAGGGTGAGAAGGTGCTGCGCCCCGCCGCCCGCGCCCGGCGTGCCACCGGCTGCCCGATCATCACCTACATCACCGATTCAAAGAGCCAGAGGCAGCTCGCCGTGTTCGCCTCGGAGGGGGTGGGCGCGGAGGTGATCATCAGCCACGTGGGCTTCACCGCGGATCCCGTGGCGGAGCCGGACGTGCTCTTCCGGACCGGTGCCAAGGTCAGCTTAGACCGCATCGGCTCCTAGGTATTTTTTTTCGACGAGCACTGGATCGCGCTCATCGAGAATCGACCGGCCACCTAAGCCAAGTCCTCCTGAGCAACGACGCGGCCACGTTAGCGTATGGCTTTGAGATAGCCTCGGGTGAGAACCTGTGGGACGACTACACGTACATCTCGCGCGTCTTCCTGCCCCGCCTGCGGGCGGAGACGAACGTGACCGAGGAGGACATCCACCAGATGCTCGTGACCAACCCGCAGCGACGGATAGGAAATCCAAGCTCTGCTGCACCTCTACATATTACACCTTGTTCTTCCGAAAGTCAAGCACCACTTTGTGCAAGACTTTGCCCCCACATCATCTATTGGCCATAGACCACTAATGTCATTTTTTATAGTTACTGAGGTATGAGCTGGGTAATCAATACAAATTGCACTATTTATTCAAAACAGCATCGGCAGACTGAACGCTCAGTATGCTCCGCAAGCGGATGCACCACGCCTACCTATGCCCCGCCGCATGTGCCATTCCCGCAGCGCAGGATGAGCAACCGCAACTCCGCTACAGCGGCCGACGTTGGTACACCAGCACCGTTGCACATAATCAGGGCTCCAACTGAAATTCCAGCAGCCGGACCCGATCTTCAATAACCTCACCCACGCCCGCTTTGACGGAGACGCGCACCTGAGTTGCCGGCAAGTACATACCCATCCAAACTGCATACCTGCCCGCTTGCAGGTTCGCAATACTTATTTGCACGTGGTCCTCCACCACCTCACCGGCAGACCACACCGTCGGCGGGTAGGCGTGGGCAGTGATTGCCTAGTCCATCTGCCCAAGTAACTCCCGTTCATCGCTTACTGGTGTGAGGTGAGAGAAAGGTGTCAATCCTTGGCTGCCGGCCGCACGCCCCGCCACCACACCGTCAGCTGCAGCGGCCGGCTGACAGCCGGTAATGCATCCACCCGGTAGCCAATCAGCTCCAGTTCCCCCGCCAGCATGATCTTCACCGGCACAGAGTCGGCTGGCAGCTTTATAGCCGGGCGCCGCACCTTCACCGGCCCAAAAAGAATTCGGTCGCCGTTGACTTCCTTGTCTGCGCCAATGTTTGGCACGCTCTCAAAATCGTACGCTAGAAACATTCCCAGCTCAAAACTGTAAGCCGCGGGCGCAAAGCTGGCTGGGACATCCAGTTTGGTGCTACTGATTATTGTTTCTCCCGGCTGCCATTCATAGGTGCGGTAAGCATGCTCCAGCGGGTAGGCATTCACTCCCGAAACTGACTGGCCGTCGTCATCCAAAAGGTGGATAAACAAAATAAAGTCATCAGCCACTGGCTGCTGCACTGTCCAGTGCAAATCCACCGCAAAGGGTTCAACCGGTGCGAGCAGCGGGAGGTGATAGCTGACGGCCTTGAGGCAAATGCCATTCAACCTGGACCGCATCTTCGAGTGTCGCCTCCGAGCCGATCACTTCAACATAGGAGCCTTTTTCAGCCAGTATGTGATGAACCGTCAATCACGCCTCCCGATCGGCTTTGCAGTTTCTGACTGTCAATGCGTGAACGGTGCCCGTGGTTCAGACGCAGCACAGGGGATTCCGGTCAGCTGCGACAGGGCAGCAATCACGATCATCAGCAAAAGCGTCCAAAAGCAGCACCCAATGTGACTGCTGAAAATCTGTTTTGTTGAGGGAAAAAAAGAATTGACTTTGAAAGCGTTCTTGTCGCCAAACGGGAGCCTGACGTGCAGCGTGTTCTCCCAAATCTCATGAAACACCTCGGATGGACTTTGATTTTAGCGGCAACGGCACTATATTCTTAAAAAGGCCCGTCAGCGCGCCCCATGCCCGAGCCATAGCGCAAACACGCCTGCGCCGGTCAGTAAGGGCACGATGAGATAGCCGACAAACAGTCCGAAATTGTCTGCCAAGGCTCCCAGAACCAGTGGCGTGCAAATAATGGCAGACCCCGTCGCCACCGACATGCGCGCTGCGGCCCGGTCTTGATTGTCGGGCGCAGCCGCAAGCGCCAAGGTCATCACGGTCGCATACAGATTTGCAATGCCGAGCCCCGTCACCCCGAGCCCAACAAGAGTTAGCCACGCCTGCAGCGAAAGCCAGAAGATGAAAATTCCGGCTAACGTCAGACACAGCGACATCAAGGCAAGGCGGAATTCCCCGATGCGACGGATCAGAACGGTTCTGGCAATCCGGCCCGACAACATGCCGATGGCAAAACTGATCGACCCAAGAACGGCGCTGTCCCGCTCGAACCCGCTGACTTTCACCAAAAAACTCGCGCTCCAAACGCCAAAGCAGAACTCGATCCCGACAGACAGGCACAGCAGCGCCCAATACGCCCAATAGGCCTTGCCGAGCGGGGCCGACAATTGTTGCGCGGTCGATTGACTGGTGCGCAACGTGACGCCGCGAAAGGCGACCGCTGAGCCCAGAACAATCAGCCAGGCAACCAGACCGACGCCGCGCCGACCTACGGTAGAGGCCGCCACCCAAACCAGAAGCGGAGTAGCAAGCGCACCGAGATAGCTGAACATGTTCGACTCGGCAATCGCCTGACTGCGCCGTTCACCATGAATCTCCGAGTGGATAAGCGGCACATAGACCACAATCATCGAGCCTATCAGCCCCATGAACCCCGCCGCGAGAATGCTTGCAATCGCAACGGTCGCAAGCACTATGAGCGAAAAGCCCACTGCCAGACCCAGCGCCGATAGACTGATAGCGGCCTTACGCCCGAATTTCCTCTCGGCAGGGCCGCATATAAACCCGCCGCCATCATGCCAATTGCAAATACACTGGTGTGCAAAGCACCCTCGGAATAGCTCAACCCCATCTCGGCGCGCAAAAAAGGCATAATCGGGCCAATCAGCGTAACCTGCAGCGTCAGCAGCGCAACCATGACATCAGACCCCATGTCACGCGATCACGTCGGAACGGGACTTGAGGCTTTGTCATGGTGACGTCATCCGGGAGCGCCTCCCCTCTGCTAGGCGAAAGACACAAAGAGTCAAGGGCGGAGCAGACTCAATGATTACCGCGATGTGGACGATTCGGATAAGTAGCCACAATAATATTAACTGAATAAGCCCAATCTGATTCCTATTTTTAAAAAGTGTGAGAAAATCTAGCACGATCCCGTGCCCATTGATCTCATCGAAACGCTTGCAACGCGCTAAACCAGTTACAACATGTCCGAATGCTTTCTGACGCGCAGCATACAAACTCCCCAGCACACCAGTCCCATACACAAGTATTTTCATCTCATCTCTTTTTCCTTGCTTAAACTTTTTTTCGTTAGAATTAATTACTAGGGGCTACCCTTCAGGATTAGTCCACTTTCAGGACGAATAGGAAATTCAAGCCCTCCTGCACCCGCAAACGGTAAGCGCTGGCCCCGCAGTGGTCAAGTTCCACCCTGCACTACTTCCGCTCCAGCAATGGCTGAATGTCAATCAATCACTTTTGTTCGGTATTCCGAGAAATATGACCCGCGTAACATATGCAGATTGCACATTGTCTTCAATCCAGCATCGGCAGTCGTGAACATTCAGGGCATTCTGCAAGCAGCTGCACCACGACTACATATGCTCCGCCGCACGTACCATTGCTGCAGAGCAGAATTACCAACCCAATGTCTGATCGAACTCTAGCTCCGGGATTGGCTCTGCATGCGCGCCCGCGTCAGCCACGAACCTATTGTGCAGGCTTCCGCTGCCTGGTTTGATGTCTAATCATCAACACCTTCAGCCTTCCAAAGGGCACGTGCTGCGAGACCGAAGTCATCAGGACCAATTGACGTGAGAAAACTAACTTCCGCACCAAGGCTGGCTGCTCCGATCGCTTGATTGGAGCCTTTGCCCCCAGGTATGGCGTCAAAAATTTCACTCATGAGAGTTTCAACTGAGTGAGGAAATTGGGTAGAACGAATGGCATTCCGACACCGTAACTACCTACCACTGCAATCCTCATCTAACTCCATGGCCGAGAATCCACTGGGTCATCCCAACTTGGAATCGGTGCTTGGAGAGGTTCACGGATCCACAAAAAGCGCCCGTTAATGTAATCGTGTGATGATGAAATGATTTCAAGCACAAGTTCGCCCACCCTCTTGGGATCATCTCCCCCAGTCTCTTCAACCCAATTTACCCAAGCAGTGTAGTCGGAACCCACATCACCAAGTGCAAGTGCCTTTTTCTTGATATCGGCCCACATTTGCGTTTGCACATCACCAGGGTGAATGACATTTGCCGTTACTCCAGAGCCTGAAATCTCGGCAGCAAGATGACGAGTTAATTGATTGAGTGCAACTTTTGAGGTTCCATACGCGCTGTTTAGGGCTCCAGGTGGATGGAGAGCGGCGGCAGAACTCACATTGATAATTCGACCCCAGCGCATCTCCAACATGCCAGAGAGAAAAGCGCGGGTGGTAAAGTAAGGGGCCAACAAGTCGATTAAAACTGTCTTCGCCCATTGATCCGGATCAGTGTTTTGAATCAAGTCAATAGGCCCAAAGACTCCAGCCGCATTCACGAGAATTTGAACAGCCCCATGCTCACTTCTCACCCGAGCAGCCAAATCCTCAATATTTCTGTATTCACTCACATCGGCTTCGTAGCCAAAGATTGAACCCTGGTTTTGATTAATGAGTGAATCAAGCCCGGATTGACTCCGCGCAACAGCAAGCACCGTGTGACCTGACTTGGCCAGAGCGATGGCTATCTCTCGACCCAAACCTTTGCTAGCGCCAGTTACGAGCGCAACCGTGGCTTCGGGCATTGTCTCTAACTACCGGCTTTTGTATACAGATTAAATACTTCGCGAACTTCGCTGGAATCAACAATTCCATCGGATTTGAACTCCATTAATGGAGCCATGAACTCACTCCATTTATCGTGAATCTCACTTTTCCAAAGGCGATCCCATGCCTCTGGATCAGAAATCTCCGAATAGAGAAAGAGAACCGGGTCATTCTCAAAAATAGAAATTTGTGCGATTCCTTGACGTTCAATCTCAGCGACCATCTCAGGCCAGATACTGTCATGTAGGCGTTTGTACTCTGCAAGCCCACCTGGCTTTAACTTCATTGTGAATGCTCTTTTTATCATTTTTTCCTCTTTATCTTAGTTAGTTTTGTATTTATTCGTTTATTAGCTTGATGAGCTGTGCCTCATCAACATCAGATACTTCACAAACACTGACTCCATCTTTAATGACATAAATTCGATCACAAAAACTTGTTAACTCTGATATTTCGGTCGATCGAAAGAGGACTCCTTTCCCTTCATCTGCAATCTCACGGACCAATCTAAATAATTCAGATTTTGCCCCGATATCAACACCTCTCGTAGGATCATCAAGGAGAACAAGTCGTGGATTTATCTCAAGCCACTTCCCAATAACAACTTTCTGCTGGTTACCTCCCGAAAGATTTCCGACTCGAATCTCAACCTTCTCCGTCTTAACACCAAAGCGCTCAATAAGACGTGTTGCGCGGTTGTCCAAACTGGCACGAGTCACGATGGCGCTTCCGTGAGTGTGGCCACCCACAGCAACAAGACTTAAATTGTCGGCAACGCTGCGTTCCATCATCAAACCCAAACGCTTTCGATCTGCTGGGATAAGAGCGATCTGATCACGCACAGAGTTTTGTGGCGATAGAGAAGGTTTACTTTTACCCTCAATAATCACCTCCCCTGATTTCCTCTGTTTTGCACCAAATAGAGTCTCAAGCAACTCATCTGCACCTGATCCAATTAGCCCAGCAATACCTACGATTTCACCCACACTAACTTGAAGAGAGATATCCTTAATTTGACTGTAATTACTCAATTTAGAGACTTCAAGTATATTCCTTTCATTTGCAGCACCGTTCAATTTTTTAGTGACACGACCGATACGTCCAGATTTTTCTTCTCCGACAATTCCCTCAATTACTGTCTCCCGGTCAAGACTTGAGGTCGGACGAGAAAAGACAAGCGAGCCATTTCGCATTACTGAAATTTGATCTGCCACCGCAAAAACCTCATCAAGGCGATGAGAAACATAGAAAACTGTTGTACCTTGCGTAGGCAGCTGTCTGACTAAGTCAAGAAGACGATCACTTTCACCAGCATTGAGTGCAGATGTTGGCTCATCTAAAATTAGAAGTTTTGGCTTTTCGATTATCACACGAGCTAATTCGATTAATTGTTGATCAGAGATAGATAAGTCGCTCAAGATTGAATCAAGGTCAACTTGAAGTCCTATTGACTCTAATACTGGAGAGGCAATTTCTGCCATTTGCTTACGTGCAATAAAAATACCTCGTCGAATTTCCCGATCAGGGAAGAGATTTGTAAGTACATTTCGATGTTGAAAGAGCCGTAATTCCTGGTACATAATTCCGATTCCAAGTTTTTTTGCTAAAGAGACTGAAATTTCAGGATAACTCTCTCCATTAATTTCTATACTACCTGAATCTGGTGAGACTCCACCTGACAAAATCTTCATGAATGTCGATTTTCCAGCACCATTTTCACCGACAATTGCGTGAACGAGATTTTGTTCTAAATCTAAATCAAGGCAATTTAACGCCTGAACCCCACCATAACGTTTTGAGAGTGAGCGTACGGAGATCACGTTATGAGATTGTGTATTGACCACACCGTGACCTCCGTCCCCTCGTTGCTATTTACCGACAGCTGATTTTCTGAATATCAGCTTGATTCCTCAGAAATAGGCTTCAGATTTGATTGCCAGTCTTTGATATAGCCAGAGACGACTGGCTCGTAATAAGCACGAGTCTTCTCTTTTGACAATGCCATTGCTTGGAGATCTGCAAATGTCAATGCTGGTAGACCAAAAGGCTCTGTAACAGAAGTTGCAGTTACGATCTCAGTTCCCGCATCGACAAAACCTGGCTTATTGATTGCAATCTTATTACGGATGCTATCAACCAACATATACACTGGGAGATAACCTTGAATAAATGGAGTTTGCCCTAGTGAAATGTGTGCAGTTCCATTGGCAAGTGCTTCAAGGTTTCCAGTTGTAAGGTCATAACCCCCACCAATTGCTTTGGTATTATTGGCTGCCTTGTTGACCTTTCCAATGCTCTCTACATCAGGTGCGCAAAGACCAACCATTGCAAGTGCATCTGCATTTGCAGCTAGAAGACCCTGCCAAGCTGCAAAATTTGCTGCTGCATCAACCTTGACATCTGAAGGCCCGACTATTTTGACTCCAGCTGCCTTTGCAAGGCTTTCGAGAACGCCTTTTTGGCGGTTCTCAAGGACTGGAAATCCTGGAAAGCAATTACCAACAATTACTTTGCCTTGGGCACTAGGTCCACCAATTTTTTCAAGAACCATATCTCCCAAGATACGTCCTGATGCAACTGACTTCTCTCCTACATATGGGGCATTTACCCCTACACCAAGTCCATTGAATTGAACGATTGGCATTCCTGATTCAATAATTTCGTTTAAACCATTGACCATTGAGGCAGAAGGCACTGAGGTTGCGATTCCATCAACTCCAGATGCAGCCATGTTTTGAACCGCAGTCAACTGGGCATCACCCTCTGCACCTGCAGGACCCACAACCTTGATAGTCACGCCAAGGTCGGCCGCGGCCATCTCTGCACCATCGATTATCTGCTGAATAAATGGGTTACCAATGACATGCACAACAAAGCCAATAGTGATGTCTTCTTTTGCTGCTTCTTCACTGCTACAAGCTGTGAGACTACTTCCGGTGATTATTAAGACAGCGGCAAGTGCAAACACTCGAAGCCGTCTGCTGTACTTTTTTATCATCTTCATATCCTCTCAATTTTCAACAATTATCCCGGTTGGATATAGTTGAAACCTTTTTTAACTTACTCGTTTTTTTCGAACTCGAACAATTTGATCTACACCAATTGCAAATAAAATCACGAGTCCAGTCACCAGAGTTCCCCACACGGCATTGATACCGATAAAAACAACTCCCACGCCAATAGCTCCAACAATCATTGCGCCATATAGTGAGCCCCACACTGTTCCGGCTCCACCCGAGAGAGGAGTTCCACCAATTATCGCTGCAGCCACAACAGGCAAGAGTAATTGTCCGCCTGTAGAAGGATCAACTGCACCACGAAAGCCTAGAAAGAGAACCCCACCTACACCAGAGACTGCACCCATAAGTGCACACACTTGAATCTTAATTTTCTTTGTTGGAATACCTGCAAGACGTGCTGCCTCTGGATTACTTCCAATTGCAAGTATGCGATATCCAAATCGTGTCTTATGAAGAGTCAAATGAAGAATAAAGAAAGCCACTATAACAATGATCAAAATAATTGGGACGGGTGAATCAATATCCCCACCAAGCGCACGGAAAAAAAGATGTCCTGTAATTTTCTCATCTGTGGGGACGACCGACCCAGATTTATTGGAGATAAGTGATATCCCTTGAAAGACAGAGGCAGTACCTAGGGTGATGATGATGAGCGGTAATCGCATCACTACAGTCAAAAGACCGTTGAGAGCCCCCATTATCGTGCCTGCCCCTATCCCTAACATAACCGATATCCAGATAGGCACTCCAGCAATCATTGCAAGTCCTGCAAGGACTGCAGATAAGTTAAGGATCCATCCAAATGAGAGGTCAATCTCACCCATAGACAGCAGGAAGACGATACAGCCGGCAAGCAAGGCTGTTATCGCATAGCTCGCACCAAGATTAAGTAAATTTGTTGGTTTAAGAAAGGTTGGGCGAAGAGCACCAATGATTCCGATTAGAACGATGAGTGCGACTACAACGCTTGTCTCTTCTGGCAACTTGAAACGCTTTTTTCTGCTGCCTTTAGCTACCGAAGACAATGATGAGCTCCTAACAGAGGCTGGAAATGATTCCAGGAATCACTAGTCAAATCTCCTTTCCGATGAATGTCAAGACCCCCTGGTAACTACTTCCACAGTCTGCCTGAGGCGAATGCAGCTATGAAAATCCGCGGTAGGACAGTGAGGCGGGGTTAGGGTGGGTTCTCACTGCGGAAAAATCCAAGGAGGGCTAAAACCTCTGACGATACTTATCGATAACCTCATCTACTATCTCGATTCCAAGACCCGGCTTATTAACTGGCGGATAGACCCAGCCCTGAGAATGAGTAAATGGCTCGGTAATGAGATCGTTTTGCATGGGATTGGGCAGTGGCTTGAACTCAAAGAGCCTAAATGCCGAGCTACTAAAAGAGACCGCAAGGCTTGCCGCTGAGATGATTGCTGATGACCACGCATGGGCATTAGCAGTTCTCTTGTAAGCCTCCACTCGACCAACCACTCTCTTAAAGCCAGTAATTCCCTCTGCACGACCAGGGTCGATTCCAAAGACGTCGCATGTTCCAGTCTTAAGAATCTCTTCAAAACCAGCTTCTTGCCATTCTCTTTCACCGTAGGCAATAGAAGTCTTAGTTTTTGCTCGAAGATCTGCATAGCCTTGAGGATTCCAAGCGCCAAGAGGCTCCTCAATCCAATCAATATTGTAATCATCAAATGCTTGAACACGCTTTATAGCAGTTGCAATATTCCATTTTATCGCATACCCAAGGTCAATCATGATCATTTTCTCTTCACCGAGAGTCTCACGCATGGTTTTTACGTAACTGACGTCCCGGTTGTGCTCGTAACCAAGATGCGCATCGCCTCGCTTGCCAAAGCCAACTTTCATTCCCTGCAAACCTTGATCCATCCAAGTCTTAGCCTCTTCTGCCATTTTCAAAATGTCAGAATCATGTGCATGTCCCGAGGCAATAGCAGGGAGTCGATCATGTACTGCACCTCCAAGAAGTTCCAAGACGCTTGTATTAAGAGCTTTACCTTTTAGATCCCAAAGTGCGATATCGATTGCTGAGATAGCATAAGAAGCAATACCACCTCGGTATCCGTACCACCACGCACGCTCTTTGAGTGAGTGCCAGATTGCAATATTGTTAATCGGATTTTTGCCAATTAAGTAGTCCTCAGCCAGTCCTGCGATTAAAGCCGCTACTGGAGCGTTTGCCTCTCTAAATTGGGTTATTGATTCACCCCAACCTACAAGACCATCATCCGTTGTAATCTTTACCAGGCACAGATATCGCTCGGCATTAAAATCATTTGGCTCTGGATAGGCCACAGGAATAGGTTCGACCTTGATAATTTTCATAGAAATTGTCCCTTCATAGAAATTGTCCCTAACTTAGCCATGTCTCAGAGATGACTAAGTTTTTTTATATCATTCTAACTCCGAAAACTACCCATTAACACTAAAAATGAGTATTTCTTAATCACACGCCTAAAACCAATTTTAAGCTAATACATCAACTGTCCACCAGATACGTTAGCGACTGTTCCAGTGACAAAACTGGATGCTTGTGATGCAAGAAAAATGACAGGACCCACCATCTCTTCTGGCGTCGCAAGTCGTCCTAACGGAATCATTGAGACAAAAGATGCGAGCTGCTCGGCAGATTGGTTGCCAGTCATCATCAGGGTGTCTACACCACCTGGTGAGACGGCATTGACTCGAATCCCATCAGGAGCAAATGAACGAGCAAGGCCTTTTGTCATAGAGACGACACCGCCCTTGCTACCTGCATACACGACTGAGCCACCAAAGCCACCCGTCCACCAACCTTGAGAGGAGAAGTTAACAATCGAGCCTTTCGTTCCATTCTTTTTGAAATGATCGCGTGCTGTACGATTCAAGAAAAAAGTTGCCTTCATATTGACATCAATCTGAACATCCCAATCCTCTTCTGTCACCTCATCCACAGTTGAACGGCGGCGAAGAACTGCAGCACAATGAGCAAGTGCAACAACTTCTGCCGCTTCTGCTGCTTTCTTAAATATCTCGTGTTGATTAGAAAAATTTAAAAGGTCAAAAGGAAAAATTTTATGACCTGATCCACTTAATGTCGCCAAAGTCTGTTCCAGAGGCGCACTCGGTGTATCAACAAGGAGAACCTTAGAGCCAGCTTCGGCAAAGCCGCGTGCAACCGCGCTACCAATCCCCCCCGCCCCTCCCGTGACAACGACAGACTTTCCAATTAAACCTGAATCGTTTCGCCAATTCATTTTTACACCTTACTCTTAAGAAGGACTATTTCTCTTTATATTAGGGTAAAATCTGGGAATAGTAAAACTTTTTGGGGAAAATAATAGATAAGTAAAAATTAGGCACAAAAAAATTATTCTTTTTGCGCTACTTTTATGTCGATTTTAGGAGTTTCTCAAGCTGTGACCAACCAATTTCATCTATTTTCCCTTGGACAATCTCGTGAGCTAATTGGGCAATTATCTCCCACTCGCTGCCAACCATCGCACTCCACTTTCTTTGACGCCAACTAATTTCAGTAGACTTAAATAGTTCTAGTCCAGGGGCATCTGATATATAGAGCTCAAAATCTCCCTTTGTTGTAGATCCAGTGATACGAGTACTGCCAAGAGGTATGTCACTGCCTACGACCGTTACAAATTTTTCAAATTCCGGCGCTGGAGTAAGAATCATGGGATCTTTTGAGGCCCAAGCAGCAGCAGAGTTTAACTGAAGATTCCACCAACGATCTCTACTTGAATCGCTTAGTATTGGATAGACCCCAGCATTTGTTTCAACTGTAAGATTTTTCAATAAACCCGAATTTTCCTTAGATAATTGGCTCACACCAAGTAGTGCGCTTTGGATAAAACCAGAAGCCGGAAATGTTCGGACTCGGACTGATTGGATGCCATTCTTAATGAGTTGATTCTCAGTAATAACAGCTTCAATATCAAAAATCTCAATGAGACCCCGACTACCTGTCCACAAATTTGTAACTGTTGGAATATTTTCAAAGGCACCTGCCGCTGCTATCAATCCAAGGGTGGCGGCAGAGGCACGATTAAATCGAGGCTTTCCTTGAAGCTCAAGAGAAACCTGTCCAATTCCACCCATATTTGCTCCAGCCAGGTGAAAAGCATGCCTCGTTTTTGTTTTATCTAATCCAATACCTGCCGCCGCCGCTGCCGCCGCTCCAAAAGTTCCTGCTGTTGCAGTTATGTGCCAGCGTTTTCTGTGGCTTGCTCCAAAAAAATGAGCAATAGAGGCGCTTGCTCTCATACCTGCCAGAGCAGATACCAGAAAATTTGGTCTAAACCTAGAATAAGAAATTAAGGTCGCCAGACTTGCGGCAAAAACTACAGAACCAGGATGATTCACCGCCGACCAATCAAGATCATCCTTATCCTCGAAGGCAGACTGGCTGGCAAGTCTTGCGGCCAATCCCACTGCCCCATCATGTGCAAGAAGAGATTGTGAATTTGATTTGAAATTGGCACTAAGAACGCAAATTATAAAATCAGAGAGTAAGACTTCGAGGCGATTCAAGATATCCTCAGAATAATCGAGAGTAGAGAAATCACTCAATTTCTCAATTAATTCATTTGCTAACTCTTCTTTTTTTACCATCTTGGTGAGACCCTAACTCTCGTTGCCTCGGATCTAATAGGAACACTAATCACCTGAGTGCCCATGAGATAAATCTAAGGCAAGATTCTCTGGAGGTGAAATCTAACACGAAATCTCTATATCACTTCAGGGCATAAACTATCCGTACTGGAAAGCACCGTGTTATGAGGCGGATAATCCCTGAAAATGAGTGTACAAAATCTTAAAAAGGAGGGGTAAAGTGAGAGAAACGACCAAAGGAGTGAAATGCAGAAAACTGAAGACTTGAAAAAAAAGAAGAGTGCAATCATAACTGGGGCTTCTCGTGGGATTGGCTTTAGTATAGCGATGCGACTGGCGCAAGAAGGTTTTAGATGTGCGATTATTGGAAGAGAGCGGTCAAAAATCGAGCAAGCAGCGAAAGAAATTTTCGCTTCCACTAATTCTGATGTACTACCACTAGTTGCCGATGTGTCGGAATGGCTCGAGTGCGAGAATGCCGCTAAAAGTGTTTTGCATGAGTTTGGTTCTATCGACGTTTTAGTGCCTAACGCTGGAATTGGAATAATTGGTTCAGTTGAGGAGGCGAACCCTTTAGACTGGGCGAGAATGATTCAAATAAATTATTTAGGTACTGCTCATATTATTAAAGCGGTTCTACCAGTGATGAAAAGACAGGGTGAAGGAGACATCATTGCAATAGTTTCAGCTGGTGCTACAAAAGGATACCCGGAATGGTCTGGTTATTGCGCAGCAAAGTGGGCTGTAATGGGCTTTATGGATAGTTTTGCGCAAGAAGTTATCTCGCAAGGGATTCGCGTTACGACTTTGTGCCCTGGTGGCGTGGACACATCTTTTTGGGATGATCTCAATAAAGAAATAAATAGGACAGGCTCAGAGGGAAGGAGTAAGTTGATGGCCCCAGCAGATGTTGCAGAGCTGGTCGCTCTTCAGATCAACTTGCCTAGGAACGTAATGTTGAAATCTGCATTGTTTTTTCCTACTAACGAGTGGCACTAATCAGGTACTTTTTCGATATTATCAGATCAAAAAGTAATTTATACCTGACTTTTGATATTTTTATCTCTTGATATTAAGGACTATTGGATGATAACCTTGTCCTAATCAAGAATTTTTTTTAAAGGCTATTACTAAAATAAGAAATTGACTTCTTAATCAAGATCTGTTCGAGCTTGTGTCTTATTTAGAAAGAGAATTTTATATGAGCGATGTTGCCGTAGTAACTGGTGGGGCATCGGGTATCGGTCGTGCTATCGCAACTAAGTTGGCTGAGAACCATATTGTTATACTCATTGATATCAATCCTGATGGACTTCAAGAAGTAGAGAAGGATGTTGCAAACAAAGGGGGTGAGATTATTAGCGTACTTGGAGATGTCTCATCTCGGCAAACGCATGTGAGAGCACGAGCAATAGCTGAAGAAAAAGGTAGACTGATTGCTTGGGTAAATTGTGCTGGACTCACGCGAGAAGCCCCTCTGCATGATTTTCCAAACGATTCAATATTCATGGAAAATATAATTGGGATTAATCAAGTGGGCTCTTTGTGGGGCTGCGCCGAAGCGGTTGCATCTTTCACTGCAGGAAAGGTCCCGGGATCAATTGTAAATATTTCATCCGTGCATGGACGCCGAGCATGGCGCGGTCACGCGGTCTATGAGATGACAAAAAGTGCAGTTGATGCACTTACGAGAAATATCGCGGTTACATACGGACCATATGGAATTCGTGCAAACGCTGTGGCTCCAGGGGCAGTATTGACTCCAGCGTTGAAGCAGGCTTTTCTTGATGCTACAGATCCACATGAGCGCAGGGAGGTATTAGAGCGATTGACACCTCTAAAAAGATTAGCCGAACCAAGCGAAATTGCAGAAGTAGTTGTTTTTTTACTCTCACCCAAGGCCTCTTATGTATCTGGACAAAGCATAGGAGTTGAAGGAGGCTGGACTTCAGCACTAGGCGTGGGCGACTTAGATACTGATCTTGCAAAGAGATATGGATTAAGGCCTGAGAATGGTCTGCCTATTTAAAGATTACAAAGTCAATACACTTTTGAAGTAAGATTTTGACCACTACAAGAAATGAGGCAATTATGACAACTTACGAGGCAATTCCTATTCCGGATTCACTATGTGATTTGGGTGAGGGAACACTTTGGGATGAGAGAAGTAAATGCTTCGTTTGGGTGGATGTATTTGATGGGTTGGTCAAGACTTATGATCCCACAAGTGGTGACATTAAAGAGCATGTCTACAAATCGATGGTGACATATGTTGGTAAACGAGCCTCGGGTGGCTTTGTTTTGGCCTTGGGTGACTCAATTGCTCTCACAGACAGCAATTTCAAGATTCAACGAGAAATCCCATTGGGACTTGACCTTAAGGTAGTAAGAACCAATGATGGAAATATCGATCCATCTGGTTGTCTGTGGGTCGGTGGTGCAGAAAGTATTGAGGGAAGTGCAAGTGGTGATCTATTCAAGATTGATAAAAATTTCAATAAAAGTATTCACCGAAAAAATATTCATATCGCTAATGGTATAGATTGGTCACTTGATGGGAAAATGATGTTTTATATTGATTCTGCGACACGAAAAATATCTCGCTATCAATTCAATTCACAAACAAGTGAGATAGTAAGCGAATTGACCCCAATTGATGTTAGCGATGTAACCGGACTTCCAGATGGAATGTGCACCGATAGTCTAAGCAATATCTGGGTGGCTTTTTACGGATGTGGTCAAGTCCGCAACTACTCTCCTGATGGCGAGCTTCTCAACATTGTGCAGGCACCAACAGCCTTGACTACTTGTGCCTCATTTGGTGGAAAGGATTTAAAAACCCTGTTTATCACATCAGTGAAAGATTACCGAAGTCCAGAGTTTGCTTTTGATTCAAAAAATGACCCATACGGTGGAATGTGTTTTGAAGTGGATCTACCCATTTCAGGCAAGTTGGATTTCTTTTTTAACGCCTGAGCGAAAGAAATGACCTCTTTTTATACTCAAGCCATACTACTGAACCAGTTGATGTGCTCCTTTGCAAAAATTCAAGACTCTCAGGCAAATCGGGTTTGGTCCATTCTATGAGTAGGCCTATGCTTGAATCTATGAATCTGACTGGAATGCATATCTTTGTGACAGGTGGTGCTCAAGGCATTGGAGCGGCAATCGTCAAGAGTGCCGCTGAATGTGGAGGGCGAGTAAGTTTTGGAGATATTAAAGATGATCTTGGCAAGGATTATGCAAGTTCGCTCAAGGAATCCGGCTTAGATGTCACATATGTCCACTGTGATGTCGGCAATCTTGAAAGCGTTGAACAAGCACATAAAGAGATTGTTACTCGCTACGGAATGGTAAATGGATTAGTCAATAATGCCGGCGTAAGTTCAAATGCCGATCCAGTAGAGATGACTTCTGCAGAGTGGGATTATTTTTTCTCAATTGATCTGAAATCTGTTTGGCACACGGCTTGGTGTGTCCTCCCAGCAATGAGAGCAGTAAAAAAAGGTTCAATCGTCAATATCGCCTCTATTCATGCTCGAATGACATTCCCAAAATTTTTCCCATATGCTGCTGCAAAATCTGGTGTTATAGGACTGACTCGGAATTTAGCCCTTGATGAGGGTGAACATAACATCCGAACAAATGCAGTCTCCCCGGGATATACAATGACTCCGATACTTGCCGCATGGTTTGACTCAGTAATACCTGAGCAACAAAAACTTTCTTTAGATGCGCAACCACTCAAGCGCTTTGCTCATCCTTCTGAGATTGCTCAGGTCGTCACATTTTTATTGTCAGATGCTGCAAGTTTTGTAAACGGAGCAGATTGGATCGTTGATGGAGGATTACACGCTCGCTTTGCTAATTAGAAAACTTAGTTTATAGATATTCTCGACTAATCAAGTACCGGATAAATTCTGATTGTTAACCAATTACCTTGAGTATCTTGCTCATCAATTCGATCTCTGCGCTTTGAGAGGCGAGTATCTCATTACCTAACCCCTTGACATCGGCATTGGTTGTCTTCTCTATCATGGAGAGCATCTCAACTGCTCCATCGTGATGGGCAATCATCCCAGTTAGAAATAATCTATCAAACTCTTTGCCCGTTGCACTCGTGAGAGAGGCTAATTCATCCTCTGTGAGCATCCCCTTCATTGAGCTCATCGAATGGCCAGGATCCTCACCCAGACCCGCCGCAATGAGCCAGCTCCTCATCGCGGTGATCTCAGGACCCTGTGCATCTCTAATTTGCTTAGCAAGGGCGATGACCTCAGGGTTTGAAGAGTTCTTCATAGCGAGCTCAGAGATGAGTACGGCTTGCTGGTGATGGGGAATCATCATCTGCAAAAACATGGCATCACTGCTGCTCATCTGATCACTCGATACACCGTGCTTCATCGAGCCCATATCGTGGCCACTATCTGTGGATTTACCGCCCGACAAACTCACATATCCAATGCCAATGAGCAAGAGTCCGAGTATCGCGATGCCTAATTTTCGATCGAGCTTCACCTGGACTCTCTTTCTCGGAGCACACCTGCACCTATAACGATGGTACCCCCAGTATATTTAAGAGTAGGCGGGGTCGCCCTCTGAAGAGATGACAGATGCAGCATCTACTCCCCAGCTCGTGCCTATCAGCGAGAGGGTGTACTCCATGGTGTAAGCCTGGCCATTACTATCAATTAGGCTCACTGCAAAGAGATAGAAATCCCCCTGCTTTGAACACCCATCCACTGTGTATGAGTCAAGGTTGAGCAGGAACTCATAGTTTGTGGTGATGATTGCGATGAACTGCTCAAGACTGTTACGGGCTTTAAATGAGCTCGATGCAAATGTATAGGCCGCCTCTGGATCTGAGCCACTAAAGGCATCTAATTGAGCCTTCACCCAGGCCTTGCCATCACTTGTCTGGATGCTCGAACAGGCGAAGGGGTTTTGTGGGCTCTGCTGCTGTGCCTTTGGGCTAGCAGATGTCGAGCAGCCCGCTATGAGCATGGCAAAGAGAAGTGAGAGGGCCAAGTGCGAGGGCTTGAGGATATTTATGGCATTACCAATCCACCATCAACAGGCACGGTGATGCCTGTGACATAACTTGATGCATCACTTACTAACCAGATCAATGTTGCCGCCAACTCTTCGGGATCGCCCAGACGCCCAGCAGGTGCGAACATCTTGACCATCTCGACCATCTCTGGGGAGAGATCATCGGTCATCTCTGATGGGAAAAATCCTGGTGCAAGTGCGTTGACCCGGATGTTTTTGCGCCCTGTCCACTGTGTTGCAAGGTCGCGTGTCAATCCGATAAGCCCTGCCTTACTGGATGCATAGGCAGCTTGTGGCAGGCCCTGTGGTTTGATACCTAAGATGCTGGAGATGTTCACGATCACTCCACCGTTCTTGTTTGCCTTTGCAAATGCCTGAGACATCCAATAGGCACCGAAGAGATTGACATCGATGACAGATTTGAACTGTTGTGGTGTCTCACGAGTTGCAGGCACGGCAGTTCCAACACCTGCGTTATTGACCAAGATATCCACATGGCCAAATTTCTCAATAGCGAATGCGATGAGTGCATCACACTGATCCGGGTCGGTGACATCGCTCTGCTTTGCTGCAAATTTGCGGCCCGCCGCCTCCACTAAGGCACCAGTATCTGCTAGGCGCTCAAAGCGGCGAGCGCCAAGAACCACGTCTGCACCGGCCTCTGCAAGTGCTTTAGCAAATGCAACCCCAAGGCCAGATGATGCGCCAGTGACTACTGCGACCTTTCCATCCAAACGAAAGCGCTCAAGAACACTCATCATCTCTCTCCTCAATCAGGGTAACTGTGCGTAAGGTAGTGGCATGGATTTTAGCCCTAGCGATAAGACACGTGAATATGCCAGCAGATTACAGGCCTTCATGGATAACGAGATCCTTCCCGCTGAGAGTCTTTATCATAGGCAGCGCCACGAGTTAGCGCAGGCTGGGCAGCCTCATGGGCGCCCGGCGGTGATCGAGGAGTTGAAGCTCAAGGCTAAGGCGCTGGGTCTATGGAATCTTTTTCTGCCTCACTATGGACATGGATTGAGTGTGAGTGATTATGCAACACTTGCAGAGATAACAGGGTGGTCACCTCAGATCGCACCCGAGGTCATCAACTGCGCAGCCCCTGATACAGGCAACATGGAGCTTTTGGATATGTTCGGGAGCGCCGCGCAAAAGAGTCAATGGCTAGAGCCACTGCTAGATGGTCGGATCCGATCTGGCTTTGCAATGACCGAGCCCGATGTTGCATCTAGTGATGCGCGAAATATCAAGACATCGATGATCAAAGATGGTGATCACTTCATTATCAACGGTAGGAAGTGGTGGACAACGGGTGCATTAGATGCACGCTGTGAGATTTTGATCGTGATGGGAAAGACAGATCCCGATGCAGAGGAGCATTGCCAGCAATCCATGATCCTTGTCCCCATAAATACACCAGGTGTGAAGGTTATCCGTAACCTGACAGTCTTTGGTTATGTGGATCAACATGGCCATGCTGAGATCACATTCACCGATGTGCGAGTACCTGCTAGCAATCTTCTAGGCGCCCAAGGTGAGGGCTTTGCACTGGCACAGGCTCGACTTGGCCCAGGTCGAATCCATCACTGTATGCGCGCGATAGGAATGGCAGAGCGTGCGCTCTCACTCATGATCCAACGATCATTGGTACGCAGCCCCTTTGGAAAAGAGTTAGCTCAGCAGGGAGTTGTTCAGCAGTGGATAGCCCAAGGGCGTATCGATATAGAGCAGGCCCGCCTGCTGGTCCTCAAGGCGGCCTGGATGATCGATACGGTGGGGGCAAAGGCTGCGCGCAAAGAGATCGCAGCGATCAAGGTCGCAGTACCTGCAATGGCAGAGCGCATCATTGATAAGGCTATTCAGAGCTTTGGTGGCGCTGGAGTCAGTCAGGACACACCTTTGGCCGCGATGTATGCAGGGATACGGACCCTTCGCATTGTCGATGGACCCGATGAGGTCCACCTTCGAGATATCGCGCGATTAGAGATCAAGCCCTATCTTTCATGATCGAGCTCAGTGCGGTCCGGCAAGAGGATCGCTTCGATGTTGCACGGATGCATCAGTGGTTATCACCCTTGATCGATCAGAGCAGTGCCCCAGAGGTCGAACAGTTTCGAAGCGGTGCCTCCAATCTGACATATCTTCTGCGTTATCCAAATCTTGAGTTAGTCCTTCGCAGACCTCCTGTGGGCACAAAGGCGATATCGGCCCATGACATGCGCCGTGAATTTTTGATTCAATCTCGATTAAAACCTGCCTATGGATGGGTCCCACAGATGATCGCCCTCTGCGATGACCACTCGGTTCTAGGCTCTGATTTCTATGTGATGGAGCGGGTCGTGGGTCAGATTTTTCGACGAGATGTGCCGCAGGGTTTGGGTGCAGATGATGTCTCTGTGATGGCACAGAGACTGATCTCGGGTTTAGTGCAGTTGCATGCAGTTGATTCATCGCTTCTTAGTGAGCTTAACAAGGGAAGTGGTTATGTCGCCCGACAAGTTGCGGGATGGTCAGAGCGCTATCGCAACGCATTGACCGATGATGTGCCCAAAGCGCACGAGCTCATCAGATGGCTCGATACGAACAAGCCATCTGATGTTGGCTCGTGCATCATCCATGGGGATTGGCGCATCGACAATATGGTCTTTGATCTCCAGAACAAACGTCTGGCCGGTGTGCTGGACTGGGAGCTTGCAACGGTGGGAGATCCTTTGATGGATCTGGGATCTGCCCTTGCCTACTGGGTGGATTCAGATGATGATCCCGCCTTTGCATCACTGCGCAGACAGCCAAGTAATGTGCAAGGTATGCCCTCACGAAAAGAGTTTGTCTCCTCATATCTTAAGTTGAGTAATCGCCAGTGTGATGATTTCACCTTCTATGAGGTCTTTGGTCTCTTTCGTTTAGCAGTGATCATCCAACAGATCTGGGCGCGCTATCGGGCAGGTGCCACGACCAATCCGGCCTTTGCAGGATTTGGTGGCGCCGTTAATACATTGATCGATCGTGCGCAGGCATTGGCCTTATGAGAGCCGGTCGCATCAGAGTATCGACCCGAGAATTTGAGGTCATCGAAATTCCGACACCGAGTGCGGGAGCTGGACAGGTGCGCATCAAAGTCGCTGCAGCCGGTGTGTGTCTCTCTGATGTGCATCTCCTGGATGGAACTCTCACACCTGGCTATCTCATCGGTGATCAGGTCACGCTCGGTCATGAGGTTGCAGGAACAATCGATCAAATAGGTGCAGGCGTTGATACATGTGCGCTCGGTGATCGGGTGGTTCTCATCGCCGGAGAGCGCAACGATAAGAATCAGGTAACGACATTGGGCTTTGATTATGACGGTGGTTACGCCGAGTACGTGCTCACCAAGGCCTCGCTCGTCGTGAAGATCCCTGATGGCCTCACCTTCGAGCAGGCTGCAATCATTCCCGATGCAGTATCGACTCCATGGGCTGCGATCTCATCGACTGCAAAGATCCAAGCAGGAGAGAGTGTTGCCGTCTTTGGTATCGGCGGATTAGGCATTCACGCCGTGCAGTTGTTGAAGATGATTGGCTGCACCAAGATCCTTGCCATCGATCCGCGCGCAGATGCACGGGCAAATGCATTGAAAGTAGGTGCAGATTTCGCATTCGCACCCGATGATGCACAGCTTAAAGACCATCGAGGATTAAATGCCGCCTTCGACTTTGCTGGGGTCTCATCCGTGCGAAAGCAGGGGCTCTCCTTGCTCGGTGAGCAGGGACGATTAGTGATCGTTGGGATCGCCAATGAGCCCATCGTGATCCCCAGTGATATGGCCTTTACATATATGCGCACCCAGATACTCGGACATTACGGCTCAGAGCCTGAACATATCCATCAACTACTCGAGTTCACTCGGGTGCAAAGATTGGATCTCTCGCACTCGATTTCAGAGATAGTGCCCCTAGATCAAGCAGGTGATGCTCTAGAAAGACTCTCGAAGAAGATAGGCAATCCCATCCGTATCGTTTTGAAACCTTAGGAAGCCACTACTTCGTTCGTACGACGATGTTGACAATGGCCTCAGGGGTTGCGCCATCACCAAGCTCTGCCTTCACGTTCGTAGGAATCCCATTTATCTGGGCGGCGGCCAAAATCGAGAGTTGTGCTGCGATCTCACTCATCCAGTAAAACGATGCCGGACCGGCACGATCTAAGATCCGCTGTGCTTGGGCGATACGAGCATCAGAGAATTTCTCTAGGTCATTTTTATCATCGTTGATGACATCGAGAAGAAAGGATTTGATCTCGGTGCCGATAGCAGATGATTCGTTGGACTCTTGGATGAGGGCTTTGAGTTCGGCATCTAGGCCCCGAGGTTTGCCTTTTTTCTTTTTGCGGTTGAGAAAGAGATAGATCACAAAGGTCAGCAGAATGAGTTCAAACATGTGAATAGGCTACACATGCTCACCGAGAAATCTCTAGCCTTTGAGAGCGGCTAACTTCTCTACAACCTGCTTGGCAGAGGGATTAGTCATCGCAGCGCCATCGGTGAAGACCAGTGTTGGGACCGTGCGATTGCCACCATTTACTCTCTCGACGATTTCGGCTGTACCAGGTACCTCTTCGATGTTGATCTCTTCAAAGCTGACGCCCAGCTCGGCTAACGCGGATTTAAGGCGCTTGCAGTAACCGCACCAGGTCGTTGAATACATGATGAAAGACATGAGTTACCGCTCTCTCTTTAAAAACGAGTTATTGCTCAACTTTAACACTCTGGTCATCATTGTGACCGGGATTGAGTTTCTGTTGGATGCGACTGCGCGATAAGCGCCACGGCCAAGCTCTCCCGAGACTCTGATAAGACGGGCGAGCAGGGTATTGCCGCGATGGTGAAGCAGAAGTGCGATCGCATCTGCTCCCCCATACTGCCCGCCCTCTGTGATAGCCCATACCTGTTTGGCACATTGCTCGAGAGTGAGATTAAATGGGGCTAGGTCACTGCTTTGAAAAGGTAGGGCTCGCACTTTGAGTTTGTGTTGGAGCCAGGTCAGCGACTGCTTGCAGAACTCACACTCACCGTCATAGATGACCGTAATTTTACTCATGATAATGACAAGTCAATCTCTTGAGCATCGTGCAAGACCTGCTTGGGCAGTCCCTTCAGTACGTGCACTGTGGCCTCTCCGGCTACGACCCAGCGCTGGGTACCTGACCGGTTGACGATCGCCGTCATCTCATCGATACCGATCAAAATTGCATCGTTAGGTGCGTGCATGAGAACTTTGGCTGCGCTATCTGGGATCCATTTGAAGAACTTATTAAAGTGTGGGATCACCCGGATATCGGGGAGTAGATTCAAACCCAGTGTGGGTGGACTCTTAGTGAAGCGAAAATTTGGGATATGGGAGCTGAGCACCATCGCACCTGCGCTACAGCCAGCAAGTGAGGCACCACTAGTCCAATTATTGACGATGGCAGACCACACGGGTGTACCGATCAACGTTCTGGCAAGATAGTGTGGATCTCCACCAGAGATGTACATCAGAGCACTGTCATGGATGGCATCGACATGTTCTTGCTTGAATGCATCATCGCGGCTGTAAATAGGCAGATGTACTGATTGCACGCCGATGCGTTGGGCCTGGGCTTGACCGAGCTCTCTCCAGAAATCTAATCTGCCATCACTCTCGCGCCCGGCTGCAGTCGGGATCTGTATGTATCTGGGTTGTTTGCCGTGTGAAAGGCCATCATCGATTAATGATCGCTCAAGGCTGGCCATTGCAGGCAGGTATTCACCTGAACCAACAAGTGCCAGAGAGCCATTCACTTGATTAGTCTAGTTTCAAACCCACATACCTCTTAACTCTGGGTCATACAGGTACGATGCGCAAATGAGTAAATCTATTACTGCCCAAAGCCTTCGAAAGATCAATATCTTTGCCGGAGTTCTGCACCTTTCTCAGATGGCGGCCGTGCTGGCCCTGAGCAATGACTTTGCTCTACCCGTCACGGCTACGTATATGGCAGGTCCACCTGGGACGACATTTGCAGCCCCAATAGTTCTCTTTAATACCCCCATAGGTTTGACCGTTGCGATTTTTCTGGGGCTCTCTGCCCTTGCACACTTCATCGTGGCCAGTCCTACCTTCTTTCCTCGCTACAGCGCAGGTATTGCTGCACAGAGAAACTACTTCCGCTGGGTCGAGTACTCGATCAGCTCTTCAGTGATGATCGTCTTGATCGCACAAGTCACAGGTGTTGCCGAGATCTCAGCGATCATCTCCATCTTCGGTGTGAACGCATCGATGATCCTCTTTGGTTGGTTACAGGAGAAGTACGAGACCCCCGGTAATGGCGGCTGGCTACCCTTCATCTTCGGCTGTATCACCGGCTTTGTGCCATGGATCGTTCTGGCGTTCTACGTCCTATCTATCGGAGGAGTCGGTGATACATCGGCGCCAGCATTTGTCTATGGCATCGTCTTTACCATCTTTCTCTTCTTTAACTCATTCGCACTCGTGCAGTGGTTGCAGTACAAAAAAGTCGGTAAGTGGAGTGAGTACATCCGTGGTGAGCGCACCTACATCACGCTCTCACTCATCGCTAAATCAGCTCTGGCGTGGCAGATCTTTGCCAATACACTCATTCCCACCTAGATTCAGGTTCATCCCCCGGTTATGGGTCGCAGAGATTAGGAGCAGACTAGGACAATGGGCTTTTGGGCTGATAGAAAAGCTAAGCGTGCATTAGCGCGGGCAAGGCATGACTATGACTTTGCGCATGCAAAGTGGAGCCGTGATATGGAGATCTTCAATAAGATTAAAACTGCATTCGAACTCGCAATCAAAGGTGAGGATGCAGCCTCTAATCTAGCGGTGCAAAAATCCGGTGAGATAGTCATCTGGAGCGGTCAGGGCCAGTACCACGAGGCCGGGCGTGCGCCGGGACAGTATGTGGGTGGCACTCAAGGATTGAGTATTCCAATCGTTGCCGGCATCAGATATCGCGTCGGTGCGATGAAGGGAAGCTTTGTCCCAGGAGATGCGATACAAGTGTATAAAGAGGTGGGAAACGTTGTGCTGAGCACTGATCGCATCATGTTCAACGGGATGTATAACACCAAAGAATGGGCCTTTGCCAAGTGGAACGGGGCGGCTACATCAGATGATGAGAGTGATTACATTTTTCACGTCAGTAATCGCCAGAAGACTTCGGGTATTTTATTTCACGCCAGCGTCGGTAGAGAGTTCAACAGGTTCCTAGCCCAAGCCATCAACGCTGCAGAAAATGGTATTGAGAGCGTTCTGCCAGTTGTGAAAGAGCATATGGCCGCCTTGAAAAAAGATGAGCCAAAGATGCCGGTGCTCACCTGATCCTTATCGCTTGAAGCTAGGTTGCAAAACTCCGATATCCAATATCTGCTCAATCTGAGCAAGAGCCGTCACTAAGAGCGTTTCATCATCTGCCTTTGCCACAACTCCTAGACCAACGGGTAGGCCCTGAACTATTCCCATGGGAACAGTGCCAATCGGTGTACCTGCAATTGCCGGAGCCATCGTGATCCAACTGTTATCACCGTAAGCATCACCTTCACCCAATGTACTGATCCAGGCCGGTGAATAGGTAGCACCTATTAACACATCAACATCGGTGAAGCCCTTGGTGAGAGTTCTTTGGGCCCAGGCTAAGTTGCGTGCACGCTTAACCTTATAAGCGTTGTTACGTCCACCTAGTTTTATAGCCTTATCAAATAACTCTTGTGCGAAGTATTTGAGCTCTGCCTCTTTATGTGCGCTGTTATAGGCAACGAGTTGGGCCAAGGAGCGCAGTGATGTATCGGCGCGCACGCTCAGATAAGAGCCCATCTCATCGAATAATTCATGCAGCAAGACCTCGTACTCATCAGCCCCGACATCCTCTCCGGGTGCCTTAAGAGCAACCTCTACCAATCTCATCCCCGCCTTGGCTAGTTGTGAGAGCACAGAGTCAAAGAGAGAATCTGTTGCACTGTGGCCTGTGAGCCATGATCGGACCACACCGACCTTGAGTGCACGCGAGTCATCGCAGGCCGCGACCAGGCCAGTTGTTGCGCTCATGATCTCCAACAAAATCGCGGCATCTTTGATAGAGCGCGCCATCGGGCCAGGTGCATCTTGGTTGGCACTGATCGGAACGATGCCCTGTGTGGGGACAAGACCGACTGTGGGCTTGATACCCACGCAACCGTTCAAAGATGCAGGACAGATGATTGAGCCATCAGTCTCAGTACCAACAGCTAATGTGACTAGCCCTGCAGCGATCGCTGCTCCCGATCCAGATGATGAGCCACCTGCGCTGTGTTTGTGTATCCAAGGATTAGCGGTCAATCCCCCCAGGCCAGACCATCCACTCGTTGATGATGAGGATCGAATATTTGCCCACTCAGAGAGATTTGTCGATGCAATGATGTTGGCACCGCCTGCGCGTAATCTGCGTACTAGCTCGCTATCTGTACTCACCGGGTGATCAAGTAGCGCGGTTGATCCTGCGGTACCGGGCAGACCAATCGCCTCAATATTATCTTTGATCAGAATTGGCAGCCCTGCAAGGGGTGAATCTAAATCAAAGTTTTTCTCATCTGAGTTTGGGGCAAGTGCAAGAATTGAGTTGAGCTCATAGCCCGTTGCATCGATCTGATTTATACGGTCGAGGGCTTGCTCGGCTAGGAGCGATGGCGTTGTTGCTCCCGAGCGTAAATCATGGATTGAATCAACGGCCGAGCTCATCGCTGTCATATGGCAAGGTTAGCCTGAGAGCAATGGGGCTACCAATGCGGATTGGGCCATAACTAGTACATTATCGCAGTGAAGAGACTAGTACTCCTACTCATTGGAGCTGCCCTGCTCGTACAATCTCCTTCGATGGCGGCAAACGATAAGTTCGCCGATGCTCAGACATCCCTGAGTTACACCATCTACAAACCAGGCAAGACCCTAGGTTTGGGTACAAACAAGTTTGAGTTGATCCCATGTACAGATCAGAACGAGCCATGGCTGTATACAAAATTCGGTGGCTCAGTTCGCTACCTAGAGATCATGCAAAGCAAAGCTGGGGTCACATGCTCTGATCCAGCTCCATCTAAAGAGCTTCGAGGCATCACAATTAATGGCGCAAAGGCCAAAGTACATGTCTATTGTGATCCGGCAAAGCCTGCATCATTTGCGAAGTGCACAAGCGCCGATATCACTCGGGTGGGTGGTTACTTAAAATTTACGAATAAGGGTGTGAAAAAACTCTCCCCCACCGAGATTCAGGTTCAGGCCTTTGGTGGGATCACATATGCCCAACTCTTGGATGTGGCAAGATCTTTGAAGTCTGTCACTGCTAGTGGCAACACTCTGGTCGCGCCTTACTCATCAGATGTAATCCTTGCAACTCCTGCCTATGTGCCCAGTCCACCGGCAGGAGGAAGCGATGAGTATCGCTGTTTCTTACTCGATCCAGAGTTCACAGTGGATTCATACCTACAGTCGGTGAGGATCACTCCAGATAATTTGAAGCTCTCACACCACGGCATTCTCTACAAAGTACCGGCGGCTAGTGTCGAGGCAACCAAATTAGTCGACACACAAGCACCTGGTCTTGGATGGCCATGCTTTGGTGATACCGGTATCCCCGGAGCAGGTGCTTTCTCTGCCGCCTCTGCATCGAGTTGGATCTCCTTTTGGGCTCCTGGAGGAAATTTCAGGGCCTATCCAGTGGGTGTAGGGATGAAGATTGCAACGGGTGATCAATTTGTTCTGCAGGCCCACTTTCACACGAGTAGCCAGACAAGCGCCCAAGACACGAAGGCATCGATGCAGGTCACCCTCAAACTTGCCTCATCTGCAGTGAGTGAGTTAAAGACGCTTCTTGTTGCAGCACCGATCGAGATCGCTTGCGCGCCCAATGAGTCAGGACCTTTGTGTGTGCGCTCTGCTGCACTACTTGATCTGGCCAATCGCACCTCGGCAAAGGCGGCGTTCCAAGAGACAGGCCTGCTCTTAATATGCGGCAAAGATCCCATCAGACCTGTGCCGAGCCCCATCTCAGATTGCTCGAATACTCTGCGCTCGCCTATGAAGATATATGGGGCAACTGGTCATATGCATCAGCTCGGAAGATCCATCACCATCACTCACCAGAGTGCGTTGACTTCAAAGGTAACTACTCTCTCGACTCGGCCTATATGGGACTTTGATAATCAAAGTACCGATTGGCAAAGCCAGCCCATCCAGGCGATGCCCGGTGATAGTGTGAAAGTGAGTTGTTCCTTTGATATCGGACTGCGTGCGCGCCTGCCAGAGTTTAAGAACCTCTCCCCTAATTACGTGGTCTGGGGTGAGGGAACGCGTGATGAGATGTGCCTTGCCATTATCAACTACACCGATTGAGAGCCACTATTTCTTAGGGTGGGCCACAAACCAATCCAGGACCTGTGATGCAAAGTTCTCATCTAACTCTGGATTGTGTGCTCCGCCATTGATACTCCAGAGTTCGACTGAACTACTAGGACATGAGTAAGTAGATGCAACGCTCTCTGTGCCAGCAATACTCATCACCAAATCAAATTCTTTTCCATTAACTGGATTCATCACACATTTATCTATCTCAGCCCAGCGCTGGACACTTTGAACTGCGCTGGTATAAGAGTTTTGGAGTAGATTTCCACCGCTATAGCTGATGACCCCATCGGCCATCCCATGGATGTGCAGGATATTGAGGGCAGATTTGGCTGAACATGAGTCTGGGTCGATATCCATCGCACCTGCAAGACCTGCAATTGCAGCGAGTGTTTGTGGATACATACAGGCGAAGGCATAGCTCATGAAATGGCCATTGGAGTGTCCAAAGAGATAGATACGTTTGGAATCTACCGATGAACGCTCTGAGATCTCCTCGATCAAGGATTTGATGTAGGCGATATCATCGACTGGATTGGCATTGAAGTTACAGCAGGCCACAGATGCATTCCAGAATTGATTGCCTTGGCTATCTTTGAGGCCATCAGGGGCTGCATAGATGAACCCTTGCCCATAAGCAGCTCTCTGTAAAAAAGTAAATTTACTCTGACTGGTGCTATCACCGCTATAGCCATGAAGATCGATAAGAAGTGGGGCTGGGCTCTGTGCTGAAAAAGCAGCAGGTAGGACAACAGTGACTGGACGGTCACCACCTGCAATAAATGTTGCACTTGATTCAAATTCAATTGAGCTAAGATCTTTGCTTACTGGGCTGTTCATGAAAACTAGAGCAGCGGTAATAACAAGTACAAGTGCAATGACAGTTGACTTTGCCGCACCCATGCGCTGAGGAAGCCCTGCGATGTTGCTCTCTCGGTCTGCCTTGAGATCTTTCAGTACGTTGGCAAAGTGAAAGGCGATGCCAAGTAGAGACCCGGCCATCAATACCCAAGCAGGTGGTGTGCGATTGGTTGCAAAGAAGATACTTGCAGGAAGAGCTGCGCATGCGATCGCATAAGGCAGTGGTGACAGAGGTGAGAACTTGAAGTAGAAGTTATATGCGATCCCACAGCCGACTCCGAGCAGATAGACCGCACCACCTTTAAGGCCCAGGGGGCCCAGTAAGTTAGCGATAATGGCGATAGGTAGGAGGATGAAAGTGGCCCTGCGTAGTTGGGCCGTGGAGATCGTTGCAGCAACTAATGGTTTATTGCCTCTTGCGTGTTTGAGATCATCCTTAAAGTCATAGAGATCATTGCTCCATCCGATGATTAACTGGCCCAGAAAGACGGTGAAGGCGATGAGATATGCAGGTCCTTGCCACCACAGCCGCGTGGCCAGTACGAATGAGATCGTGGTGATAAGCATGGTGGGGCCAAAGTGAGCCGCCTTTGCATAGGCACCGAGGCCTTTGAGAGACATATGAGATGAGCCGAATTTATGGAGCTACATCCATGGCAGGAGTACGCCGAAAGAATCCACTGGGCTTGAGGTGAAAGCCCGTGCGCTCAACTGGCATGACAGGCCAATCTTCGGTGCGTGGAATGTGATTGGTCCCAAATACATACCACATCACAACATCGGTATTTTCGATTGGACGATCCCTCTTCGTCCACTCAGGTAGGCCCGCCCCGCCCTCATGTTGGAATGGGTAATCCCCTGCCGGATAGCGCTCTGCATCGACATTCGCTGTCACCCATAGGTGGCTGTACATAAAGCCGGCGCGCTTTCCCAATACCGACTCTGGATGGGCCAATGGATATGTGGTGTGACCAGGAATCAATTTATATCCGACGCTATGCCCCACATGGTTTTGCTTATTTGGATTGATGATCTTCCAAAATCTGCTCGTGATTGGATTTATAAGCCGCTGTGCCATACTCTCACTCTTAAATACGCTCTCTGAGGTCTCATAGGCTCCCCCATATGGATTTTTCTCACCCATAGGATGGGCAAAGGACTCAATCTCAACGACCGTGTTGTTTGGACCATCGATATCTAAATCCATGCGCGCACATAAAATATGTTGGTGATAGGGCGCCCATAATCCCGGCTCTATCTCTGTGGCAGATGGATGATGGGCACCTGGTGTATCGGCCAAGGTCAAGATGATTCCCGTCAACTTTGCCTCAAACTCTATGGATCCATCCTGGTAGAAATACCAGAAATATCCATATTCATAGTTGTTGATAGTCACGATCGAGGATGCGACAAAGCGGCGTCCTCTTCGCACTTCAACATGTCCATCTGCATCGACATGCTTCCACAGGATGCCAACATCCTCTTCATGCACACAGATAGCGTTTTTGATACTGCGCACAGTGCCATCACCCTCGGTGACTGCCGTATCTAAATACAGGATCTCACCCAGGCAATCACAGCCAAGGGTCAGGGAGTTGGTGAAATTACCGAGACCATACTCACCTGTATCGAAGGCATTCTTTCGATAGGCACCCTGGGCTCGATCCCCATAGGGGATGACGAGTTCGGCGATCGACAAACGGTGGGCGATCTTGCGAGATACTCCCTGATCATTGAAATGCACATCGTGGATGAGTAGTCCCTCGCGCTGATCAAAGCCGATACGAAAGCTCCATCTCTCCCATGTGAACTTCCAGCCCTGTCTCTGAAAGGATGCACCCTCAGGTTGGTGGATCATCAACTCTTTCAACTCGATAGTGGCCCCTGTCTGGGATTGGCGATAGGGACCGGGAGTCTGTGGAATGGGGACATCGTCGTTATCTTCCAGAGCAACGACCTCTTCAGCATCTAGATCAACTATGGCATGCAGGCCATTGATGGGATGTGCGTAAAAATTCGCCTTTGGTGTGGGTGTGTGCCACATGGGTGTCCAAATCAAACGTCGACCATCATCTAGATATCGTGGGATCTGTGCGCCTATTGGCCAGGTCTCCATGTGCACACTCATGATGTCGAAGATCCCTCTGCGAGCTAAAGCATCCTTGACCGATTGATCCCTGCGAACGACATCTAATGCGATTGCCGACTCGATGACAGTGACCGGCGCCTTGGCACCTGCAATCTCTCGATAATCCTTGACGTGGCCTTGGGTGGTGATCAGCCCTTCAGTGACCAGAGCCTTCTTGCGATCCCATAGAGTGATGCGTGCGGTGCGATCCAATCTCTTATCTGATGCAAGCTCGCTTTTTGTAGGCTCATGCAGCTGCACCATGGCAAAGATGTGGTGCTCACTGAGATTCCAGGCCGCTCGGGCATGGGCCACGATTAACTCCTGTTCTTGGTGGCTGAGCGGATCTAATGGATGAATCTCTGACATTTGCCGAGTATAGGGGTGGCTCATTTACTTTGCATGGCGATAGAATTCAGTCCTTTGTGGTGCTAGAGGCGTATTTCCTAAGATGAGATCTGCAGCTTTCTCAGCGACCATCATCACCGGTGCATATATATTTCCATTGGGCACATAAGGAAAGACTGATGCATCACAGATACGAAGACCATCAACGCCATACACCTTCATCGTTTCCGGATCCACCACAGACATCGCATCGCTACCCATCTTGGCTGTGCAGGATGGGTGCAGCGCAGTTTCGGCATCCTTGCGCACCCACTCCAGAATCTGCTCATCACTTGCAACGGATGCACCAGGAGATGACTCACCAGCGTTGTAATCACTCATAGCGGGCTGGGTCAAGATGGTTCGTGCAGTTTTCACAGCCTCAACCCACTCGCGGCGATCCTGGTCGGTAGATAAGTAATTGAATTGAATCGCCGGTTTTTCAAAGGGATCTGCGCTCCTTATCTTCAACCAACCACGAGAATCAGAGTACATAGGACCGACGTGGACTTGATAGCCATGTCCACGAGTATCACCTGTGCCGTCATAGCGGATGGCCAGAGGCAGGAAGTGAAACATCAAATTGGGATAGGCGACATCATCATTGCTCCTTGTGAAACCCCCAGCCTCAAATTGATTGGTGGCACCTGGGCCCCTGCGAAAGAAGAGCCAGGCAGCTCCGATAAATGGCCGGCGCCAGAGCTGTGTGATCGGTTGCTGTGTCACCGGCTGTTTACACTTGTACTGGACATAGACCTCGAGGTGGTCTTGGAGATTTGCGCCAACTCCAGGCAGATGATGCACCATCTTGATCCCAAGTGGGGCAAGATCCCTCTCATTTCCAATTCCCGATAACTGCAAAATCTGTGGCGTATTGAAGGCGCCCCCACAGAGTATGACTTCACGTGAATAGAAGATGTGCTTCTTGCCTCTAATCATGGCCTCAACTCCCGTTGCAGTTGTGCCATCAAATAAGACTTTCGTGACATGAGCACGTGTCTTCACGCTCAAGTTGGCGCGTTTGATCACTGGATAGAGATATGCGCGAGCAGCACTCAAGCGCCGGCCGCGGTAGAGATTTCGATCAAAGGCGGCAAAGCCCTCTTGGCGATAGCCATTGACATCATCTGTGCGTTCATAACCAGCCTGTTCGGTTGCTTTGAAGAAGGCTGCAAACAAAGGGCCCTTGACTGGTCCACGCTCCAGCTTGAGCGGGCCACTGTTTCCACGAAAGACACTGCTCTGATCTGCCAAACAGTTCTCCATCTTTTTAAAGTAGGGCAGGCAGTGTGCAAAATCCCAACTACTCATCCCCTCATCCTTTGACCATCGCTCATAATCCAAGGGGTTACCGCGTTGCCAAATCTGTCCATTAATCGATGAGGAGCCACCTAGGACTTTGCCGCGTGCATGATAGATCCGGCGATTATTCATATGTGGCTCGGGCTCAGACTCATACTTCCAGTCATAGAACCTGCTGCCGATTGGAAAGGCCAAGGCCGCAGGCATATGGATGAACACATCCCACTTGTAATCCGGGCGACCTGCCTCAAGAACTAATACTTGATGCGCAGGGTTCTGACTCAATCGATTAGCCAGAGCGCTCCCGGCTGAGCCACCACCAACAATGATGTAGTCATACCGCTTGTTCATGCCCGAAATACTACTCAATAAGTAACGCCCTTACCCAGTGGTTTCTCACCGGGTAAGGGCGTTATTTGATTACTAATTAATTACTTGCCGAGCCAGGCTTTGACTTGATCGGCATGGGCATCAATCCACTTCTGGGCCGCTGCCTCTGGTGTTGTTCCGTTTTCAATGTCAAGAGCAACCATGTTCTGATCATCATTTGTCCACTTGAAGTTCTTGATCAAAGTCGTAAATGATGAATTACTATCATTTAACTTCTTAGAGATTAACTTGATCAGTGGAGTCGATGGATAATCAGTGAGTCCACTAGCTTGGGCTGCATCGGTCCAATCATTTGCAGGGAACTTGACATGTCCCTTCTCAAGATTGGGCATCTTGGCGTGAAGAGTCCATGGCTGCCAGGCATAACCAATAAATGGCGTCTTATTAGCCTCAGCCTTGGTGAAACCATCGATGAGAGCGACCTCTGAACCTGCGAAGATGACCTTGAAGTTCAACTTGTTAGCAGAGACCATCTTTTCACCGATTGTTGTGTATCCCGGAGGACCTTCATACCAGGCGCCCTTACCACCTGAATCTGCGTTCTTAAAGAGATCGGCATACTTTCCAAGGTTCTTGGAGTCGACGATATCTGGATACTTCTCGACCATCCACGGTGCAACATAGACGCCGATGAGGCCAACGTTTCCACCATCTCCGACATCAATGACAGCGCCTCTATCACTCCACTCTTTCCAACGTCCACCGCCCCAATCTTCGATGAGCACATCGATTGTTCCGGCCTCCATGGCATCATAAGTAATCGGACCTTCATCCAATGTGGTCTGAGTGATCGTGCAACCTAACTCCTTCTTAGCAATCTCGGCAACTACCTGTGCCGATGCTGTGTAACCATTCCATGCATGCATGGCAATTGCCCAGGATCCGCAGTCGCCCGATGCCTCGCCGGCAGAGTCATTAACACTGCTGCTGCACCCTGAAACAACCAAGGCAGCTGCGATAACAGCACTAAGTACTGCAGAGCTAGGCCTAAATAATGACTTCATTAACCCTCCTCAGAGTTTGAATTTGACCTTAGCCTAGGGTGTAAACCGAGTTCGAGGTAGATGGCGCAGGGTTCAAGGGCCACTTTTTCCCTGGCTTAACTGGAGCGATGGGCCCTGGCCTGCATGATCCGATCAAAAATTACCCCCAGAAGCAGGATGCAGGCACCGGCTATGAGGCCCTTTCCCTGGAGCTCTGGCTTTGAATTTCCCACGATCACCAGATAGCCCAACCCGCCTCCACCTACAAAACCACCGATAACCACGACGGAGAGCACATAGATTAGACCTTGATTGGTCGCCAGCACGATAGTTTTCCTGGCTGCCGGCAGTTGAACCTTCGTGATGATCTGTCGAGTCGTCGATCCCGCTGCAGTTGCCGCCTCAATAAGTGTTGGCGGTACCGCGCGAATCCCCTCACTCACAAGCTTGACGACAACAGGGGTTGCATAGATGACGCCGGTAAGGATTGCAGTAAATCGAGTGGGACCAAAAAGTCCCAAGATCGGCACGAGATATACGAAGGCTGGAAGGGTCTGAGCAGCATCTAAGAGGGGCCGTAAAGAGCGCTGCGCCCTATCACTGCGCCCCACCCAGATTCCCAGTGCCATTCCAAAGATCATCGTAAGTAAAGTGCCGACAATGGTTTGGGTCAGGGTCAGCATCGCCTCAAACCAGAGACCTGAAAGGACGATACACATGGCCAACACACCGGCGAGAACTCCTGTGCGCACTCCACCCATTACTAGAGCCAGACAAATGATCATCGAGACCGTCAAATACCAGGGAGATTGAGAGAGAATAGTCTCCAGAGGGTTAAGAATCGAGTATGAGATCAGATCTTTCAATCCATCGGTAAAGATAAAGAGATTACCTAATATCCAAGCCGTTACATTATTGGTCAGCTCTTGGACTTGTCGGGCAACCATGAACTCTTGAGGCCAGATAGCGGCCCAAAGAAGGGTGCGGGAGATCACGACACTTATAATCGCAAGGACTCCTGCGATCACTAAGGTCAGGCGCTTTCGCTTTATATCCTGGGCCGTTGGGGGGATAAATGACTCTTGACGCTTTGCCGCCGCACTCGTGCTGCGATCCATCAAAATTGCCAGGAAAACCACGGCAATTCCAGCTACAAAGCCTTGGCCTACGTTTCGAATAATAAGTGCTGAGACCACCGGGTTGCCAAGTCCAGGGGCCCCAATAAGGGCTGCGATAACCACAAAGGAGAGAGCGGCCATCACCGTTTGATTGATCCCAACGACGATCATCTGCTTTGCCATGGGCACCTGTACTTTTCGCAGCGTCTGGCTTGAGCTCGAACCCATGGAGACAGATGCCTCTACAGGTGCAGGATTGAGAGTTCTGATGGCATGGGAAGTGATGCGTATACAGATTGGAATCGCATAAATCATCGTCGCAATCGTCGCCGATGCCGCTCCAATCATGAACACGAGTGCGATTGGTGCCATATAGACAAGCGTGGGTAAAATCTGAGCGAGATCTAAAAATGGAGTCATCACTTTCAATGCACGATCAGATAGCCCTGCCCAAATACCCAAAGGCAGACCAAAGGCCAATGAGAGCAGGACCGCTGCAAGAGTAAGGGCGATCGAATCCATCGTGAACTGCCACATACCCAATGCTCCGCAACCCAGAAGAAGACAGACAGATAAAAGAGCGGTCTGCCACTGGCTTGTCGCAAAGACTACGAAGGCGACTATCCCCACAACGCCAAGCCAGCCAATGATTGGTATAACCGAATTGGGGGCTGGAACAGCGATGAGATCTCTTATGGCTTGGACAAAACCATCAATCACTCCACGGATAGGATTGAAAAAATAGATGAAGACTGTACTCTCCGTGCGATTACCCCGGATCGATAAGGCCCTCTCTCCAACAAAGGATGTAAAAGAGGTGTTCTCATAGGTGGCGATTTGTAATGTATGCCTGCCATTGAGAATGCGAGCCAAGAAAATCCAGAGTACTACCGAACCCAAAAGTAGATAGGATTTTCTAACACGCATCAAGTGACTCCGGCAATCAAGCGCAATACATCCTCACTGGAGACAACGCCCAAGGCCTTTCCATTATCGCTCACACGTACGGGCTTATGTGTCTGCAGTATGACCTCTGCAGCATCGCGGATAATCATGGTCGCTGCCAGCTCTGGGCCATCTAGAGCCTCACCTGAGTGCGATTTCCGAGCCAGATATTTGAGTGTGAGAACGTGGGACTTCGGGATGTCACGCACAAAGTTGGCAACGTAATCATCGATAGGATTTGCCACCAAATCCTCGGGGGTCCCCGTCTGGACAATGGCTCCATCGCGCATGATTGCGATGCGATCTCCGACTTTTACCGCCTCAGATAGATCATGGGTGATAAAGACCATGGTCTTTCCCAACTCATGGTGCAGGCGGATGATCTCCTGTTGCATATCCCTTCGGATCAAGGGATCAAGTGCGCTAAAGGGCTCATCCAAGAAGAGAACCTGTGGGTCAACGGCCAATGCACGGGCAAGTCCAACGCGCTGTTGCATTCCACCTGATAACTGCTCCGGATATGCATGTGAATATCCCTGTAGTCCAACCAGTTCGATGACCTCATTGGCACGGCCATGGCGCTCGGCTTTTTTCACCCCATTGATCTCCAGGGAGTATGCGATGTTATCGATTACCTTACGGTGTGGCAGTAAGCCAAAGTGCTGAAAGACCATTGAGAAACGGCTCTTACGAAGTTCGCGCAGACGTGCTGCATCAACGCTGAGCACATCCTCACCCTCAAAGGTCAGGGTCCCAGCGGTGGGTTCGATCAAGCGGGTCATACAGCGCACGAGAGTTGATTTACCTGAGCCAGATAGCCCCATGACAACGAAGACCTCACCAGGGGCGACATCGAATGAGACATCACGAACTGCGATCGTGTTTCCGGTTTGGGCGCGCAGCTCTGATCGCGTCAAATCGGCCAGGGAAGAGCCCATAACTTTCTCGGGATTGCTACCAAAGACCTTCCAGAGATTTTTTACCGAGATCATAGGTGCCTCAGTGCCCACTCAGCTCGCCCCTTCACTTAGAGATCTTTGAACCACCCAGATCGACTAGGAGCATTGTTGGTCCAAATGTGCTTGATTTCAAGGTACTCACCCAGGCCATGCTCACCCAATTCACGGCCGATCCCTGACTGCTTGTATCCGCCCCACTCTGCCGCCGGGCGGTAAGGCCCAAAGTCATTGACCCAGATAGTGCCGTGGCGAAGAGCGCTAGCCACGCGGGCACACTTTTGAGAATCACCGCTCCAGAGCCCACCTGATAATCCAAAGACGGTGTCGTTGCCGATTGCGATCGCCTGAGCCTCGGTATCAAAGACCTCTACCGTCATGATGGGACCGAAGGACTCATCTTGGACACATGACATAGCACCCGTGCAGTTATCAAAGACGGTAGGCAAGAAATACCAGCCCTTGGCATGCTCTGCGCTCTGACTTCGCTCTCCACCGACTAATAATGTGGCGCCCTCTGCAATTGCCTTCTCGACATATCTCAAGACGTTGGCCAAGTGCGCCTTGCTGATGAGTGGACCAGTCTCTGCCTGGTGATCATGAGGACCACCGAGTCTGATTTTTCCAGCCCGACGCACGATCTCCTTGACTACCTGATCGTGCACTGATCGCTCAACTATTAATCGGGTACCGGCTGAACAGACTTGGCCTGAGTGTAGAAATGCCGCGGTGACTGCATTATCGATTGCAGCATCGAGGTCGGCATCGGCAAAGATAATATGTGGATTTTTACCACCAAGTTCGAGTGCTAACTTCTTAATAGTGCTGGCAGCTGCCTTCATGATGGTCTGACCTGTTGTTAACCCCCCGGTAAATGAGATCAGATCGATGCGGGGATCATTGATCAGTAAGCTCCCGAGAACTGAGCCAGGACCAAGGATTAAGTTGGCAACTCCTTTGGGGGTGCCGGCCTCTTCGATGATCTTGGTCAAGGCGATAGCACTCTGTGGTGTTAACTCACTTGGTTTGATGATGAAGGAGCAGCCTGCCGCTAAGGCCGGTGCGACCTTCCAGGCGATCTGCAGCAGCGGATAGTTCCAGGGACCTATCAAGCAGGCAACACCCAAGGGCTCATGAACGATCCGGCTTGAGACATGAGCCATACCCACATCCACGCTACGCCCATGCTCTCTTGCCCCCAGGGCTGCAAAATGCCTAAAAGTTGCAACGACATCGGCCACGTCGTACTGAGCTTCGATCAAACGCTTGCCCGTATCATCACTTTCTTTACGGGCTATCACATCGGCATCGCGCTCTAATAGATCGGCGATCTTTGCAACTAACTCACTACGCTGCTTGAAACTCCAGGAGGTAAATACTCCTGAATCAAAAGAGGCTCGTGCGGCGGCGATGGCATCAAGCACATCAGTTTGGCTCGCCTGAGAGACGGTGGCGAGGACGCTTTGATCGTGTGGGCTTTGGACATCGTGAGATCCACCATCTGATGCCTCTTGCCAGAGACCGTTGATGTAGAGCGTTGCGACCATAGGGGATTTAATCTAGTTGGCTTTTGCGCATCGCCACAAACTCATCGAGCTCTTGACGCATGCCTGAATCCATATCTGGAGCAACATAATCCTCTAACTTCTTGAGATAGATCTCGGCTGCGCGAGTCTTCGTATCTTTACCACCAAGACGTGTCCAACGCTCAAAGTTATCGCTATTGGTCAAGAACGGTCGATAGAAGCAGTTACGAAAGCGCTCCATGGTGTGGGCTGCGCCCAAGAAGTGGCCACCATGGCCGACCTCCAAATGTGCATCGAAGGCCAATGATTCGACGTTGAACTCTAGAGGGGTGAACTCAGTCATGAGTGATTGCAGGATCTCAATATCTAGAACAAACTTCTCATAACACGATACAAGGCCACCTTCGAGCCAACCTGCCGTATGCATGACCCAGTTGGTGCCAGAGAGGAATGTGGGCATCATCGTCATCATCGTTTGGTAGGCAGATTGTGCATCAACGGTCTGTGAGGAGTTCAAACCGCCGCCGCCACGAAATGGCAGGTTGAAACTGCGGGCGATCTGACCAGTGCATAGCAGCCCAATTCCGGACTCAGGTGTGCCAAATTGAGGAGAGCCAGATTGCATATCTATATTTGAAAGAAAGGAGCCAAAGACGATTGGGCATCCCGGGTTCAGTGTCTGTGCAAGTGCAATCCCCGTTAATGCTTCGGCAATCTGCTGAGCTAATGTTGCTGGAATCGTCACTGGACTCATAGCACCCATGAGCAAGAAAGGAGTGACAACAACTGGCTGACCAGCTAAGACATACTCGCGCATCGAATCCAACATACGATCATCCCAGCGCAGTGGTGAGTTGCAATTTACCAGTGAAATTAACGCTGGTGTTTCCACGATCGCACCACGCCCACCGTGAATAATCTCAGCGATCTTGATGACATCTTTCGCGTTATCTGCAGTCACAACGTTGCCCATGAAGAACTTATCGGTCAATGTGGCCGCGGCATATGCCATGTCCAAGTGACGCGAATCTAGGGAGAGATCATTGGGTTCGCAGACAACCCCACCGACGCTATCAAGTGCCTCAAATGATTGTGAGAGTTTACAAAAGTTCTCATAGTCCTTAAATGTCGCATCACGGCGAAGGTCACCTTCACGAACAAATGGAGGGCCATAGACGCTACCAAAGACCATTGAGTTACCACCGATGTGGACATTGTTCAAAGGATTGCGAGCGCGCAGGTTGAATTCACTCGGAGCAAGTGCACACTGCTTAAGTACCCAATCGGGATCAAACTTCACGTTCTCGCCCTCCACCGTCTGCCCGGCCTGGCGCAAAAGATCGATCGCCCACGGCGACATGAACTCGATGCCGATCTCAGAGACGATTCGCCTCCATCCCAGTGTCAATGTGGCCATCGACTCCTGGCTTAAAATCTCATATCGCGGCATCCTATTTTCAAACATGTGAGACTCCTTTGCCCCTTCTGTTCAGGCGACACGCAGCAGGATACTCCTATATAGTGGAACGGTGGTTCCATATGATGGAATACTAGAGAGATGAAAGGTAAGACGATGAGTGAGTTAGTCAATGGAACTCAGGCGATTGATCGCGCGTGTGCCCTTCTTATTCACATCCTTGAGGCAGCCACACCCCCGATTTTATCGGATATTGCCCGTGATCACGAGCTGCCAAAGAGCACAACATCGAGAATGTTAAGTGCGCTCGAAAGAGCAGGTCTGATACGCCGAGATCGTACAGGAGCCTTCATCGCTGGAGATGTTCTCACCCAGTTCGCACGCTCACAAAACCAGGATTCGATATTAGTTGCCCGTATGCGTCCAGTTCTAGAAAAGCTTGCTCTGAGCACAGGTGAGACTGCAAATTTGGCGATTGCAAGCAATGGTGAGATGAGATTAATCGATCAAGTCGATTCACATTATCTCTTAGGGGCCACCAACTGGGTCGGCAAGGTGATTCCTTTCCATGCATCGGCCCTGGGCAAGGTCCTTCTAGCAAACGGCGTTGCAACAATTCCGGCTGGTAAGTTGGAACGGCTGACAAGTAAGACGATTACGACACGTCCTCGCTTATTGGCCGAGTTAGAGGATGTGCGCAAACACGGATATGCCATCATCTGTGACGAGCTTGAAGAGGGCTTGGTTGCAGTTGCTGCACCTGTTCGTGAAGATGATGGACGTGTAGTCGGGGCAATCTCAATCTCGGGTCCATCTGGGCGATTGAGTGCGCGCGATTTAGCAAGGATTGGCGATGTCATAATTGACGAGATTCACACACTCCAGATAAGTACGCATGGAAAGATAGGTGCAGCATGACTCATGATGAAATCATCAAGGGCCTCTTTGATGAAACTTTAGTTGGGAACGCTCCTGCAGTTCTAGCCCTGACCAACCAAGGGATTGCCGATGGAATGACCCCTGGCACGATCCTCTTTGATGCACTCATTCCCGCGCTGGAAGAGGTCGGTGCGCGCTTTGAACGCGGAGATTTCTTCGTTCCCGAGATGCTCGTTTCAGGTAAGGCGATGTCAGGGGCTCTGAACGTGCTTCGCCCTCTTCTGGCTGAGACTGGCGCCGAAACAGTTGGTACCTATCTGATGGGCACAGTCAAAGGCGATGTGCACGATATCGGTAAGAATTTGGTCAACATCATGCTTGAGGGCGCTGGCTTTGACGTCATTGATCTTGGCGTACAGGTTTCACCTGAAAAGTTCATCGCTGGAATCCTTGAACACAAGCCAGATATCGTCGGCATGTCAGCATTCTTAACGACAACTATGCCGATGTTCAAAGTAAATATTCATGAGATTACCAAGGCTGGTCTGCGTGATCAGGTATTCATTATGGTGGGCGGGGCACCTGTGACACAAGAGTATGCCGATGTCGTGGGCGCAGATGGTTTTGCCGCCGATGCATCGACCGCTGTGCGTGTTGCCAAAGATCTCATCGCCAAAAAACGATCATCGGTCTCTGTTTAAGGCGTTCTCATGTTGAAAAAACTTCTCCCTTTAGTCGAACATGCTCTGAAGGCTCCTGTTTGGGACTGTCGCATGTGTGGTCAGTGCGTTTTGCACTCCACGGGAATGACCTGTCCGATGACCTGTCCTAAGACTCTGCGCAACGGTCCGTGTGGTGGTGTGCGAGAGAATGGGAACTGTGAAGTAAAACCTGAGATGAAGTGCATCTGGGTAAAGGCTTACGATCGCACCATCTCACTTCCACTACCAAAAGTGTGGAAAGAGCATTACAACGATATACGCCCACCTGTTGACATGCGGCTTGAAGGCTCATCATCCTGGATTAACTTAGTCACCAAGCGCGATCAACAGACCCCGGCTGGTTGGTCCTTAAAAGATGGAAGCCACTAATGTCAGTTCTGCGTGAGAAATTAGAGCATACAGATGATTTGGTCTTTACTGCTGAGTTTCCATCCATCGATGGTGGTGGGATGGCAGCTGTTGAGAAAAACGCTGCACGGTTAGCGCCTTGGTTTGATGCGGTCAATGCAACTGATAATCCAGCTGCCCATGCCCACGCCTCAAACACAACGACTGCGATTGCGATGAAAATGCATGGCTTGGAGCCGATTATGCAGATCGTCTGTCGTGACAAAAATCGCCTTGCCATCCAATCCGACATGATGGGTGCATCCCTGCATGGCATCACCAATATCTCCCTACTCACTGGAGATGATGTGACGGCAGGTGACGAACCTCAGGCTCGCAGGGTCTTTGACGTCGATGGTATTCAAGCCATCAATATCGCTCGGGGAATGGCCACTGGGAGCTATCTATCGGGGAGAAAGATCGATCCAGCCCCTGACTTTTATATCGGGGCAGTTGAAAATGCAGGGGCTCCACCTTTTGATTATCGAATCCAAAGGGCACTGAAGAAGTACCGTGCCGGTGCCAACTTCTTACAACTTCAAATCTGTTATCACCCCGATCGCCTTGAGGCTTTTTGTAAAGGTGCCGCAGAGCTCGTACCCGACCTCAAACTCATTCCAGCCGTAGCGTTGGTCAAAAGCGCCAAGTCATTAAACTTCATGAATGATAAGATTGCAGGCATCGATGTACCTGCAGCCTCAATAGCTCGCATACAAAGTGCTAGTGACCAAAGAGAGGAGGTCTATCAGCTAACTCTTGAACTAGCCAAGCACGCGCTATCACTGCCCGGTGTCCGTGGACTCCACATAACAGATTTTCGCCATGATGATTCCCTAGCGCAATTCATGTCAGATCTTGCCAGAGTACCAAGTTACTAATAAGGAGCCTTGAAATGCATACAGTTTTATCATCACCAGGCAAGACGGTCACAATCGGGCATGATCAACCCTTTTGTATTATCGGAGAGCGCATCAATCCAACGGGTCGTAAAAAGTTTCAACTACAGCTGCGCGCTGGTGATCTAAGTGCAATTGAAAAAGATGTCCATGACCAGATTGCCGGGGGTGCAGACGTACTAGATGTCAATATGGGCGTGCCTCTGACCGATGAGCCTGCACTCCTAGGTAAAGCCATCACCCTGATCCAAAGTATTACCGATACCCCCATCTGTATCGACTCTTCGATCATTGAGGCCTTACAAGTAGGCCTTGAGACATATCAGGGCAAAGCCCTGGTCAATAGCGTCACCGGCGAAGATGATCGTATGGAGTTAGTCCTTCCTCTCATAAAAAAGCATGGCGCTGGCATCATCGCACTTCCCAATGATGAGACTGGGATTCCGGCAACGGCCGCTGAGCGGATGGTGATTACTGAAAAGATCGTCCGCACCGTTGAGAGGCATGGTATTCCTCTTGAGGATTTAGTGATTGATCCCTTGGCAATGACCGTCGGGGCAGATCCTGAAGCGGTGAAAATTACCCTTGAGACAATCTATTTAATCCGTGAAAAATGGGGGCTGAATATGACGCTCGGTGCATCAAATATCTCTTTTGGTCTGCCCTACCGCCATGCTCTCAATGCTGCTTTCTTGCCTGCTGCCATGTCACATGGCTTAACAAGTGCGGTGATGGATGCTCGAACTCCGATGATCGTCGAGTCCGTTCGCGCCACAGACTTGCTCCTTGGACTAGATCCATGGGGATCAAACTGGATCACACGCTTTAGAGCGATGGAGGCCGCCAAAGCGGCGGCAGGAACCAGTGCATAAAAATTACTAAAAAGGAGCTCGATCCATCCCTTGTGCCCAATCACGATGGCACCGGCAGGGTCAAACTTGCCTTCAGATCCCTTGAGAAAGATAACTCCGTCTCATCTGAGAAGACAATCACTGTACCAACTGGTGTGAGTGCATTTGATGCTGCCTCCTGGAACGGTATTGCGATCGATTCGACGTGTGGAGGATATGGAACCTGTAAAAAGTGCCGGATTAAAATTACCGGTGGAGATGTCTCACCATCGAAGTTAGATTTTCGTGCCTTTTCAGAGAGTGAGATCAAAGAGGGCTGGCGATTGGCATGCTTGGTGCGTACCAGCACAGATGTATCTATCGACGTACCACCACTGACTACTCGCCCTAAAGCTGCAACTGTCGGAGTCGGCCGCCAGGTCATCTTGCGTCCTGCCGTGCAGAAGCGATATGTCGAGTTAGAAGAGCCGACTTTGCATGATCAACGCACTGATCTCGTGCGCCTCTTCGATGCGATCGAGGATATTGAGGGCACCGCATCACTTGCCGCTATGCGAAATATCTCTCGAGTGATGCGTAGCTCAGATTTTAAGGTCACAGCAGTCTTTGTCGATCAGGATTTTATCGATCTCGAACCTGGCGATACCACTGCCTTTCGTTACGGCATCGCCTACGACTTGGGAACAACTACCGTCGTTGCCACTCTCTTAGATTTAAATACTGGTACTCCCCTGAGTGTTAAATCGATTCTCAACAAACAGCAGCCATTCGGTGCCGATGTGATCACGCGTATCAGTGCCACCATGCTCGATCCTGCAGCCCTTGAGAAACTCTCGGCTTTGGCCCAAGAAACGCTCAATCAGCTCACCCAAGAGGTCTGTAGTGAGGCTGGTATCGATCCACTTCATGTCTATGAGATTGCCATCGCTGGAAATGCGACGATGATGCATCTGCTGCTCGGTATAGATCCAGAGCCATTGGGCGTCGCCCCATTTATTATGTCGGCGGCCGGCTTTCCAGATGTTGATGCCCATGAGATTGGGATCGCTATCCATCCACGGGCAAAGGTGGTTATTTTTCCATCACTTGGTGCCTATGTTGGCGGTGACATCATCGCTGGGGCTTTGGCATCTGGCATGGATCGTGACAAGAGATTGCGCCTCTTCATCGATGTTGGGACTAACTGTGAAATCATCCTTGGAGATGGTGACAAAATTTTGGCAACTGCCGCTCCGGCTGGTCCCGCCTTTGAGGCGGCAAGCATCAAGTGTGGGGTGCGCGCGGCATCTGGTGCGATCGAGACCATCAAGATTCAAGATGGAGAGTTAATAATCGGAACGATCGATGACGCTCCTGCAATTGGTATATGCGGCTCTGGTTTGGTCGATGCATGTGCCGCTCTTTTTGCTATCGGTCTTCTTGATCACTCGGGAAAGTTCGTGGATGAAGAGAGGGCACAACGAGTCGCACCGACTCTAGCCGATCGGCTGGTCCTGCGTGAAGATGAGCGGGTATTCGTCCTATCATGGAGCAAGCAGGTGGGAGATTCCTCAGACTGCGTCTTTTTGACTCAGCGTGATGTGCGTGAGCTCCAATTCGCCAAGGCGGCGATCGCAACTGGTTGGGCGCTACTACTCGAAGAGTTCGATGTTGCAGAGTCTGAGATTCAACAGGTCCTACTCGCCGGCTCCTTCGGCTCTTATCTCTCCCCCGCCTCTGCGATCAAGATCGGTCTCGTACCTAAAATCTCAGTTATGCGGATCTTATCGGCTGGAAATGTGGCAGGAGAGGGGGCAAAGATGGTTCTGCTCTCGGCCCCAGAGCGTAACGGTGCAGCCGCACTTCTTGATGGGATTGATTATGTGGAGCTATCTGATCGCGCAGATTTTAACGATAAGTTTGTGGATCGCCTAGCCTTCCCGGCATGAGCATCGGGATAGTGGCCTGTGGGGCCCTAGCCACCCATATCGGCGATATCGTAGAAGAGAACTCTCTTGATGTGGTTATCTATCCCCTTCCGCCACTTCTGCATAACCGTCCTGAAAAAATCGCAGGTGAGGTGGATGCTCTCTTACATCAGATCAAAGATAGGCACAGTATCTGTGCCGTGGCATATGCCGACTGTGGAACGTATGGGGCTCTCGATGAGGTCATTGAGCGACACCATGTGAAGCGTCTTGATGGAAACCACTGCTATGACATCTTTGCCGGAAAGAGTGAGATAGAGCGCTTGATGGCCCAAGAGGCTGGGACCTATTTCTTGACTGATTTCCTAGTCAAATCCTTTCATCGAAGCGTCATCGTGGAGCTTGGTCTAGATAGATTCCCGCATCTTCGTGATGATTACTTCAAGAACTACACACGCATCATCTGGCTGGCCCAAGTGCGCACCCCAGAGTTGGAGTTAGCCGCTATGGAAGTGGCCAAGGAGATTGGACTCCCACTTGAGATTCAATCTGCCAGCTACAGTGCTCTTACTACACAGGTGCTAGAGCTGATCTCAAATTAACACAATGCCCGTCTAGCTAGAACAGGCCAACGACCTTTCCATCTACATAATCAATTCGCTCGGCCGCAGGAGTTTTAGGTAGGCCAGGCATCGTCATGACATCTCCGCAGATCATGACGATGAACTGGGCACCTGCGCAGAGTTTTACCTCGCGAATATCGATGGTGTGATCACTTGGTGCCCCTCGAAGGCTGGCATCGGTACTGAAGGAGTACTGGGTCTTTGCCACACAGATCGGAAAGTGGCCATAACCAGATGCCTCGAACTCCTTCAACTTATTGATCACCTTGGCATCAGCGCTGACCTGCTTTGCTCCATAGATTTTCATCGCAACGGCAGTGAGCTTCTCCCACAGACTCATACCATCCTCATAGACAAAGTTCATCTGATTCTCTTGCTCACAGAGCTCAACGACGGCATGAGCCAGATCCGCTGCTCCTGGGCCTCCATCGGCCCAGTGCGTTGCAAGAACGATCTTGACACCCATCGCCTCCACACGAGATCGTAGAAGATCTATCTCAGCTTTGCTATCACTTGTGAAGTGATTAATCGATACGACTAAAGGCAGATTGTAGACACTCGTAATATTCTTGACATGTCGCTCCAAATTGACGATACCAGCCTCAAGGGCGGCTAAATTCTCCGTGGTGATGCTCTTGAGATCAGCGCCACCGTGATATTTGATTGCTCGCACTGTAGCAACGAGCACACAGGCAGAGGGGCGAAGCCCCGACTTGCGACATTTGATATCGATGAATTTCTCAGCACCTAGATCGGCCCCAAAGCCAGCCTCGGTCACGACATAATCAGCTAACTTCATAGCCGATTTTGTTGCAACGACTGAGTTACAGCCATGTGCGATATTTGCAAAGGGTCCCCCATGGATGAAGGCTGGAGTACTCTCCAGGCTTTGAACAAGATTTGGCTGAAAGGCATCTTTGAGAATGACCGTCATCGCACCCTGGGCATTGAGATCACTGGCCAAAACTGCAGTCTTATCACTCTTATAGCCAACAACAATCCTTCCAATCCTCTCTTTCAAGTCCTCAATGGATGTGGCAAGGCAGAAGATAGCCATAATCTCTGATGCAACAACGATGTCAAAGCCATCACTTCGAGGATAGCCATTACCGACGCCACCGATTGATTGAATGATTTCACGAAGAGCACGATCGTTCATATCGATAACACGCTTCCACACCACCCGGCGAATATCGATTGCGAGCTCGTTACCGTGGTGAATATGGTTATCAAGAAGGGCTGCAAGGAGGTTGTTGGCAAGGGCTATGGCGTTGAAATCCCCAGTGAAGTGCAGATTGATATCCTCCATAGGGACAACTTGGGCAAAGCCACCACCGGCGGCCCCACCCTTCATACCAAAGACAGGACCCAGAGATGGCTCGCGCAGGGCAATCATGGCGTTTTTACCGATATGACGCAGTGCATCACCTAGGCCGACTGTGGTCGTTGTCTTTCCCTCCCCTGCAGGAGTAGGGCTGATTGCAGTAACGAGAATTAGCTTTGATCCTTTGCGCTCTGGGAGTGCATCGAGGTACTTCACATTTACCTTGGCCTTGTACCTGCCATAGGCCTCAAGATTCTCACTATCAATCCCAAGTGCTGCAGCAATTTCGTTGATGGGCTTGATTCTTGCAGCCTGTGCAATTTCGATATCAGACATCTCTATCCCTTGGCTACACGGATTGCGCTAGTCAGTGCAGGAATGACTTGGTGCAGATCCCCGATAATCGCATAATCGGCATAACGTAGGATGGGGGCCTCAGGATCGGTATTGATGACAACAATCGTCTTACTATTCTTCATCCCAGCGATATGTTGCATCGCCCCTGAAATTCCGGCGGCTATGTATAGATCGGGCGCAACTTTCGTACCGGTCTGACCCACTTGCTCTGCATGCGGGCGCCATCCTGAGCTAGTCACCACGCGCGAGCATCCCACTGTCCCACCAAGAAGGGTTGCAAGCTCCTCTAAATTTCCAAAGCCATCGGGCCCTCCCACACCACGACCACCTGAGACGATGACCTTTGCATCATTGAGGCTTACTCCACCCTTTGATTCCCCAGCATCGCGGCTGAGGATCTTTACTACAGAGTCTGCCGGCTCGAGTGCAGGCTCGAACTGCACAACCGATGCGACTGGCCCACCCAATGATTGTGGCTCAGTGGAAAAACTTAGGATCGTTGCAACCAATAGTTGTGAGTGAACGAGTGCTGACTCAATCAAGTTGCCGGCCCATCGTGCCCGGAGCACGTTGTGAGGCCTGCCCAATGTGATCTCTGAACACTCGGCGGCCATTGGAATATCAAGGAAGGCGGCAAGGTGGGCTAACTGTTCATTGCCGCGTGGGCTTCCAGCGGCCAAGACTGCAGCCGGGTTGAGCTTTGCAACAAGATCTTTGAGTGCCCGGCCTGAGGCCATGGGTGTGTAATCACCAATTTCACTATGGGATGCAACGTGGAGCACCTTTGCCCCATATTCACCGGCGATACCAGCGAGTATTGCGCCATCGCCTCCAATGACCACTGCCTGGACATCCTGGTCTAATTTTTGAGCTGCAGTCAATGCACGCAGTGATAGAGGATCTATCTCTCCACGATCGTGATCGATCAAAACTAGAATCATCTCAGGGCTCCAATCTGCCTCAAGACATCGACTAAGGCAGGTACTGCATCTGCACCTTTTCCAAGAATCTGTGCGCTCTTATCTTTTGATGGAGCAAGGGCCAGTGTCACTTTTTCCAGCTTGGGGACACGCACCTCAGCTTTTTTCATATCTACAATCTTTTTTCGTGCCTGCATTCGTCCTGGTACCGAAGGGTAACGGGGGATATTCAGGCCATCTCGCACGGTGACAATCGCCGGAAGCGGAGCCTGATAACGCTCACGCCCGTTTGCAACGACACGATCACACGTGACCCTTCCATTCTCAACTTTCATAGATTTTACATTCGTGACGATGGGTAGAGCCAAGGCATGAGCCATACGAATATGGATTTGATAACCTGCACTATCTGCCGACTCTGCACCAAAAATAATCAGATCGAACTTCGTCTCCTCAGCCTTGATCGCATCCACCAAGGCAGCTGCCGTCCCCTGCGGATCCCACTCTTGCCCATCAGTCTCAATGAGCACTGCGCGTGTAGCACCGATCGCCAATTGAGAGCGCAACTGCTCTTCAGCCTCACTTGGGCCAAGAGTCAAAAGAGTAAGAGTGCCACCCATCTGCTCGACTAACTGAACTCCAGCTTCAACAGCGTTCTCCTCATGTGGACTGATACCAAAACCCAGATGTTTAGTCTCGATATCACGTGCATCTGGGGTAAGGATCAGAGTTCCTCCTGCGAGAGGGACTCTTTTCAAGCAGACAAGAACATCCATTAGGCCATAATCCGTTCATTTGAGGGATCAAAGACCGATGTGGCACCGACCTCGGTGATCGAGCACGGGTAGTGCTCGCCCAGATACTCCACGAGGAACTTGTTACCGGCAACGGCGAGCTGTGTGGGAAGGTAGGACATCAAAATATGCTTACCCAGAGATGGTGCAGATCCGGCACTTGTGACATATGAGCGGCGACCATGAGCATCGATAATCGGCTGCTTATCCAAAGTCAGGATCGGTTCATTACCCATCATGTAGCGCTTCTCCCCACTCGATGATCTGTGATCATCAACAAATAGCGTACAGAGCATCGTGACGGGTTTTTCACTGCGATGCTTGATATGTGCGGCTTTGCCGATAAAGTCGGCCTCTTTCAACTTAGGCGATTGCATCCCGGCCTCGATGACTGTGTACTCGGTCTCAAGCTCTGGACCATAGGCGCGATAGCACTTCTCAAGTCGACCCGTTGTGCCATAGACACCAATTCCGACTGGGATCATCTCGTGTGCCCTTCCAGCCTCCCATAACATCTGCCATAACCTTGCGCCCTGTTCGATTGGGATATAGAACTCCCAGCCAAGATCTCCGACATAAGAGATACGTGATGCCAGGAGGCGTAGTGGACCTATCTCGATTACTTTGCAGGTGCTGAACTTGAATGCCTCATGGTTCATATCATTTGTGGTGATGGATTGGATGATCTGACGGGCTTTAGGACCCCAGAGTCCAATCGTTGTGTAACTCGATGTCAGGTCTGAGATCTGTGCAGAGCCATCTTCGGGTAATAGGTCTTTGAACCACTTCTTATCGGCCATTCCATGGGCCCCACCCGTGACCACACGGAAATGGTTGGTATCTAGGCGCATGATCGTAAGATCCGATTTGAATCCACCATTGGGACCTAATACAGGTGTGTAGACCACTCGTCCGATTGCAACATCCATCTGACGTAGCGCGGCTCTCTGGACGAGGGCCAGGGCCGATGGTCCAGTCACATCAAAGATGGTGAAGGCCGAAAGATCCACGATCCCTGCACTCTCACGCATTTGAAGGTGCTCTGCATTGATAATCGGTGACCACCAACGTGACTCCCATTCAGCAGTGCGTGGCATCACTTTGTCACCAAACTTTGCCAGCAGATTCTTATTTGATTCATACCAAAATGGACGCTCCCAGCCAGCGGTCTCATAGAAGACAGCACCAAGCTCTTTCTCTAATTCATAGAATGGGGAGAGACGGACATTTCGATTGGATGCATACTGCTCGAGTGGGTGCACAATCCCGTAAGTCTTGTTGAAGCTCTCATTGACACGTGATTTGATGTGGAACTGCGCCTTCTGGTGCTCATGAAAGCGTGCGATATTTGATGCATGCAGGTCGATGTGTGAATCACCAAGGACCATCCACTCAGCTACCGACTTTGAGGTTCCTGGGCCCTCTTTGATCCAAACAGCGGCTACCGACCATAGCCCCTTGACCTCCGGAGTCTCTCCAAGAATCGGCATCCCATCGGGGGTGTACGAGAGAATTCCATTGCATGCATATTTTTCGCGAACATTCTCATCGCCAACGATTGAGGGCATGAGCTCGTAAGAGTGCTCATCTTGAATATCAAAATCTGCTTGAGTGAAGGCAAACTCCGTTGGAGACAAGGTTGCTGTGGCGTTGGAAGGGATATCTTCGGGAGTGTAGAGGATCGGACGGTGAGCATAAGATCCGATCTCAAGTCCAGTCCCGTGTTGGCGCTCATACATGAATACATCCATATCACGCACAATCGGCCACTCGATATCCCCCTTGGTTTGGGCAAAGAAAGGCACGGGCCCAATATCTTTCATCTGGTGCACTGCAGGAGTCAATGGAATATGCGCCCCAGCCATGGCTGCAAGCTTGGGTGACCAGCATCCAGTTGCAATCACCACATAATCTGCCTCGATGGTGCCTTGATCGGTCACAACCCCAGTGACTCGGCCGTTAGCAACAGAGATATCTACTACTTCAATATTTGCAAAGGACTGGGCAGCTCCCATCTGTGCAGCCTCTTCACGCATCAGAGTTCCCGTGCGCAGTGAGTCAACAACGCCTACCGTGGGCTGGTAATAACCCCCCAAGATGATCTTCTCGTCAATGTAGGGAACTAACTCTTTGACCTGAGCAGGTGTGAGGATGCGAGCGCCCTCAACGCCCCATGACTTTGCCGATGTTATACGTCGGGCGAGCTCTTGCATGCGCTCGGGTGTACGAGCAACTTCAATTCCACCTGACTGGGTAAATGTCCCAAACTCTCTATATTGGCGCATACTCTCAGCCGTAATTGCTGTCATCTCTTTCGAATGATCAACTGGAAATATAAAGTTTGAAGCGTGTCCTGTAGATCCGCCAGGGTTTGGCAGGGGTCCCTTATCAATCTGGACGATATCTTTCCAACCTAGTTTAGCAAGGTGATAGACCATGCCATTTCCGACGATACCTGCGCCGATGACTACACACTTTGCCTTTGTTGGTAACTTGCTCATATCTGTGTTCCTCGTTCTTTTTTTAGTGGTGGATTATAAGGATTTCCGAATCGATGCTTCAAAGCCCTCAATGTGATCACGCATCGCCTTTGCCGCGGCCTTAGCATCGGCGCTGGCGATTGCCTCTAGTAGCACCTGATGTTCAATGACAGCCTCAGTCAAACCCGCGACGCGCTCAAGTGCTAAGAACCAGATTCGTAACGCATGTGCATAATAATTATCTAAAGCGGCAGCCAGAAAGTCATTGTGAGTGCACTGATAGATGTGATGATGAATCCGCTGATCAAGACCGATCAGTGTGGCCATATCAAGATTGCCCTTGAGAGCCTTTATCTCGGCAATAAGAGCCTGGGTGATAATGTGATCTGCTGCGCTCGATCGTGTGGCCGCAAGTTCGGCTGCTTTGATCTCAAGGACTGCCCGCGTCTCAGAGAGTGCAGAGAGATTGTGCACATCCACGCGAGAGACGAACATTCCACGACGTGGATAGACCTCGACTAACTTCTCATTTGCAAGCAGGCGCAACGCCTCACGAATGGGGGTACGACCCACTCCGAGTGTGCTGATCAACTCACTCTCACTAATGAGAGAGCCGGGCTCAAGCTCTAAGGTGATGATCATGGAGCGAATCTGGCTGTAGGCCTGCTCTGAGAGCGAGGAGCTCTCACGGCCAAGAATGGGGATGACCTGACTCATGGAGGAGATGATATATCAGTGATATACAGATTGATAGCCCGTGGGGCCCTAGCTCCTAGGCCAGATAGTACTTATGAAAGAGCCAGAGAGATGCTCCCAGGCCCACGACAATGATCAGTAAGCGATAGAGCAGGTGAGGAAGATGCCCAGCCAAGCGCCCGCCACCTGTTCCCCCAATACTTGCACCAAGCAACAGGGCGATCACAAATGGCCAATCGGCACGCCCGCTGAAGATATAAATGAAGTTTGAGACCAGAGAGGTGCCACCAACGATGAGATTTTTGGCAGTGTTGAGAGTTTGAGGATCCCGGCGAGTGTCTCGCGCCAGAGCTGCAATAACCATCACTCCCTGGCCTGGGCCAAAGTATCCACAGTAGAGCCCACTTGCTCCAATTCCCACTTGTTCAACGAGCTGGTGGTGGGCACCACGGACGGGTTTAGCTTTGATGAGGAAAGATAGACTGGCAAAGAGAAGTAGGAAGGGCACCATCTTTTCAAAGACACCTGGTGGAACTGTGAGTAAAAGGACTGCTCCGATCGATGCGCTAATGATAGAGATAAAAATGAGTTTTCTATACTCTTGAAAAAACGAGCGTATCTCATCTCGCACTGGAATAAGAGCAAAAAAATTTGCCGGGGTTACACCCAGGGCATTTGTGATTGCAGCATTGACCGGCGACATTCCTGTGGCGAGCAAAACTGGATAAGAGATGACTGATGCTCCCCCTGCCATTCCATTTATTGCACCTACAAGTATGCCTACAGCAAAGATAAGTAGATACTCAACCACAAGGCAAGTATACGTGAGTTTTTTGAATAAGTGGTGAGATAAATACTTTATTATTGGTTAGACTTTGCGCCATGGCCTATATCAGGGGTGAAGCGAATGCTTTAGGATGGCGCAACCTTGTCAAGGATAAGGATAAATCTCATATCGGACATGAGTTTCCGCAAGTAAGCACTCCTCTGCTTGTCATGCATCACCTATCAGATCTGCATGTATGTGATGCCCAGTCACCCACGCGTCCGGAGCATCTAGATCGATGGGCCGATCCTGATAGCCCCATCCGTGAGAAAGTAGGAACTATCGGTACCTATCGACCACACTCGATGCTCTCACCACATGTTGTCGAGGCGATGATCCAATCTCTCAATACCATTACCGTTGGCCCACTATCGGGGTATCCCATTGATGGTGCGATTATTACGGGAGATACGACTGATAACGCCCAGTTAAATGAAGTCAGCTGGTACTTAGCCTTATTAGATGGTTTGGAGTTTCGCCCTGACTCGGGAGATCACAACACGTATGAGGGTGTTATAGATGATGGGGCAGGACATTACGACACACGTTACTGGCACCCCCATGGCACCCCGGTGGGAAAAAAAGATGATGACGCGCGGGCCAAATATGGCTTTCCTGTAGTGCCCAATCTTTTGAACTCCTGCCGCAGAGCTTTCAAAGCTACAGGGCTGAGATTCCCTTGGTATGCAGTGCATGGCAATCACGATGCTCTACTGCAAGGCACGGTCGCCCCTGAGCCGCAGATAAATTCAGAGCTCATCGCTGGTAAACGCTACGTCGGGCTGCCAACGAATGTAAGTCTTGAGGATGTACTGAGCAATTTTCAGGAGGTCGGACCTGCAAGTTATCCTGCATCTAGCGATGCGCCCTTCATAGAAGTCACTGCGGATTTAGAACGACGTGCAGTTGAGCGCGGCGAATACGCTGCAATGCACCTTGCATCCCCTGGTCTACCCAAGGGTCATGGCTTTACCCAAGCTCACGTTGAAAATAAACATATGTATTATTCAACTCATGTTGGAGCAGTCAAACTCATTGTGATAGATAGTGTCAATCACTTTGGGGGTTGGCAGGGCTCTCTTGATGTCGAACAGTTTGAGTGGCTCGAAGGCGAGATTGCCGATAGCAACAGACTAGTCGTTCTGGCCTCCCACCATCCATTAAGCACCATGTTCAATGATTATGCTCCAATTGGAAGACGCGTCTGTATCAAAGAGATACGAGGGATGCTCCTGAAATATCCACAACTCATCGCTTGGTTTGCTGGGCATGAACACCGCCATCATATTGAGTGGGTCGGAACCAAGGAGGAGGTCGATGGATTTTGGCACATAGAGACCGCCTCCCATGCCGATTGGCCGCAGCAGTCACGCACAATCGAGATCGTGAGCGATTCTTCGGGTGATATTTACTTTGGACTCAGTGTCATCGATCACGCAGGTGGCATAGATTATGGTGATGCTATAACTCCTGTTGAAATAGCGGGGCTGTCTCGGGTAATTAGTGCCAATGTCTGGCAAAAGCGATCAGAGCTTGGCGCTAAGCACGATGTGAGTTGGGCCGATGGACAGGCAAAAGATCGCAACGTAATTCTCAAAATTAGTAAACGTTAATCTCCCGAGTGCTTTTTTGTTTTTTCAATGACATGTGTCGAGCGCAAAACAGTTAATATGATCAGGGTCAGACCAGCACCAAGAAGTTGAAAACCAAGACCCACTGCAACGCCAACTGCCGCTGCGGCAAAGACAGTTGCCGCTGTAGTGACACCTTGAATTCCAGATGCCTGCTTATCAGTAAAGATTAAGCCAGCACCAAGAAAGCCAATTCCAGTCATGATGGCATGCAGGGCTCGAGTGGGATCTCCAAATTCAGCTTGGGCCCCAACGACTGCTCCTATCCCCACAATGGCCGCTGATGCGGTTCCAACCAAAGCCATAGTGCGTGGACCGGCTGATTTGCCTGCACGATCTCGCTCCCAGCCGATCAAAGAACCTAATACTGCTGCAATAAATGAGTTTATCATTACGGAAAACTGCTGCCACGCATCGATTGTCTCTAGAGAAAGCATTTGGTTATGTTACAACTCTTTAACGTTAAAAGCCAGAATTTCACCATGTAGAGTATGTGTTGTGAGTCAATATCAAATCATGCGCTGGCGTGATATCCCCTCAATGGTGATCGCACGGGAAGGCGAGACGACTATCAAGGTCATGCTGGCAGCACGGTTTCAAGAGGCAATTGATGAGGCGGCAATGCGCTTGGGTCAGATCGATGCCGATGCCTATACCGCTGGCTGGAATCGCGATCCATGGGTTGAAGCAAGTGATAGACCCGATCTTCTTGCAGCACGTATCGTTAGTGAATTAGAGAGTGATTTGAGTGCTGAAAAATTAGAGGCCTTACTTGAGAGTATGGGAGAGAAATAATGTCAGCTATCTATGAGGCACTTGAAAAGGGAGTACTTACATCCGATGGTGCGATGGGAACAATGTTGCAAGATCGTGGATTAACTGATGGTGGCGCTCCTGAACTCTGGAACGTAGATAAACCTGGCGAAATTGAGGCAGTGCTCGAGGCATATGCTGCCGCTGGTGCTCGCTTCATCACCACTAATACTTTTGGTGGCACACGTGGGCGCCTTGGGATGCATGGCCTGGAAGATCGCCTCTTTGAACTCAACAAAGCTGGTGCACAGATTGCACGCAAGGTCGCCGATCGACATCTAGGCTGTTTTGTCATGGGTGATATTGGACCATCGGGAGATTTGATGGAGCCAATGGGTACGATGACACTCGAAAGCGGGCAGGCTCTCTTTGCCGAACAGATTAGCGGACTTGTTGCAGGCGGAATTGATGCGATTCTCATTGAGACCATGTCTGATTTGAGTGAGGTTGAGGCTGCAATCAATGCTGCAAAAGAGGTTGCACCCGATCTTCCGATCATCGCCACAATGAGTTTTGATACGAACTTGCGGACCATGATGGGTGTTAAGCCGGGAATGGCCATCACTCACCTGGCGGGATTGGGTGTTCGTATTATTGGAGCCAACTGCGGCCGGGGCACAGATGAGATGACGCTCATCGCGCAAGAGATGGTGAATGCACGCCCAGATGGCATATTTATAATTGCGCAGTCAAATGCAGGGCTACCAAAACTCCAAGGTGATGAGTTTGTCTACGATGGAACACCAGAAGAGATGGCTAAATGGGCAGTGAAGATGAAGACTATGGGCGTCAATATCGTCGGTTCATGTTGTGGCTCATCCCCGACTCATACAGCGGCAATTACGGCATCTATTAAGTAGAGGTTAGGCATGAATTTCAATAGAGTCATTTTATTTTATTGCTTTGTGCCCATATCAGATCCGCAAGTAGTAAAGTTATGGCAGAAAACTCTCTGTGAGTCCCTCAACATCAAGGGACGCATTCTAATTGCCCCGCACGGAATTAACGGGACACTCGGTGGCAATATGAATGATATAAAAAAATACATCAAAAATACACGCCAATACCCTGGCTTTGAGAGAATCGACTTCAAATGGTCCAAGGGAACAGGAAATGATTTTCCTAAGTTGAGAGTCAAAGTTAAAAACGAGCTAGTGGCTTTTGGTATTCCTGATGAGATTCAAGTCCTTGAAGACGGTGTGGTCGGTGGTGGGGTGCATCTTTCCCCAGAGGAAGTCAATAAGTTAGTACAAGAGCGTGGCGATGATGTCTTCTTTTTTGATGGCCGCAACGCATTTGAAGCCAAAATCGGTAAGTTTAAAAAAGCAGTTATCCCTGAAAGCACAACATCACGAAGTTTTGTGGCCGAGATTGAAAGTGGTAAGTACGATTATATGAAAGAAAAGCCAATCATTACTTATTGTACGGGCGGTATCCGTTGCGAGATTTTGTCAGTTATAATGAAAAACCGTGGCTTCATGGAGGTTTATCAGATCAAGGGTGGCATCATTCGCTATGGCAATGTCTTTGGTGATGATGGTCTTTGGGAGGGCTCACTCTTTACATTTGATGATCGTTTGACAATAGATTTTAGTGACCACACCAAATTAATTGGAGAGTGCGCTCACTGCAACGGCCCCACTAAGAAGTTTAGAAACTGTCAAAAAATCGAGTGTCACAAATTAGTTTTGCTCTGCGATGCTTGCTATGAATCGCATTTAAATCGCCCATGCCAGCATGATCAAGAGATTCAGGAAATCTACGAACTGATTGGCTAACTAAATAGTTCTGGTCTGGCGCCAGTGATAGAGATACAAAGGTGCTGCAACGGCGAAGGTGACCAATGAGTTCAGCAGGCCTCTGACAGCACGACGTTGCTCATTTGTCTCTTGAGCTGCTAGTGCGGCCTTATCTGGTTTAACCGTATCCGTTGCATATGGGTCGATGTAGGCAGGCTCTGGTAGAGCAACACCTAAAACTCCATTAACAAAACTAATCACAGAAAAAAGAACAACCATTAAGGTAATCAAACAGACTGCATAGAGATAGAGTGATTTCCAGTCGACTCCGATGCGCTCAGGAGTGATAACCGGTCTCTTTGCAACCGCCTTCTTTACCACAGTCTTCTTGGTTGCAGCTATGATCTTCTCCCATCTTGAATAAGAGCATCTCTCTTTATGTAATTCTATCTGAAGGATTCTCATTACAGGTTAAACTGTGAGAGTGATTATCCAAGCCAATAGCGCGGTCATCAATCATGAACTTGTTGATTCGCTATGGGTCGAGGTGGATAGAGGAAAAATCGCTGCCCTATCCCCCGGCCTGCATCCAGCCCCACACACTGTGCTCACCGGAACCCTCATCCCCGGCTTCATCGACATCCACTGTCATGGTGGTGGTGGCCATTACTTCTCAGCATCAAGTGATGATGAGATCAGAGCTGTGATTTCTACACACAGGGCACTTGGCACAACCGGAGTCATGGCATCACTTGTCACCGAGTCAATAGAGGATCTGAAGCAACAGATTAGGCGCTTGGTCCCGTTTTTTCATCGTAATGAGATCATAGGAGTCCATTTAGAGGGCCCCTACCTCTCACATGCACAATGTGGTGCCCATGAACCTTCGTTGCTGCGCGAGCCAGATCTAGAACAGATAAAAGAACTCTTGGTTGTGGGTGATGGAGCTATTGCAATGATCACGATGGCCCCTGAACTAAGGGGTGCGCAGGAGGCAATCACATACATCATCTCTCAAGGAGTTAAAGTGGCCATGGGTCACACCAATGCCGATTTCAAAGAGGCGGCGGCAGGGGCAAATGCTGGAGCAACAGTGGTTACTCACTTTATGAACGCCATGAACAAAGAGTTAAGCAGCGATAGCTTCTCCGCCTTTATCTTGGCCGATGAACGCCTCATGCCTGAATTGATTCTAGATGGTCACCACCTTTCATTTGCGGTTGCGAGAGATATCCTTGAGACAATTGGGAGCAGGTGCATGCTCATCTCAGATGCCATGGCCGCTGCTGGCTCAATTGATGGCGATTATACGATCGGTAAATTACCCGTAATTGTGCAGGAAGGAGTCGCCCGTCTTGCACACAATAAGAGGTTGGCAGGAAGCACCTTGAGCATCTCACAGGCCTTCATAAACGCCATAGAGCACTGTGGTATCTCACTAGTAGATGCCGTTGCTCTCTCATCTACAAATCCTGCGAAGGCGATTTCGATCACTGATCGAGGCTCTATCGCTGTTGGGATGAGGGCTGATTTACTCGATTATGACAGTGCCAGACAGACTCTCACAGTTGTTAATTTGTCAGGCTGACTTTGCTCAAACCTGCTGCACCTGAGAACTCCAAGGCAAATCTCTCGGTCACGATCTCATCGACAATGGTTGAGACAATCTCATCATCACAAGCTGAGCCTGGCGGCAACTAGGAGATATGAGATTAACAGCTGTGCGTTATACGACTTAGTAGCCGCCACTGCCAGCCCAGGACCAGCAAGAAGAGCGATATGGTGATGAGCCGTAGCTACTAGTGGGGAGTTCAAATCATTTGTGATGGCAATCAGATAGGCCTGAGCATTGCGCGCGGCCATGGCAAACTTCACCAGATCAGGTGAGTGAGCACTTTGACTGATTGCAATGACAAGTGTGTTGGCAAAGCGCAGCCTAGAGTCATATATCCTCACCGAGGAGGGTGAGGTCTATCCAACGGGTAATCCGATCTGGGTCTCAATCAAATACTTTAAAAAATGTGCAGCATTATCTTAGGTACCTCGAGCCAAAATAAGCACCGACTGGAATTTCTCTTGCGTCAATACATCCTCAATCGACTCAAAGGCTGACAAATCACTGAGAATATTGGAGAAAATATGTAGGGTTTGCGCGATTTCCGAAGACATAACTTCCCCAAATTTCCTCACACTCCTATTATCTTATAGGAAAATAAACTATTGTTTAATCCATGGTGCTTACAGTTGATTTAGGCCAATCTGGGACACGTATTCGCTTGAATGATCTCTCTATTAATAGTAGGAGAGGCAAGTTAGCTGGTGAGTTGCCACTTCCAGCATTACACGCAGTCTTTGACTCAATTCAGAGATTATCGGCCGATGTTGTCTCTCTCTCATGCACTGGCTTTGGTGGACTTGTGAGTGATCCGGCTCCCTTTGCGCTGCTGTGTCGAGAGTATTTTGGTGCTAAAGAGGTTGCAGTGATCGATGATGGTTTGGCTGGATTCATTGGAGCACTCCATGGTCGTGATGGAGTAGTCCTGTCTATCGGTGGGGGTGTTGTATCTGTTGGTGGGCGTTATGGAAAGTTTGCCCACCGTGATGGACTCGGGAGCACCTTTGGCGATGAGGGCAGCGGATTCTGGCTTGGAAAATTGGGGATTACCAAAGCTCTTGCAGTTAGGCAAGGGCGAGAGGGTGATACTCGATTACTCAAAGCTTTTCAATCCCAGGTCAGTGCATATGACGCACTTGAATCGAAAAATGGTGCAGATGCTGCAACGCTAGCCATAACATCGGCGCAGACACTCTTAGATGCCGCAGATGAGGGGATTGTCACAGCGATTAAAATCCGTGACGAGGGTGCTTATTTATTAGCACAGACAGTGATTGCTACATGGCTGGGTACCAACGGTTCCAGTGATGAAGCCCCAGAGATTGCTATTCAGGGTGGACCATCAGCAAATGCGAGTTACGTCAGAGCAATTCAAAGATTTATAACTGTATCTTTACCGAACACTCGGTTTGTGGGTACCAGTGGTGATAACTTAGATGGAGCGGCCTGGATCGCAGAGAACATGCTTGAGGATGCCCCTCCACTACTCAGGTGGGCTCGATAGCACTTCGCTTTTACTATCTCGGTGAAGTGAGTAAGAGCGTTACTGCCAGAAAAAGTATCCCAATGGCAGAAAAAGCGGTGAGAGCACGCCGTACTTTGGGTTTGGCCAGAATAGTTGTTGCTCTACCGATAATATGAACAAGAAATGAGTACCACGACGCTGATGTGAGTGCTTGGACGATGGAGAGAAGAAAGATACCCCAACCCAAATTGAAATCTGCAGGGACAAATGCAGGGATGAAGGCGACGGCAAAGACTGCTGCTTTCACATTGGTTAAATTCGTTATCAAGCCTAGGCGAAATGCAGGCATGAAGCCAGCGGTAGTGGCTCCTTCGTAGTCGAACTTCCCAAACTCTCTGCGCAGTGACCACAGTGTCTGCAGGGCTAGAAAGGTAAGGAATGCAACACCGGTGTACTTGAGCAAGTTATAGGCAGTTTGGGATCGTGCAAATATGGCAGAGAGACCGATTGCAGATGCAGCGCCCCAGATAATCAGAGCGCCACTTGTGCCAATCAGTGTCGTATAGGCGGTCTTGGTCCCGCCAACGATTGCTTGGCGCAAGATCATGGCAACTGTCTGCCCCGGTACCAACGCCAATAAAAAGGCGGTAGCGATGAAGGCTGGAAGAACCTGAACCAGAGAGATCATACGTAGCCCCGAAGGGATTCGAACCCTCGTAGCTGACTTGAGAAGCCAGAGTCCTAGGCCGCTAGACGACGGGGCCGTGCCTTTTTTGGAGCTTATGTAACTAGGACAAAACATATTCAGTTGTAGAGCTGTACTGCGCTGGGGTACCAGGACTCGAACCTAGACTTA
>SYEK01000014.1 GCA_005800815.1 Actinomycetota bacterium
AGTCCCTTGCCGCGCCTCTCGGCCACCCGACCATGTGCTCATCGCCGTGGCGACTTAACGAGCGGACGACCGGGTTCGAACCGGCGACCTGAACCTTGGCAAGGTTCCGCGCTACCAACTGCGCTACGTCCGCGAGGAGAGTGAATCTATCGCAGGAAGGGCTCAAGCGCCAAAGTCGGTGGTGAAAAGATAGCGTTTGCCTGTGGAGAGAGCAGATGGATTGTTTTGGATGAAGGGTCGCTTGGCCCGCGACATTATTACGATATCGCACGATCCCGCCGATTTATCCGATGGAGGTTTTTGGGCCGTCTCTACGAGTTTTGAGGGTGGATTTACTGCCGCTCGCTTTGCAACGCTCCTTGATTCCGAATTCCCGGCTCATGAGTGGAAGCGCCTTGAGGGTGCATGGAGCTCATCAAAATCTGATGTGCAGTACCAGGAGTATGTTGAATCGATCCGCAGATCAATTGCCCAGGGCTGGGTCTACCAAGTAAATGCATGCAGAGAGCTCTCTATTGCCTGTGAGGAAAATGAAAACTTGCGTGGCTTGTTCTGCCAGATTCTTCTCAATAATCCAGCGCCCTGGGCTAGTTATCTCGAGATTCCAAATCTGAATATTGCCTCTGCCTCCCCTGAGCTCTTCCTCAAGCGCTCCGGAAAACGTGTGCGAACATCGCCGATTAAAGGAACACAACTACCCGGACGCTCTGACTTTGGAGAAAAAGATATCGCTGAAAATGTCATGATTGTCGATCTCATGCGCAACGATTTGGGTGCTATCTGTCAGAGTGGTTCTATCACAGTGCCACGACTTCTCAACTCTGAACCCCATCCTGGTCTAGTCCATCTAGTCTCAGACGTTGAGGGAGATCTTCGCGAAGACACTACGTGGAGTGAGATTTTCTCTGCTCTTCAACCTCCTGGGTCGATTAGTGGGGCACCGAAATCCTCCGCGGTCTCAGTAATTAATCAGAATGAAGGAGCACGCGGACCCTACTGCGGCGCACTCGGTTGGGTTCAGGGTGATCAATGTGAACTCTCCGTTGCCATTCGAATCTTTTTCAAAGATGATCTGCTTCGATTTGGTACTGGCGCAGGAATAACATGGGGAAGTGATCCAGCATCTGAGTGGGATGAGACGCAGTTGAAAGCTAGACGGTTGATCTCAATTGCAGGAGGCACACTGGTATGAAGGTCTCCTATAGCGGGGTACTGGTCGAGATTGAGCAAGCGCCATGCACACCTTCAGGATGGCTTAAGGGATCAGGAATCTTTGAGACTCTGCGCACGATTGATGGACAGGCTCTGGCCTTGTCACGACATTTGCGGCGTGCAGAAAAAAGTGCGCTCTCTGCCGGCCTCACACTGCCAAAAAAAGACTCAATTGTCTCGGCCATCAATGATTTGTTGCTTGCTCAACCCTGTGCGCATGGGCTACTGCGTATATCTTTCGACCGCAATGGTCAGTGGGCAGCTGTGCATCTGCCTTATGAACCGGTAGTCCAAGGTGCAAGGCTGCGCACTCATCCCGATGCTTTGATTTCAAAGGGTGAAACGATAAAAAAATATCCATATGGGTACAGGTTGGCCATAATCGATGAGGCGAAATTATTGGGCTTTGACGAGGCTATCGTCCACAACACAGAGGCAAATATCTGTGAGGCGGCCGTGTCAAATCTCATCCTAAAAATTGATGGACATTGGCTCACACCACCAACGAGTGATGGGCTACTTGCCGGGATTATGCGCGAGCTAGTGATCGAACATTGCCAAGTGGGTGTTGATTCAGTTCCCCTTTCTCGCATCAATGACATCAGTGCCGCAGTGCTGCTCAGTAGTTTGCGCATTGCTCAAGCCGTCACCTCGATTGATGGACGGGAGCTGGAGCCATCACAAGGTTTTGTTGATGAAATTCACGCGATGGCCTTGCTTCATTCGGTAGACTAGGCCGATGGCCTCCATAGAAATCACTGTTGATGGAAGTGCCCGGTCGGTAGAAGCCGATACTCGCCCCACTCACATCTATGCCGATCAAAAAGAGATCGTCGTAGCGCGAGTAAATGGCGAGCTGCGAGACCTCTGGAGTGAACTATCACAAGGTGATGTAGTCGAGGGTGTTTCTATAGCATCACCCGATGGCCTTGCAGTGCTGCGCCATTCAACTGCGCACGTTATGGCCCAAGCGGTCCAAGAGATCTTTGCGCACACACGCCTGGGTATCGGACCGCCAATTGTGGATGGTTTTTACTATGACTTTGATCCTCAGCACAGCTTTGATCCAGATGATCTGGTTAAAATCGAAAGTGCAATGCGCAGGATAATAAAAGAGGGGCAACGCTTCAGACGTCGTGTTACCAGCGAGTCCGCGGCCCTCAAAGAGTTGGCGCACGAGCCCTATAAATGTGAACTCATCGGCATCAAGGCCGGGTTGGGGGATGAGGCCAGTGTTGAGGTTGGCGGCCCACAACTTACGATCTATGACAATTTAGGTCGAGATGGCAATCCTGTGTGGAGTGATCTGTGTCGAGGCCCACATCTTGCATCTACCAAGCAGATCCCAGCCTTCAAACTCATGCGCACGGCCGCTGCTTACTGGCGTGGCTCTGAAAAAAATCCGATGTTACAACGTATCTATGGCACAGCGTGGCCTTCGCAAGATGATCTCAATGCATATCTAGAACTTCTTGCAGAGGCTGAAAAGCGTGATCATAGACGTCTGGGAACTGATTTGGACCTCTTCTCATTTCCGGAGGAAATTGGCTCCGGGCTCGCGGTATTTCATCCCAAGGGCGGGATCATTCGCCGTGAGATGGAGGATTATTCGCGTAAGCGTCATGAGGAGGAGGGATACGAGTTTGTTTACTCCCCACATCTGACGAAAGCGGCACTCTTTGAGACTTCCGGGCATTTGCAGTGGTATGGCGATGGTATGTATCCACCATTGATTTTAGATGAAGAGCTACATGCAGATGGGACAATCAAACGGGCGGGCCAGCAGTACTACATGAAGCCCATGAACTGTCCATTCCATAATTTGATCTATCGCTCACGCGGTCGCTCATACCGTGAACTTCCGCTGAGATTATTCGAGTTCGGCACTGTCTATCGTTACGAGAAATCTGGAGTATTGCATGGGATCACCCGTGCCCGCGGATTTACCCAGGATGATGCTCATATCTACTGCACAAAAGAGCAGATGGTGGGAGAGCTTGATTCACTGCTCACCTTCGTACTCAATCTATTACGCGATTATGGCTTGGATGAATTTTATCTTGAGCTCTCGACCCGTAACCCAGAGAAATCCGTAGGAGAAGATAGTGATTGGTCAGAGGCGACAGAGGCCCTACGCAAGGCTGCGATTGGGCAGAATCTTGAGCTCGTTATGGATGAGGGTGGGGCTGCATTTTATGGACCAAAGATCTCTGTGCAGGTAAAGGATGCAATCGGGCGGACGTGGCAGATGTCAACGATTCAAGTTGATTTCCAGCTTCCATCTCGCTTTGATCTTGAGTATGCAGCATCGGATGGAACACGTGTACAACCAGTCATGATTCACCGAGCCCTCTTCGGCTCAATCGAACGCTTCTTCGGTGTCTTAACCGAGCACTATGCAGGTGCCTTTCCTCCCTGGCTTGCTCCAGTACAAGTGGTCGGAATCCCAGTGGCTGATGCATTCAGTGACTACTTAGCCGATGTGATCGCCCAGATGCGCAAGGCTGGAATCCGAGCCGAGCTCGATAGCTCCCATGATCGGATGCAGAAAAAGGTGCGTAATGCCCAGATGCAAAAGATCCCATTTATGCTCATTGCCGGGGAAGAGGATCAAAACGCTGGCGCGCTCTCGTTTCGATACCGCAACGGGGAGCAGAAGAATGGCATCCCAGTTGCCGATGCCATAGCCCAGATTAAGAAGATCATCGCCGAACGCACACAGGTCTGATTCATGAGTATCGACGGCGTTGGTATACCTGATGGCTGGTCGCGACTGTGGGCTCCACATCGCTTGGAGTACCTGCGTGGTGAAAATCGTCCGCTGGATGAAAATGAGATCGAGTGTCCGTTTTGTCGTATTCCATCACTTACTGATGAGGCGGGTCTGATTGTCCATCGAGGTATTCATGCATTTGTTGTCATGAACCTGTATCCATACAATCCTGGCCACCTGCTCGTGTGTTCATATCGGCATATCGCTGATTTAACTGATTTGAGTGTCCAAGAGCGTGATGAGATATCGGCAATTACTGCCCATGCCATGCGAACAATTCGTAAGGTCTCATCTCCGCAGGGATTCAACCTAGGTATGAATCAAGGTGCTATCTCCGGCGCAGGAGTCGCCGATCATATTCACCAACATTTAATTCCACGATGGAGTGGTGATTCAAACTTCATGCCCCTCATTGGTAAGACGAAGGTTCTTCCACAGTTATTGACTCTCACACGAGATGAAATTGCCGCTGCTTGGTGATTAGCTTTTAAGCTGGCTCAAGAAATTACGGACGATATCAACTCCAATTCCCTTTTCAATCCAAAGGGGAATGGCCGGAAATAAAATCCCAGCCGCGAATGCGTCATCGCCCATTGCACCTGTGAGTTCAAGATACTCATCTCTGAACTCTTTCACCAGGCTCTCATGTTCAGTATCACATGCACGCTGCGTTGGTGGATTGGTCGTATAGTCGGTGATTTGCAGAGTCGCCATAGAGATAAGAGCACATGGGAAACCCGTATCGTCGTGAAGAACCAAATATGGAGTTGCCATTGGATCAAATACCCGATGAGCCAGCAAAATGGCATCATCAAAATCAGACTCCTGATTCTCGAGATGAGTTACCACCACTAATCGTGGAGTTTGAAATTCATCTATCGCCCTCCAGAGATCGATACTGGCTTGATCGATTCCCGTCGAGGGATTGACCACGAATATCGCACATGTTGACTTTGGGTCGACCGTGTCCAGGACGTGAGCATCAAAGAGCGAGGCAACCGCCGAAGGATGAGCACTCACATGCCCATAGATGGCGATTGATCGCACAGATGCAGAGGAATTCATCTGCTCAGCCTACGATGGGAGGTGATGATTAGTGGCATTTTCAAACCTGCGGTTACGAGTTTCATAACACCCGTAGCCAGATTGGCACTGCGCATTGGCATTACCCCCAACGCGGTCACCCTGGTCGGTGCGGTCGGAGTTCTCTGCTGTGCGCTTTTCTTTTACCCTCGTGGGGATTTTTTCCTTGGAAGCGCATTGGTTTTTATCTTTGCACTGAGTGATTTATTCGATGGAACGATGGCCAGATTATCAGAGACTGGCTCGAGTCGCTGGGGAGGCTTTCTTGACTCAGCGATAGACCGAATCACAGACTCCGCAATTTTAATTGGTGTGGCTATCTATCTCATCGATAGGGGCGACACTTTGAGCGTAGTGATAATGATCTCTCTTGTGACCGGAATGCTGATTCCATATATCCGCGCAAAGGCTGAGGGCATGAATATCTGTTGCGAAGGGGGGATTGCAGAGCGCACAGAGCGTCTTGCAATCTCGATCTCTGCCATCGCAGCACATGGATTGGGTGTCCCTTATGTTTTAGCTGTAGGTATGTGGTTACTAGCAGTCCTAGGTTCTATAACGGTCATACAAAGGATGGTCACAGTCAAAAAGGCGCTTGCCTAGATGCTTACAACGATCACCGCTTGGGGATATTTCGCGGCCTGGCGTCTTCTGCGTTGGCTTCCAGAGAGATTCGTCTATCAATGTGCCTATAGGCTCGCTGATTTTGTGACCCGTCGCAATGGTGCAAAAGTGCGGCGTCTGCGCTCAAATCTTGCACGCACACAGCCTGGAATTTCAGCTTCGAATCTAGATTTACTGGTCTATAAAGCAATGCGCTCATCAATGAGATACTGGTGCGACACTTTCAGACTTCCTGACTGGTCACAGAGCAGAATCCAAAATACTGTGACAGTGAGGAATGAGCACTTATTTCTTGATGCACTCACAGCAGGAAGGGGTGGAATAGTCACTGTCCCTCACGTCGGAAATTATGACCACGCCGCTGCATATTTTTGCAGCATAGGAGCAAGGATTGTCACGGTTGCCGAGCATCTTCAACCTGAGGCACTATTCAAGAAGTTTTTTGAGTACCGAGCCTCCTTCGGTATGGAGTCATTACCCTTGGATGCGCGAGTAATCCCGACGTTGATAGATCGAGTTCTCTCCGGTGCCATTGTTGCCCTTGCCGCTGACCGCGATCTCTCTCGATCAGGTATCAATGTGGAGTTCTTTGGTGGACCGGCACGAATGCCGGCGGGTCCAGCTGTTTTAGCGCTTCGAACAGGTGCCCCCTTGCTGTGTGCAATGGTTTCATATACCGATGAAGGTATACACATCGACTTCGATGAAGTACCGATCCCATCGAGTGGTTCAGAGACGGAAAAAATCGCAGCAATCATCCAATCTAGCGCTGATCTCTTCGCACAAGGCATCAGTAAATATCCACATGACTGGCACATGATGCAGCGAATATGGATAGATGGGGACTTTAGAGAGCGTAGCCAATGATCAGTCGGAGGCTAAAAATCGGACTTGTCTGCCCATACAGCTGGGACACACCGGGTGGTGTGCAAAGCCACGTGAGGGATTTAGCCGAATATTTGATCAATGCTGGGCATGATGTTTCAGTGCTGGCCCCGGCAATTGAAGAGAGCGCTCTGCCAAGATACGTTGTCAATGCGGGAAAGCCGATTGCGATTCCATACAACGGGGCAGTTGCTCGAATTTTATTCGGTCCCATCGCATTTGCCCGGGTACGTTCCTGGATATCCACAGGAAACTTCGACATCTTGCATCTACACGAGCCTGCAATCCCCTCTATCTCACTTCTTGCAATCTGGGCCGCCGAAGGTCCGATGGTGGGAACATTCCACGCAGCAGCAAAACATCAGAAAGTGATCTATGCGATTGGGCCGATCTTAGAACCGGCGATAGAGAAACTTTCGGCACGCATTGCAGTATCAGAGGCGGCTCGATTGACCTTGACTAATCATCTCCAGACTGATGCTGTGGTGATTCCCAATGGGATTTACACCAAGCGATATTCACTGGGGATGCCTGTGCAAAAATGGTCAGGCAACACTCTTGGTTTTATCGGCCGTTTTGAGGAGCCTCGCAAAGGTCTTTCGATCCTGTCAGATGCCTTGCCGATAATCTCCAGATTTGCACCAGATGTGCGAGTCCTTGTCGCCGGGCCGGGAGATCCAGGCAATTTTATGGAGTTAGTGGATCCTGAACTAAGAGATCGTTTTGAATTTTTAGGGCAGATCAGTGAGAGTGAAAAGGCCGACCTGATGTCATCGATTTCACTCTACATCGCCCCCAACACGGGTGGAGAGTCTTTTGGGATCATCCTGGCCGAGGCTCTAGCCGGTGGTGCATGTGTTGTTGCCAGTGATATCCCGGCCTTTGACTCTCTCTTGGAAGGCGGTGAGTTTGGGGCTCTCTTTAAATCACAGGATTCAACGGATCTGGCTAAAGTTGTGATCGCCCTGCTTCGAGATAGAGACGAGCGAGAAGATTTAGCGCGCAAGGGTAAAGAGCATGCCCAGATCTTTGATTGGGATATGGTTGCTGAGCAGATTCTCTCGATTTATGAGATGGCCATGATTGGTGGAACCAAGATAACCCTGGCCTCTGAGAATCGTGCGTGGAGCAGATTCACTCAGAGAGAGGGGGAGAGGTGATGAGGAACATTCTGATAGGCGCGCTCTTACTCTTGGTCTCACTTTGGTACCTATCATTTCTTGCCGCGCGGTTGGATCGACTCCACCATCGAGTTGAGACGAGTTGGGCGAATCTAGATAGTCTGCTTCAAAGGCGGGCTGCGATAGCACTTGAGATCGCGCGCAGCGATTTCGCCGACCCTGCCTCGGCTCTCATATTGACTTCGGCTGCATACCAGGCACGTGAGGCAGGAGTTCAGGAGCGTTCTTCAGCCGAAAGCGCCTTATCGGGAGCACTCTCTCTCCTGCTTGTGGATGATCAAAGCGATGTCAGCACCGCTGCTCACTTACTTCTTGAGGAACTCAAGCTACTTACAGCCAAGATTCGTATCGCAATCGCAATCCATACCGATGCAGTCTCCTCGACACAGATGGTGCGAAGGAAGGTGGGCATACGAATCTTTCGTCTTGCAGGAACTGCGCCACTGCCGCTGACATATGAGTTCGAGTTCGATGCGTTATAGAAGACTTGCCCTCGCAGCCCTAGCGATAGCCCTATTGACTGGGTGTGCGAATTTGACTCAAGGCTTCACACCTGTCTCCAGTGTCCCTGAGGAGGTAAACGTATTAAGCGGTCGCACAGGCAGCAATGGTCCAGTCTTGGTGGTCAAAATAGATGATACGAAGTATGCCCATCCACAAATTGGCCTAGAGGCTGCCGATGTGGTCTATATCGAGCAGGTCGAGGGTGGGGTAACTCGTTTAGCTGCGATCTTCTCATCACAGATCCCCAGTCGCATCGGTCCTGTTAGAAGCGCCCGAATCTCAGATCTCGACATTCTGCGCCAGTTTGGGCGAGTTGCCTTTGCTTACAGCGGAGCGCAGAGCAAACTTTTGCCACTCATTAATTCTGCAAACCTGGTAAATCTTGGCGCACAGTCACAGCCTCCGAGTATTTACACAAAAGATGAGTCCCGAAATCAACCTTATGCGATGGTTCTTCGCGCAGATCTGTTGATGCAGAAAATCCTCGAAAAGGGCTACCAAGTCGATAAGGCGAAATCGGTTGGTTGGGGCTTTGGCAAGAGTTCAGCCCAGAGTGTGCCAATATCTCGGGTTTTGATCAGATGGCCATCCGCCTCTTATGGAGCAACCTGGTCAATGAGTGAGAAACGATGGCACCTATTGCATAACAATCTTGCTAATCTCTCAGATACTGGAGAGCAACTCGGTCCTACAACCCTTGTTATTCAAATCGTTGCAATTAGTGATTCTTCCTTCAAAGATAAATTTGGTGCAATCACACCTTTTTCTCAAACGATTGGTGAAGGTACGGGCTATATCTTGCGGGATGGCGCGAGTATTACAGCGACATGGAGCCGGGAGTCGGCAGATGTTGGCACAACATGGAGGGGCCTAGATGGCATCGAAATCCCCTTTGCACCTGGGCAAGTGTGGGTCGCCTTGACTGATATCGAACCTGATTTCACGCTGATAACCCCAAGCGCAAAATCCTCGCCAACGAAGTAGGATGGGGGCCTCAACCAGATTTGAATAATAGGAGAAATAGTGATGTCGCAAGAAAAAGGCACTGGGCGCGTTAAGCGTGGAATGGCAGAGATGCTCAAAGGTGGAGTCATCATGGATGTCGTCAACGTTGAGCAGGCAAAGATTGCCGAAGATGCTGGCGCCGTTGCAGTGATGGCACTTGAGCGTGTCCCTGCCGATATACGTGCCCAAGGTGGAGTTGCCCGCATGTCCGATCCTGACATGATTCAAATGATCCAAGCTGCTGTATCCATTCCAGTAATGGCAAAGGCACGAATTGGCCATTTCGTGGAGGCGCAAGTTTTGCAATCCTTGGACGTCGACTTTATCGATGAGTCCGAAGTCCTTACTCCCGCTGATTATAAAAACCATATCGATAAGTGGAACTTTACGATTCCTTTTGTCTGCGGTGCGACAAATCTTGGGGAGGCACTTCGCCGCATCAATGAGGGTGCGGCGATGATCCGTTCTAAGGGTGAGGCCGGTACAGGTGATGTCTCCAATGCGATGCAGCATATGCGCCAGATCAATGGTGAGATTCGACGTTTATCCTCCCTTCGAGAGGACGAGTTGTACGTGGAGGCAAAAGAGCTGCAGGCTCCGTATGAGTTAGTCAAGGAGGTCGCCGAAAAAGGCAAGCTTCCCGTCGTCCTCTTTACTGCGGGTGGGATTGCAACCCCAGCCGATGCTGCCTTGATGATGAGCATGGGAGCAGATGGAGTCTTTATTGGTTCAGGGATCTTCAAGTCGGGAAATCCTGCTCAACGTGCAGCTGCATGTGTTCGGGCAACGACTTTTTGGGATGATCCCAAGATAATCGCCGATGCATCACGAGGACTTGGTGAGGCCATGGTGGGTATCAATGTCGCAGATTTACCGGCACCGCACCGTCTTGCAGAGCGTGGCTGGTAACAACGGCCCTTATGAAGGTTGGAGTACTAGCACTACAGGGAGATGTCCGTGAGCACATCTCAGCATTAGTCGCCTGTGGGGTCTATCCGACACCGGTTCGCCGCAGACAAGAGTTAGATGCGGTGCAGGCACTGGTGATTCCAGGTGGTGAGTCCACAACCATCGCACATCTGGCACAGCTCTTTGATCTCATGGAGCCTGTGCGTAACCGAATTGCGCGGGGAATGCCGGTCTTTGGTTCATGCGCTGGAATGATTTTATTGGCAGAGAATATTCTTGGTGCCAAGGCGGGACAAAAGGGCTTCGGTGGACTGGATATAAGCGTGCGGAGAAATGCTTTTGGACGTCAAGTCGACTCCTTTGAATCTGAAATTCCATTTGCCGATGGATCAAGGGAGTTAGTGCGTGCAGTGTTCATCCGTGCTCCGTGGGTGGAAAAAATTGGTCAGGGGATAGAAGTCTTAGCCGAAATAGATTCTCACCCTGTGGCCGTTCGATCTAGAAGTATTTTGGCAACTTCTTTTCATCCCGAATTGACGGGCGATCATCGTATTCATAGTTATTTCATTGAAGAGGTAGCACGGACTGCACTGCAAGAGGTACAGTAGAACGTACAAATTCGAAGGGGTTCGTCAATGTCAGGCCATTCCAAATGGGCAACTACCAAACACAAAAAAGCGATAATTGATAGTCGCCGTGCAAAGGTCTTTGCCAAGCAGATACGCGCAATCGAAGTCGCGGCCCGAAATGGTGGCGCAGATCTTGAGGGAAACCCAACGCTATTTGATGCCATCGTTAAGGCTAAGAAGTCCTCGATGCCGGCCGATAATATTGATAGGGCCATCAAACGTGGTGCAGGCCTTGAACTAGGCGCCAGCGACTATCAAACGATAATGTACGAAGGATATGGCCCCAATGGAGTCGCCATTATGATTGAGTGTCTTACTGATAATCGCAATAGATCCTCATCTGAAGTTCGTGTTGCTGTGACTCGCAATGGTGGCACCATGGCCGATCCTGGATCTGTCTCCTACCTGTTCAATCGCAAAGGAGTTGTGATTCTCAAGAAGGTAGAGGGCCTGACCGAGGATTTGATTCTTGAGGCAGTGCTGGATGCAGGTGCTGAAGAGGTAAATGATTTAGGTGAGGCATTTGAGGTCGTCAGCGAATCAAGTGACCTAGTGCCGGTCCGATCAGCACTTCAAAGCGCTGGTATCGACTACGAATCTGCAGACTCTTCATTTCTTCCAACGATGCAGATTGAACTCGATGCGCAGGGTGCAAAGAAGGTCTTCGAACTCATCGATGCAATCGAAGAGCTCGATGATGTACAGAATGTCTTTAGCAACTTCGATATAACAGATGAGGTCATGGCGAGCCTGGGCTAAGGCGTCGGATACAAACTCTAGGCTGGGAGCCTTATTCCAGGGATAAAGGATGGTGTTATGCGAGTTCTGGGGATAGATCCAGGTCTGACTCGCTGTGGAATCGGTGTGGTCGATGGCACTGTAGGCAGTCCACTTTCTATGGTGGGCGTTGGCGTAATTGTGACAGCTACTGATCTCACACTTGAATTGCGACTACTTGAACTCGATAGAGCGATTAATGAGTGGGTATCGCTCTGGAATCCTGATGTAATTGCGATTGAGCGCGTATTCGCCCAGCACAATGTGCGCACTGTGATGGGTACTGGACAGGCCGCAGGTGTCGCTCTTCTCATCGCAGCGAAATCTGGAATCCCTGTCATGATGCATACGCCGAGTGAAGTTAAGGCGGCAGTGACAGGATCAGGTCGGGCAAGCAAGGCTCAAGTCGCTTCGATGGTTGCAAAACTTCTCAACTTGAAAGAGATCCCAAGGCCAGTTGATGCAACCGATGCCCTGGCACTTGCAATCTGTCATATCTGGCGTGGTGGTGTGAGCACAAAGATTTCCCAGGCGGTAGCCACTGAAAAATCCCGATTGCGAAAGTTGCGTGGATAAGTGATCTCTTCGCTCAACGGCACTGTTCGTTCCATTAAAACCGATCGCTTGATAGTTGAGGTTGGGGGAGTCGGGATAAGTGTCTTAGTGAATGTAGCAACCAGCGATAGCGTAAGTATGGGCGCACAGGTTCAGCTGTTCACAACACTCGTTGTGCGTGAAGATTCACTCACCCTTTTTGGCTTTCTCAGTGATGAGGCGCGCGCGCTCTTTGAATTGGTACAGACGGTCTCAGGAATCGGACCGAAGGTAGCCCTTTCGATCCTTGGGGCTCTTAGTCCCCAGGATCTGGGCAGAGCTATCGCAGCCGAGGATCTCACATCACTTGAGCGTGTACCTGGGATTGGACGCAAAGGTGCCCAGCGCATGATTCTCGAGCTCAAAGGTAAGTTGAGCGAACTATCCTCAACATCTTTATATGCAGGACCTCTGCCTCCATGGCGTGAGAACTTGATGGGTGCTCTGACTTCACTTGGCTTTTCCCCTAAAGACTCCGACAGTGCAATCAACGCGGTGCAGGCAAGACTCTCCTCTTCTGGGGCGGATCCATCCACTCTCTCATTGAGTCAATTGCTCAAAGATGCGCTAGCAAGTGGAAAGAGCTCTCGTGGCTGAGGAGAGATTAGTGGGATCAAATCTCACGGGTGAGGATTCAGCCCTTGAGCATGCGCTACGCCCAACGACACTCAAGGAGTTCATAGGACAACATCGTGTGCGTGAGCAGATAGATGTCTTGCTCACAGCCGCACGTCATCGCACAACTCCGGCCGATCATATTTTACTCTCGGGACCCCCAGGTTTGGGAAAGACGACTCTTGCCTTTATTTTGGCGAGCGAGATGTCGGCCCCGATTCGAATATCAAGTGGTCCTGCGATAACTCATGCTGGTGATTTGGCAGCAATCCTCTCCTCACTTGTCGAGGGTGAGATCTTGTTTCTCGATGAGATTCATAGACTCCCAAGACCTGCAGAGGAGCTTTTGTACTTAGCGATGGAGGATTTTCGTGTCGATGTTGTTGTCGGAAAAGGTCCGGGCGCAACTGCTATCCCTCTCCAACTTCCGCACTTCACCTTAGTAGGTGCTACCACACGAAGTGGATTGCTCACGAGCCCTTTACGAGATCGCTTTGGTTTTACGGCTCATCTAGATTTCTATAGTGATATCGAGCTCGCCCAAGTAATCACCAGAAGCGCGGCTTTGCTAGGGATAGATATTGCCAGCGATGCGATAACTGAGATATCTAGTCGCTCACGTGGCACTCCTCGCGTAGCAAATCGTCTACTGCGCCGAGTGCGCGATTATGGGCAGGTGAAGGGCAGTGCTCAAATCTCTCTCATCGATGCTCGTGCAGCACTTGAAATCTATGAGGTAGATGCAATGGGTCTTGACCGCCTTGATCGCAGTGTTCTTACGGCGCTCATCGAACGATTCAACGGTGGACCAGTAGGGCTTTCAACCCTGGCAATCGCAGTAGGTGAGGAGAGCGAGACCGTTGAATCCGTTGCCGAGCCTTTTCTGGTTCGTAACGGCTTTATGGCCAGAACAGCGCGTGGTCGCGTTGCGACGGCGCTAGGTTTTACTCATATTGGGCGCACACCACCACCGGCTCTCGCCTCGCTTTTCGACACACCTTCAATTGATGTCTAGACTCTGCCTCTATGTCTATGTCAACTAAGCCCACAAAGACGACTGCTCGCCCACTTCGATCATTGGCGATTCTCGGCCTTATCGTGGTCGCCCTTGCTGGAGCAGCCTTTGTCCAAGGGGCAACGGCGGTGCGTCTGGGATTAGATTTACGTGGAGGCACATCTGTCACTCTCCAACCTCGCATCGCCCCTGGAGATGATGGCAAAGTGACTAACGAGGCTATCGATCAGGCAGTCTCCATTATTCGCCAGCGTGTGAACTCACTTGGAGTTGCCGAATCTGAGGTCACAGCCCAGGGCAGTGGTACCAATCGCCAGATCGTTATCGCTGTTCCGGGCAATACTGGTCGACGAGTAGTTGAGTTGGTTGGGCAAACCGCAGAGCTTCGCTTTCGCCAAGTTTTAAAAAGTGGGCCAGGTGCAGCCTCTGTGGGCTCTACCGCGGCAGTTGATGCAGGATCTGCGGCAGCAGTTGATGCAGGATCTGCGGCAGCAGTTGATGCAGGATCTGCGGCAGTACCAGTAGATGGCATTAGTGCGGCAATGAATGCAAAGTATGAGGCTCTTGACTGTACAAAGTTAGAGAGCCTTCAAGGCACCGGAACCGATGCTCCGACTGAGACGATTGCAGTGTGTGGTCGGAATGGAGCCACAAAATATATCCTGGCTCCAGCTGAAGTACTTGGCCGGCAAATATCAAAGGCCTCTGCTGGCTTGGATACACAGGCTGGAGGTGGCTGGTCTGTGAGTCTTACATTCAACGGTGAAGGTACGACGGCATTTGGGGCACTGACTACCCGTGTCACCTCTTTACCTGAGCCTCTCAACCAAGTTGCAATCGTCCTGGATGGACTTGTGGTCTCATCTCCGCGAATCAACGAGCCGATCCCATCTGGAACTGCCCAGATAACGGGAAGTTTTACTCAACTTGAGGCCCAGGATCTGGCAAATGTTTTGAAATATGGTGCGCTCCCACTCTCATTTGATCGGGGAGAAGTTGCGCAGGTCTCTCCAACCCTTGGTGCCGATCAGCTAGATGCTGGCCTATTGGCGGGAATTATTGGATTGACGCTCGTAGTTCTCTATTCGTTTTTTTACTATAGGGGACTTGGAATTGTCGTAACGGGCTCACTTGCTACCGCTGCTCTGGTTATCTATCTTCTTGTTCTGCTCTTGGGAGAGAACATCGGTTTCACCTTAACTCTGGCTGGGATCGCAGGAATCATCGTTGCAGTCGGAATTACCGCTGATTCATTCGTCGTCTACTTTGAACGCATTCGAGATGAGATCCGCGAGGGTCGTTCCCTGCGTTCGGCGGTTGAAAGTGGCTGGATTAAGGCCCGTCACACCATCTTGGTCGCCGACGCCGTTTCGATCATTGCAGCTGCTCTACTCTACATATTCGCTGTTGGGGGTGTTCAAGGATTCGCATTTGCACTTGGACTTACAACCCTGGTCGATCTGTTGATTGTTTTCATCTTTACCAAACCACTCATGACAATCCTGGCCCGGATGAACTTCTTCGCTGCAGGTCATCGCTTCTCAGGCTTGTCGCAAAAGAGCTCAGGTGTTTTCCGACAAACTTCAACTCTGGAGGCGTGAAATGGCATCAGTCAAAGGTCTCGGTGGACGTCTCTACTCTGGTGAAACTTCCTTTAATATCGTTGGTAATGCCAAACGTTGGTACATCATCTCTTTGATTTTTACTGCCTTATCGATTGGAACTTTAGCTATTTCAGGTCTTCACCTTGGCATTGAGTTCAAGGGTGGATCGGCATACACATTTACATCGACAACGGCAACAGTCGAGCAGGCACGCTCTGCCGTTGCAGGATCTGGAATCTCCGGTGAGGTAATCGTTCAAAAAGTTGGCAATGACAAGATCAGGGTCCAAACGGGCTCTTTAGGTCCAGCCCAATCTGATGCCGTCGAGGCGGCTCTTACCTCAACCTTTGGTGTGCAAGTTGCAGATATCGATACTCAAATCATCGGACCCTCTTGGGGCAAGGAGATCACAAAGAAGGCGCTCTACGGTCTCTCAGCCTTCATGATCGTAATCCTGATTTTCCTAGCTATGACCTTTGAACCAAAAATGGCGATTGCGGCAATCGTTGCCGTTGTTCACGATGTTTTGATAACAGTTGGGATTTACGCCCTCGTTGGTTTTGATGTTACCCCTGCTAGCGTCATTGGTTTCTTGACTATTCTTGGGTATTCACTCTATGACACAGTTGTTGTCTTTGATAAGGTGCGTGAAAATACTCGTAGTATCACCTCTTCGAGCAAGCAAACATTCACTCAAGCGACGAATCTAGCTGTAAATCAGACCCTAGTCCGTTCAATAAACACGACCGTAATTGCCTTGCTACCTGTTGCTGCCATTCTTTTTATCGGCGGTGCATTACTTGGCGCGGGTACTCTCAAAGATATCGCCTTGGCACTCTTCATTGGCATGTTCGTAGGCGCCTACTCCTCGATTTTTATCGCCCCACCAGTCCTAGCGCACTTACGTGAGCGTGAGCCTGCGATGATTGCCCTGGCCAAGCGGGTAAACGGTCGTGTTGCCACCTCTGTCACATCCTCTGCTACCTCAATGTCAATGCCAGTTCATCCCGGGCAGAGGCGTGGACCTCGTAATCAACCCAAGCGCAAAGGCAGAAAGTAAGGCCTTAGTGTGGATACTCTGATTGCACCAGTTGTAAGTGCGCTCAAAGATAATCATCCTTCCGTATCGGCCGATGATGTAGAGCGTGCATTTCTAACCGCAGAAAAGGCACATCAAGGCCAGACAAGAAAATCAGGTGAGCGTTATATAACTCATCCGGTTGCTGTCGCTGGTATTTTGGCCGATCTCGGTCTCAACTCTGAGACAGTTATCGCGGCTCTGCTGCATGACACCATTGAGGATACCCCTTACTCACTCAAGGAGTTACGGCACGACTTTGGCGATGAGATAGCCAAACTCGTTGATGGTGTCACCAAACTCGACAAACTCACATATGGCCCGACCGCTGAGGCTGAAACTGTCCGTAAGATGGTCGTTGCGATGTCGCGTGATATCCGCGTTCTCGTCATCAAACTCGCTGATCGACTACATAATGCCCGGACGTGGAAATATGTCTCACAGGAGAGCGCCGAACATAAGGCGCGTGAAACATTAGATATCTATGCGCCCCTTGCGCACCGCCTTGGAATGAATGCTATGAAATGGGAGTTAGAGGATCTCTCATTTGAAGTTCTAGAACCCAAGAAGTTTGATGAGATATCAAGGTTGGTGGCAGAGCGATCACCGGCCCGAGATGCTCTATCGGCACAGGTAATTGAGACCGTAACGCAAGATCTGGCTCAGGATGGCATTCATGCCACCGTTACAGGACGTAAAAAACATTTCTTTTCTGTCTATCAAAAGATGGTTGTGCGTGGGCGTGAGTTCAACGATATTTATGACCTGGTTGGAATTCGTGTCTTGGTCGATGATGTCCGTGATTGCTATGCCGTCTTAGGTTCAATTCACGCTAGATGGAGCCCAGTGCCAGGGCGTTTCAAGGATTACATCGCAATGCCCAAGTTCAATCTCTATCAATCCCTACACACGACTGTGATAGGACCAGCGGGTAAGGCCTTTGAGATTCAAATTCGCACTCTTGATATGCATGCTCGTGCTGAGTTCGGTATCGCTGCACATTGGAAGTACAAAGCCGGTAGCGAGAGTAATCACTCATCTCCTGAGATGTTGTGGCTACGACAACTGCATGAGTGGCAAAAAGAAACTGAAGATCCCTCTGAGTTCCTTGAAGCCCTTCGCTTTGATTTAGGCACTCCGGAAGTCTTTGTCTTTACTCCCAAAGGCAGTGTTATTGCCCTACCTGGTGGGTCCACACCGGTGGATTTCGCATTTTCAGTGCACACTGATGTTGGAATCCGTTGCGCAGGTGCAAAGGTCAATGGGCGGTTGGTTCCCTTAGAGTCTCGATTAAATAATGGTGATGTAGTTGAAATCGTGACGAATAAGGGCGATCACGCAGGGCCAAGCAGGGATTGGCTCAACTTCGTCAAAAGTCCCAGGGCGCGCTCCAAGATCAAGTCTTGGTTCAGCAAGGAGCGCAGGGAAGAGGCAATCGATGCCGGTCGCGAGTCGATTGCACGGCAGATGCGCAAGGCAGGCCTGCCTCTTCAGAAAATTTTTGCAGGTCAATCACTTCTTGAATTGGCCCATGAGCTTCACTACTCAGATATAGATACCTTGTACTGCGCAGTCGGAGATGGGAACGTATCTGCGGCCTCGATCATAGATAAGTTGGTGCTCTCCTTTGGGGCAGATGATTCCCACCCTGAGCCCACAATGGACATTTTTCCCTCTCATGCACCTAGCACGCGGCGATCAAGTAATGCTATCGATGTTGAGGGGGCCGATGACGTCCTCGTAAAGTTAGCAAGATGCTGCACACCTGTTCCAGGCGATGAGATTATGGGCTTTATTACAAAAGGAAGTGGAGTCTCTATTCACCGCTTCGATTGTGTGAATGCTGGAGATCTCTTGGCCAATCAATCAGACCGGGTTGTGGGTGTGAAGTGGCGTCTGGGCGCAGGCTCTGTTTTCTTGGTTAATATTCAAGTTGAGGCTCTGGACCGGGCATCACTCCTGGCAGATGTCACTCGCACTCTTTCTGAGCAACATGTAAATATCCTAAGTGCCTCAGTGAGCACTTCGAAGGATCGCACTGCTTTCTCGCGATTCACCTTTGAAATGGCCGATGCAACACATTTGGACGCGGTGTTAGTGGCGGTGCGTGGTATCGAGGGAGTTTACGATGTGTATCGGACAACCAATAATTAGTTAACTAAACTCGGCCAGGCTCTTTTGGGCATCGGCTAGCCATATTTTTCGCGCCTCTGCAGACTCGGTAGATTCTTGTGCCTTTTTGGTATTTCCCAGTGCCCGTGATTTTTCCGCAATTTTTTCGTAGTTCTCAATCGATTCACTGAGCTGCTTAACAACCTCTTGTGCACGTGCCTTTGCAGCCGGGTCACTCTTTCTGTAGTGCAGGGCTTCTGCCTCTTTGACAAGTGATTCGACGGCATGCACACGTGCATCCAGAGAGGCACGTTTGTCGCGATGGGTCATTCCGATCTTGCTCCATGAGTTCAGATGCTCTCGTAGCATCTTTTTCGTCTCTTCAAGGTTTGAAATGGGCACAAGGGCCTCTATAAGAACGAGTAGCTCTTCACGTTTGATGAGGTTAGTTGCCATTGTTGAATCACGCTTTTCTAGATCGGCGTTTTTGGCTGCAAAGAATTGATCTTGGGCAGCCTTGAAGCGTGCCCACAGTTTTGCATCATCACTTGGCTTGCCGCGACCAGATGCCTTCCAGGCATCCATAAGTATCTTGAAGCGTTTTGCTGTAGGAACCCATTGTGTCGAGGTAGCCAAAAGCTCTGCCTCGATGACAATTGCTTTTTTGGCCTCTGATACGACGCTGTGTACCGCTTCAAGAGCTGCAAAATGAGTCCGTCTACGTTTATCAAATTTATTTCGAGATGATGAGAAGCGCTTCCACAGATTGGCATCACTTGCCTTATCTAGGCGAGGAGCAGATTTCCACTCATTAAGGAGAACCTTCAAACGATCCCCGGTTACCTTCCAGCTCTCAGATAAAGCCAATGACTCAGCCTCGGCAACTATCTTCTCCTTCTCGACTAAGATCTGCTCAAGACGTATTTTTTTCGCCTGGCTCTCAGCGGCCTTCTTGGCCTCATAGGCCTCTCTATGGCCTTCGATCAGTGGCTCAATCTGCTCAACCGATGCCGCTAAGGCCTCTAAATCACCAACGGCATTGAGCTCTCTTACCTGATCACGCAGTTTCTTCACTGCGACATAAGCATCAGAGGGGACTAGAGCACCACCTGTGATGCGCGCTGCTAGCAAGGCCACCTCGGCGGCGAGCATCTCAAATTTACGTACAAAGTAGTTAAGGGCCTCCTCCGAGCTCTTACCTGGATAGGAGCCAACGGGCTTTTCTCCCGCGGATGTGCGCACATAGACAGTGCCATCATCGCCTACTCGGCCAAATTCTGAGGGATCTCCGATCAGCGCACTTGCCGCTGATGCTTGAGGTAGTGGATGTAAATCGCTCATCGTAATAATCCTTTGCGCGCGGTGTTCGTGAGAACGTCGCTATGTATGTCGTGGACCGGTAAGGGAGGGGATAACCGGACGTGAATTGAGCCTTGGGGAGGGTCAAAGGTACCCTGTCCCAGCCTTGAAGCGTCAATCGCTGGAAGGTGCACGGTCCATGAGAGGGGTGAGAGGATGCTGGTAGCCTCCTTTGCCGCCCCCATGTTTGCCACGAACTGTTGGGTTCTGGCCAGTGCCCCCGGCTCTGAGTGCATCGTTATCGACCCGGGGATGCCAGATGTGCAGGGTCAGCTCGCCGAGCTTCTTGATCAGTTCAGGCTCAAGCCAGTGGCAGTGATAGCAACTCATGGCCATCTTGACCACACATTTTCAATTACGCCTATCGCCGATGGTTATGGAATCCCTGCATATATCCATCACCAGGATCGAGCCGCACTTGTGCATCCGCAGAGATTTGTATCTGCAGAATTTGCTGCGACATTGGCAGGCATGGAGTTTGTTGAGCCGGCAGATGTAAGAGAATTACGCAATGGCCAAGAACTCGATCTTGTTGGACTTAGCTTCAAAGCTATCCACGCCCCAGGCCACACGGCTGGATCTTTGATGTTCGAAGTTTCGCAGGAGGTTCTCATAAGCGGTGATGTTCTCTTTGCCGGTTCAATTGGGCGCACAGATCAACCAACTGGCTCTGCCAAAGATATGCAAGAGACTCTTCGCAAAAAAGTATTACCGCTAGGTGATCATCTCAAGGTCTTGCCAGGACATGGTCCGCAGACCACGATTGCCCGAGAGCGAAAAAACAATCCATTTCTTACATCCATCAAAGCTGGCTACTAGTGGCACGAGCAAAGATTTCAGCCCCCAAAGGCGTGAGTGAGTATGTGCCACCTCGCTCGCGGCTCTTTGAGTTCGTGCGTGAATCCTTGATCGCTCCGGCTCGATTGGCTGGCTATGAGTTGATGGAGCTTCCTGTCTTTGAAGATACAGAGCTCTTCAAACGTGGAGTTGGAGAGTCAACTGATGTCGTCTCGAAGGAGATGTATACCTTCACAGATCGTGGAGATCGCTCAATTACTCTTCGCCCTGAGGGGACAGCCGGTGCCATGCGTGCGGTAATCGAGCATGCTTTGGATCGAGGGCCCTTGCCGGTCAAGCTGTGGTACTCAGGGGCGTTTTTTCGAGCAGAACGCCCACAGGCTGGACGCTATCGACAGTTCTATCAAGTCGGTATCGAGGCGATTGGTCTCGATGACCCAGCCATTGACGCCGAAGTCATCGCAGTAGCTGATGCAGGCTTTAAAGCGATAGGCCTGAAAAAGTATCGCCTGGAGATCACATCATTAGGAGATGCTCAATCGCGTGCAGCGCATAAGGTCGATTTGACCAAGTTCATCTCTACTCTTGATCTAGATGAGGCAACCTCACTACGTGCTTCGATGAACCCGCTTCGTCTCTTTGATGATAAGCGTGCTCAGATGAGAGTAGTGATGTCAAGGGCCCCTCTTTTGATGGATTATTTGAGTGATGCCTCGCGTAGACACTTTGAATCTGTAAAAACCTATCTCGATGCTCTTGGGGTGGCTTATGTTCTCAATCCCCGAATGGTCCGTGGTCTTGATTATTACACCGGCACAACTTTCGAATTTGTCCACGAGCTTCTTGGTTCTCAATCCGGGATTGGTGGGGGCGGACGCTATGACGGCTTGATGCATGAGCTCGGTGGTCAAGAGTTATCGGGAATAGGCTTCGGACTCGGTGTGGATCGCGCACTATTGGCGGCCGAAGCTGAGGGAGTTATCGCTTTGGATGGCTTTGCCTCTGACTTATACATTATTCCTTTGGGTGATGCGGCAATGCTACGCGCCATGGAGATTGCCATGGATTTGCGGAAGGCAGGCAAGAGTGTAGAGATCGCCTTTGGGGATCGAGCATTAAAAGGTGCAATGAAGGCTGCAGATAAGAGTGGTGTACGTTTCGTTGTAGTCATAGGTGATGATGAAATGCTCACCTCCTACGTTAAGCTCAAAAATATGAGCTCTGGTGTTACCTCATCGGTTAAGATTGCCTCTTTAGCCGATGCATTATAGAAAGTGATATCACACTCACTATGTTAAGAAACCATCAGGCAGGCTCTCTTCGCAAAGCCGATGTTGGCAAGACCGTCACCCTTGCCGGCTGGGTTTCGCGGCGTAGAGATCACGGTGGCGTCGCCTTCATAGATCTGCGTGATGCATCGGGTTCGGTTCAAGTTGTCATCCGTGATGAAGCGATGGCTGGAGTCCTTCGTGCTGAATGGTGCCTGGTGATTACGGGCGAGGTACTTGCACGCCCAGCTGGTAATGAGAACCTAGCCATCCCCACGGGTGAGGTCGAGATTATGGGCGATACGGTCGTGGTTTTGAGCCAGTCTGCCGCCCTGCCATTCCCGATAGATAGCGGAGATGATTCGCAAATCAACGAAGAAGTCCGTTTGAAATACCGTTATCTGGATCTGCGCCGAGAGAAACCGGCGGCAAATCTGCGTCTTCGCTCAAAAGTGACATCTACTATCCGGCGAACGATGGAGTCGGAGTCTTTTCTGGAGATTGAAACACCATACCTCACCAGGTCTACTCCGGAGGGTGCCCGAGATTTTCTCGTCCCAGTGCGTCTGCAGCCTGGAAATTGGTATGCACTGCCTCAATCTCCTCAGCTCTTTAAGCAGTTATTGATGGTGGCTGGAATGGAAAGGTACTATCAAATCGCCCGCTGTTTCCGAGATGAGGATTTTAGAGCAGATAGGCAACCAGAGTTCACGCAATTAGATATCGAGATGTCCTTCATCGATCAAGAGGATATTTTGGCAGTTGCTGAGAAAATCATCTCAAAAATCTGGCAGGAAATTCTCGGATATGCAATCACTCTTCCTCTAGAACGCATGACATATGCCGATGCCATGTCACGCTATGGCTCTGACAAGCCGGATCGACGATTTGCTCATGAATTATCGGAGCAGACCTCATACTTTGCCGACACATCGTTCAGAGTTTTTCAGGCAGCCTATGTTGGCGCTGTCGTGATGCCAGGAGGAGCCTCCTCGCCACGGCGCGAATTAGATGCCTGGCAGGACTGGGCTAAAGCACGTGGCGCCAAAGGTCTGGCTTACATCCTAGTCAATGAAGATGGCACTCTAGGTGGCCCCGTTGCAAAGAATCTGAGTGAGAAGGAGTGTGCAGGAATCGCAGCAGCTACTGGAGCTGGCAGTGGTGATGCCATCTTCTTCGCAGCAGGAGAGCGGAGTGCATCCCAAAACCTATTAGGTGCCGTCCGCCTAGAAATTGGTAGACGGTGCGGCTTAATTGGCGATGATCTCTGGGAGTTCCTATGGGTGGTAGATGCACCGATGTTTGAGCCAACTGAAAATGGTGGTTGGAGCGCTGTCCACCATCCATTCACAGGACCAAAGCCGGAGTTCGCATCGAGTTTTGCCACTGATCCCGAGCACGCCTTGGCCTATGCATACGACATTGTTCTCAATGGAACGGAATTGGGTGGTGGTTCCATCCGAATCCATGATCAGAAGATGCAAAGGGATGTCTTTCGTGTCATTGGTTTGAGTGATGAGCAGGCGGCTTCGAAGTTTGGATTTCTGCTGGAGGCCTTTAATTATGGTCCGCCCCCACATGGTGGAATAGCACTTGGTCTTGATCGTATCTGTGCACTTTTAACTGGTTCAGAGTCAATTCGTGAGGTCATAGCCTTTCCGAAAACTGCAAGTGGCGCAGATCCACTCACGGGTGCGCCCACACCGATTACCACCTCTCAACGAAGAGAGAGCGGGATTGATGGTGCTCCCAAGAACGCCCCTCAGGTAGGCTAAGAACATGGGTCCAGGGGGCATTGCAACAATCATCGCCTCGTGTGCGCTCTTGATTATCGCCGTTGCCATAAGTTATGTCGTTATTCGCGTTGGTAGATTCGTAGATGAGGCGAAAATCTCTCTTAAGTGCCTTACCGATGAGACTGCGCCTTTGATCGAAGAGGTACACACGACGGTCAGCCTGGTCAACGGCCCGCTCAAAAGCATCAACCGCATCACCAAGAACGCCGAGGATCTCTCAGATAAAGTCAGCGAAGCCACACAATCTTTTATGGGTAAAAATGGTGCTGCAGTCAAGGTGGCCGGTGCTCTGTTATCGGCTGCGGCAGCAAAGAAGGCCCGTTCCAAGAAGAAGGCTGAGTGATTTTCACTCGTGGAATCTGCCGAGATACGTTCGCGCTGGTTGCGTTTCTTTGAATCCGATAATCGCCAAGGCATAACCCATACCGTCGTAGAATCCGCCTCACTGATCGCCGATGATCCAAATCTCCTTCTGGTTAACGCCGGAATGGTTCCATTCAAGCCCTATTTTTTAGGAGAGACCTCCCCACCTTTCAAACGCGCTACCTCGGTACAAAAATGTGTCCGAACGCTCGATATCGATGAAGTCGGTAAAACGACTCGTCATGCATCTTTTTTTCAGATGTGTGGCAATTTTTCATTTGGCGATTACTTCAAGGACAAGGCGATTGCCCTTGCCTGGGAGTTGCTTACTCGCCCCATAAGCGATGGTGGCTACGGTTTTCCCGAAGAGAGACTATGGGTAACAGTATTTCTAGATGATGATGAGGCAGCCGATATCTGGCACAAGCAGATTGGAGTGCCCAAAGAGCGCATCCAACGTATGGGTATGGCCGATAACTTCTGGTCAATGGGTGTGCCCGGCCCCTGTGGTCCCTGCTCAGAGATTTACTTCGATCGTGGTCCCGAATATGGAAGAGAGGGTGGTCCGATCGCCGATGAGAACAGGTACTTGGAGGTTTGGAACTTAGTTTTCATGCAAAATGAACGTGGTGTGGGAGCTGGAAAAGATGGATTTGAGATCCTTGGAGAGCTACCAGCAAAAAGCATTGATACAGGACTTGGCTTGGAGCGCATGGCAGCACTCTTACAGGGTGTAGAGAATATCTACGAGATAGATACGACGATGCAGATCCTTGCAAAAGCTAGTGAACTTACTGGAATCATGTATGGAAAATCAGACAAGTCAGATATCTCCCTTCGTGTGATTGCCGATCATGCACGCACATCGGCCATGCTCATCGGCGATGGAGTGACTCCTGCAAATGAAGGTCGAGGCTATGTCTTGCGTCGCATGATGCGTCGTACGATCCGTAATATGCGCCTTCTGGGCTCGATGGATCCGGTTATGTCTGAACTGACTCGGGCTGCAATCGGGGCGATGGGTGCTCAGTATCCAGAGTTAAGTGCTGATAAGAGGCGCATTCTCTCGGTGAGCGTCTCGGAGGAGGAGAGTTTTCTACAGACTCTCAAGAGTGGCACGACGATTTTTGATACCGCCAGCACAATAGTCAAGAAGAGTAAAAGTAGGTTGCTGCCAGGGGCAGATGTATTCAAACTACATGATACTTATGGCTTCCCATTTGATCTGACGTTAGAGATGGCCCGGGAAGAGGGTTTAGAGGTCGATGAGCAGGGCTTTAGACGCCTCATGAAGGAGCAGAAGGATAGGGCAAAGGCAGATTCTCGAGCAAAAAAGAGTGGACATACAGATGTAAGTCAATACCGGGCTATTGCAGATGCCAAAGGAAAGAGCGAGTTTGTTGGGTACTTATCTCTCACCAGTGAATCTGTCATAACGGGAGTTCTTCTCGATGGAATCTCAACGAAGAGCGCTCAAACTGGTGATGATGTCGAAATTATTTTGGATCGAACACCATTCTATGCCGAGGGCGGCGGTCAATTAGCCGATGCAGGGATCATCAGACTAGCAAGTGGTTCAATCATTGAGATAGAGGATGTCCAAACGCCGATACCCGGTGTATTCGCTCATCGTGGCCGTGTTGTGAGCGGGGATGTGAGGATAGGTGAGCATGCAGCGGCTGAGATTGATAATGAGCGGAGAGTGGCAATCTCACGAGCACATACCGCAACCCATATGGTTCATAAGGCCTTTCGTGAGATTCTAGGCGAAACGGCTACTCAGGCCGGATCTGAAAACTCACCAGGCCGTTTCCGATTTGATTTTCCATCAACGGGTGCTGTTCCCGAGAGCGTCATCAATGAGGTTGAGGCTCGAGTCAATACTCTGCTTGTGGATAATCTTGAGGTCACCACCCAGACAATGTCACAGGATGGCGCAAAAAAAATTGGAGCGATGGCTATCTTTGGTGAGAAGTATGGGGATGAAGTTCGTGTGGTCAGTGTCGGTGATTGGGCACGTGAACTTTGCGGAGGAACTCACGTCTTACGCTCTGGTGAGTTGGGAGTCATCAAACTTCTCAACGAATCCTCTATCGGGGCTGGCGTACGCCGTGTTGAGGCACTAGTTGGTGTGGATGCCTATAAATTCCTTGCTCGCGAGCACATTCTTCTGAACTCCTTGACCTCAATAATCAAGGGTGCGCGGGTAGAAGAGTTGCCAATGCGTATCTCCGATTTGATTACGAAGATTCGTGAGATTGAAAAGGAGCTCGGTGTGGTGAGATCTAGAGCAGCCTTTGCAAAAGTTGATGAGATTGCCCAGTCAGCTGTTGAGATCAATGGCGTAACACTCATCTCGGCCGTTCTTAGTGATGGGATATCAGGCGATGATCTGAGAAAGATCGCCCTTGAACTACGGGCACGGGCTAAGAGTTGCGCCGTTGCCCTCATCAGCATCAATGATGGCAAGCCAGTATTAGTCGTGGGCGCAAGTGATGCAGCGCGTGCAGCGGGAGTGAAGGCCGGGGCACTTGTCAAAATTGGTTCTACCGTCCTCGGTGGTGGGGGTGGAGGAAAGGATGATTTCGCACAAGGTGGGGGTATCGATATCTCTCAACTTCATCAAGCTTTATCGGCAATTGCGACTGCGCTCAAAGGATAGTTGAGGCCATGCAACGCGGCCGCCGAATGGCTTTTGATTTCGGTGATGTAAGAATCGGGGTGGCTATCTCTGATTTAGATGCGATTCTAGCTTCCCCACTTACTACCCTTTCAACTTCCGATAAACAAATCGCTGATAAGATTTTGCGGCTTATCAGCGAATATGAACCAATCATTATCTATGTTGGAAAACCATTAAATATGGACTCAAGTCATGGAGCTGGCGCTGCGAAAGCACAGGCATTTTGTTCCCTTCTTGAGAGCCTAAGTGATATTCCTGTTGCCATGATTGATGAGAGATTATCAAGTGTGACTGCGGCAAGAAATATGCGGGAGAGTGGAGTCAGGGCAAAGCAGGGAAAAGATAGAATTGATCAGGCTGCTGCAGTTGCTATTCTTGAGTTTGCATTAGAGATTGAAAGTAATCGTAAGTGAAGTATCGCTTCCTTCTTGCCCTCATAGCAGTAGGAGTTTTTTTTCTTGCTTTCCTTAGTTTACGAGGAGAGATCTCTACTGCCCCTGATTATCCAGATCGGGTATTTTCCAACTCTGATGTGCAGGTCATCATTGAGATACCATCTGGTGCATCTGGAGTCGAAATCGGTAGACTTCTTTTCAAGAGTGGAATAATCAAATCTTCTGATGCATTTTTTCGCCTAGCTGTTGGCGATGAGCGCTCACAGAAGATAGCACCAGGCTCACATCGACTTACCCGAAGTATCTCTGCCGAACAGGCCTTGAATCAACTCCTAGATGCACAGCGCATGCCATCACTTCTTAAGATTGTTGAGGGAGAGTGGAAGAGTGAGATCATCGAGTCACTCAGAGTTTACGGATTCAGCATTGGTGAGATCTCACAGGCGTTGAAATCACTTGTTTTGCCGAAGGATTTCACCAATCCTGAAGGGTTATTATTTCCGGCCCAATATAGCTTTGTGACGGGCACAAGCGCAGGGGTCATACTCCAATCAATGATTGATCGATTCGTCTCCGAACCATCTGGTCGGGCGATTTTGGAGACAAATGGTCCTTACTCCTCTAAAGAACTTTTAACGATTGCATCAATGGTCCAGGCCGAGGGTGATGAGAGCAACTTCGGTAAGGTTGCACGAGTCATTTTCAATCGCCTCATAATATCGATGCCACTTCAGATGGATTCAACTGTTCATTATATAAAAGGGGAGCGGGGCAATATATTTCTGAGCACTCAATCCACCCTCATTAAATCACCATACAATACGTATAAGAGATATGGGCTGCCACCTGGTCCTATCTCAAATCCGGGGGCAGAGGCTATGGCTGCAACATTGGACCCACCGCAGGGGGATTGGCTCTACTTTGTTACTGTTGCACCAGGTGATACCCGCTTTAGCGCATCTCACGAAGAGTTTCTGGTGTGGAAGGCGCTCTACGCCAAGAACCGAAAGGCAGGTGCTTTTAATTGATTAAGGCAGCTGTATTAGGATCCCCAATTGATCATTCACTGAGCCCTTTGTTACATACGATTGCATATTCTGAGTTGGGTCTTGAGAGCGACTATACGCGCATAGATGTAAAAAAAGGGGAGTTGGCCGCTTTCTTAAAGCAGTGTGATGAAAGTTGGACTGGATTCTCACTGACTATGCCTTTGAAGGAAGAAGTACTCGGCTGTTCAGAGGAGATCAGTGGGCTCTCAGAGCGAATTCGAAGTGCCAACACCCTCTTTCGAACCAGTAATGGATTTAGCGCGACATCGACCGACACATCTGGCTTCACGCATGCTCTGAGCGCACATGGAGCAGATGCTAGAGGCGAAGTTCTTATAATCGGTGCTGGTGCAACAGCACGTGCAGTTGCGGCGGCTTGCGATGGAATTGCTACTCGTATAACGATTATGAACCGCTCACCCTCTCGCATTGAAGCGATAGCTAACTGTGTCGAACTCTCCGAGTTACTCTTCATTCCATGGGATGAGTCCGAAGTCTTTGACACCGCAAATCTCATTATCTCTACGACACCACAAGGAGCCAGTGACAGGTTAATCGAGTTTTTTCCATCACGTGCCTCATCTCTTTTTTTTGATGTCCTATATAAGCCCTGGCCCACAAAGGCCTGTGCGGAGTGGGGCGCACGTGGTGGCCAAATTATTGATGGATTGGATCTGCTTATCCACCAGGGAATTGATCAGGTAGAGATATTTTCTGGATTGAGTTTTGATCGATTGAGCATGGCAGCATTGATGCGACTACATGGCATCAGAGCTTTGGACTCATCCACATAGGAGTAGTCGCAAGTTCACTGCCCCTTTAATATCGACACATGCTAGCCCTCGCACTGTTTGCTGTCCCAATACTCGTATCAGATTGGCGATACCGCCGGATACCCAATATTTATATCCTTATTATTCTCTATTGGGTACTTATGATGCGTGTGGTCTTTGGCACCAGATCTATAACAACCATTATTCTTGCTCTATCGGTTGCTCTTGCTGCAGTAGTAATAATGAGAATGGGTATGGGAGATGCCAAACTCTTTTCGATAATCGCTCTGGCCTTGAATCTACCGAGCACTTGGTCGCTATCCCTTCTCATACTCTGTATTTCTTTGTGCGCTATCGCACAGATAATTATTACCTGCGCCTGTACCCGAAGAGTCCCCAGCAGTATTCCCTTGGCTTTTGCGATAATTTTTGGAACTGCCCTCTATTTGGCTGCGGGAAGGCGCCTATCTCTGCAACAATACGCATATGCGTTGGTTAACAGCTGGTGAATCTCACGGTCAAGCCCTGAGTGCAATCATTGAAGGCATCCCAGCATCTATCGCCATCACAACTGCAGATATTGATTTTCACTTGGCACGACGGCGCCTGGGTGTCGGCAGAGGTGCGCGTCAGAGTTTTGAGGCCGATAAGGTCACAGTTCTCGGTGGCGTGCGCCTGGGGCTCACCCAAGGGGGGCCAATAGCGATCCAAATTGCAAACTCGGAGTGGCCCAAATGGGAAAAGGTCATGTCTGCAGATCCGGTAGCTACCGAAGAGATTGAGAACTTGGCTCGAAACGCCGCACTTACCCGTCCACGACCGGGACATGCGGACTTAGTCGGAATGCAAAAGTATAATTTTGACGATGCCAGGCCAATTTTGGAGCGTGCCAGTGCGCGAGAGACGGCCTCACGGGTTGCCCTAGGTGCAGTCGCCCGAGCTTTTCTAGAGCAAAGCGTTGGAATCACCATCTTGAGTCATGTCCTATCAATAGGTGCTGTGAGAGTGCCCTCAGGTACAAAGCTGCCACAAGCCGGGGATATGGCCGCTATTGATGAAGATCCCGTTCGCTGCGCAGATGCATCGACGAGTGCATTAATGATCACCGAGATCGAGAGCGCTCATTCGCAGGGCGATACTTTAGGTGGGGTTGTAGAGGTTCTTGCATTCAACATGCCCCCTGGACTTGGCTCGCACGCACATTGGGATCGGCGTTTAGATTCAAAATTAGCCGCGGCCGTTATGGGCATTCAAGCAATTAAGGGTGTGGAGTTAGGCGATGGTTTTGAAACGGCCACACGCCGCGGCTCGATTGCTCATGATGAGATCGAAAAATCAAGTGATGGAAGAATTGTGCGTCGTAGCGATCGAGCTGGCGGTACTGAGGGTGGAATGTCCAATGGAGAGATATTGCGGGTACGGGCCGCGATGAAACCTATCTCTACAGTCCCGAAGGCCCTAGATACCATTGACGTTGCTACGGGCCTTGCAGCAAAAGCGATCAACCAGCGATCTGATGTGTGTGCAGTGCCTGCGGCAGGGGTAGTGGCAGAGGCCATGGTCGCTCTGGTGCTAGCAGAGGCAGTTCTTGAGAAATTTGGTGGCGATAGCGTATCTGAGACGCGAAGAAATTTTCACAGTTATATGCAGAATCTAAACTTCAAGTAGGGGATAGATATGCCACAGGTGGTCATCATTGGCCCTCCCGGTAGCGGTAAATCAACTATCGGAAAGGCACTAGCAAAATCACTAGGTGTCGGATTCTTAGATTTGGACAATCAAGTCGAGAAAAAGCATGGCAAGAAGATATCTGAAATCTTCATCGATGAGGGCGAAGAGCGCTTTCGAGAGCTGGAGTTCGAGGCCCTTGAATCCGCCCTCCTTAATTGCGGAGTGATTCTCTCCCTCGGTGGAGGTGCACCGATAGCCAAGAGGGCACAAGAGCTTCTTAAAAGTTCGGGAGCACCAATAGTCTTTCTGGACGTCTCACTTGCTACAGCGGCGCCGAGGGTGGGTTTTAATCGAGATAGACCACTTCTCTTGGGTAATCCAAGGGCGCAATGGCAGGCACTTTATGACGTGCGTCGTCCCATTTATGAAGAGCTAGCGACCATAACGATCAAGGTCGACGGTATGAAAGTCGATGAGATTGTCAAAAAAATGCGAGAGAATGTGATGTATGAATAGCGTTAGTGTGAAAGCTGAGCATACTTATCAAGTTCTCATTGATTGTAATTGGCGAACACAGCTGATTGATTTGGCCATCGGTCGAACACGAATCGCGGTGATTCACAATGAGAGCATGTCGGATGTAGTCCGTATTGAGGAAGCGATTGAGGCGCAGATCTTTTATTTCATGGTGCCAGATGGTGAGGCGGCCAAGAGCCTTGAATCAATCAAGAAATTATGGGATTGGCTGGGTGCAGCTGGTTTCACCCGTTCAGATCTCATTGTGGGCGTCGGGGGAGGTGCAATCACCGATGTCGCAGGCTTTGCCGCCGCCTCTTGGCTGCGAGGAATCGATTGGATCGCCGTGCCAACAACTCTGGCCGGGATGGTTGATGCCGCGGTTGGGGGCAAAACTGGGATTAATAGTGAGTATGGTAAAAATCTCATAGGTGCGTTTTACTCCCCGACTTGCGTAATAATCGATCTTAGCTGGCTGTCCACACTTCCTGATCGAGATTTCAGTGCCGGGATGGCCGAGGTCATCAAATATGGATTCATCGCGCCGAGCCAAATCCTCATGTGGTTAGAGGCTAAATCACTGGCGCAACTGCGCGCAGATGAAGCTCTAACAGCTGCGCTGATAGAGGCCGCTGTTCGCATAAAAGCAGATGTTGTGAGTGAGGATTTCAAAGAGAGTTTTGTTCGTGAGATTCTCAATTATGGACATACCTTGGGTCATGCAATAGAGATTCATAGTCGATACTCACTTCGCCATGGAGAGGCGATCTCAATTGGCTTAGTCTTTGCAGCTGAGTTAGCCCAGATTAAGGGGCATCTATCGGCTCAGATCGTAGATCTGCACCGAGAAATGCTCTTATCAATGCAACTGCCCATCACATATCCGCGTACAGCCTGGTCTGAATTATTGCCTTTGCTCTACCTGGATAAAAAATCTCGAGGAAGATCCTTACGCTTTGTTGGTCTCTCACAAATTGGCGTGACGTTGCGGATGGAGGATGTAGGCGAGAGTGAGCTTATGAAGGCTTATGAGAGAATATGCTCATGAAAATCCTCGTCCTTAATGGGCCGAACCTAGCTCGATTGGATATCCGTGACTCCTCTATCTATGGAGATCTCGACTACACCGAATTGCGACAGCTCATCGAGTCCTCATGTAAGAGCCATGGCTTTGAGGCCGATATTCGTCAAAGTGATGATGAGGCGACGATTATTGGCTGGCTCCATGAGGCAGCTGATGAGAAGCTCCCAGTTATCTTTAACCCAGCTGCCTTTACGCACTACTCCTATGCGATCAGGGATGCTGCCGCGCTTTTGACTACACCTTTGATCGAAGTTCATCTTTCAAACACGATGTCACGCGAAGAGTTTCGTCATACTTCGGTCATCTCTGGAGTTGCAAAAGGCACAATCGCAGGCTTTGGTCCGCACTCATATGTGTTGGCGATAATCGCGCTCAAAGGCATCCTTGGCTAGGTGTACTGAGCACCAGTCATAGGCGGGTACCCTTAGGCTCTTGCTATCACAATCGATAGCCGATTTATTTGTGCAACGAGTGGAGTGTGACTGTGGCAACAACAGCTGATTTAAAGAATGGGATCACCCTGGATATCGAGGGCCAGCTGTGGAATGTAATCGAGTTCCAGCACGTCAAGCCGGGCAAAGGCCCCGCCTTCGTGCGTACAAAATTGAAGTCAGTCCTTACAGGCAAGGTGATTGATCGGACATTTAATTCAGGCGTGAAGATCGATATCGAGATATTAGAGAAACGAGATATGCAGTTCCTCTATAAAGAGGGTCAAGATTTCGTTTTTATGGACGCAAAGACCTTTGATCAGATGACCATCTCTATGGCAACTGTGGGCGAGATGGCCAACTACATGTTAGAAAATACCGATGCAGTGGTGGCCGTTCATGAGGGCAATCCGCTCTATATAGAGCTAGCAGCCTCTGTCCCCCTTAAGATCACATATACCGAGCCTGGCATCCAAGGTGATCGCTCATCGGGTGGGACCAAGCCTGCAACCGTTGAGACTGGGATTGAGATTCAGGTTCCTCTATTTATCAAGCAAGATGAGGTCATCATGGTTGATACTCGTGATGGCTCATACCAAGGCCGCGCAAACTAGTGTCGGCACGTAGTAAGGCACGAAAAGCCGCCTTAGATCTTCTTTATGAGGCAGATATCCGCTCTACTAACGCCTTAGACACGCTCAATCTTCGTGAGTCCAACCTTGATGAGCTGCGACCTATCCGCGAGTACACCCGCGAGCTCCTTGTCGGCATAGGTACACACTCTCGTAAAATCGATGAGCTGATCACAACCTATGCGCAGGGGTGGGATATGGATCGACTCCCTGCAGTTGATCGTAATATTTTGCGACTGGGTATTTATGAAATTCTATGGGCCGATTCAATACCCGATGCCGTTGCTATCGATGAAGCTCTTGGCCTTGCCAAGGAGCTATCCTCAGACGAGTCCTCTCATTTCATCCATGGTGTTTTAGGGCGGATCAGCTCGATTAAAGAGAGCCTGTCGATTTAGCCTCTATCAATAACCGGTTTTCACGCAGAATATGCGTGATCTCCTCAGTGCTCTTTCCTAGGGACATGGCTACATGGTTGAGGTCACTAGTGCGCATGGAGAGGATCTCACCATTCCAATCATTGCGAAGTGCAATCACCGAGCTGATGAAACTGATAATCATCTCTAAAGCCGGTTGCCCCTGAGTGATCTGGAGATCATCGGTGATAAGACCTTTAAGTGCCCGAAGATCGATAACGATTCGATGAGATACCCCTGCGGTCTGCACCGGGGCCTCTAAGAGGTAGGAGAGTGGAACGCCATAAAACTGGGCAATAGTGATCGCCTTTTTGACCGATAAGGCCCTATCGCCTCGTTCATAAGAGCCCAGCACCACCGCACGGATTGTGTGATCACTGGCCAACTCGACATCGCTGAGTGAGAGGCCCTGAGAGATTCTGATCGAGCGGATTCGTGCGCAAACACCCTGATGAGTTGTCATGGCGTGCAGAGTATGGGTTTTCACTTTGGGAGGCCGGAAGTTTTCCACAGATCGGCCATCGTGGTGCTAGACTCTGCCCCGCATCCTTTAACGACCCATCCTGAGAGATGGGGAAGGAGATTGTCATGAGCATAGCCCTGTCCGCACCGGATATCTCACGTGCCTTGAAGCGTATCTCTCATGAAATTCTTGAGGCAAATACTTCCAGTGATCAGATCGTACTTCTGGGAATCCCGACGCGAGGGGCTCATTTAGCGCTGCGAATCGCAGCAAATATGAGTTCACTTGCAGGCCATACAATCCCAGTCGGAATGCTAGATATCACAATGCACCGAGATGATCTTCGGATGCGCCCTCCCAGGCCAATAATGCCTACCTCAATACCTGACTCTGGAATCCAAGGGCGTGATCTTGTCTTGATCGATGATGTTCTCTTCTCTGGGCGCACTATCAGAGCCGGCCTTGATGCCCTGGGTGAGATCGGCCGGCCTCACACGGTCCAGTTAGCGGTTTTGATCGATCGTGGCCATCGAGAGCTCCCGATACGGGCCGATTTTGTCGGAAAAAACCTTCCCACATCGATTGCACAATCGGTGAAAGTTCATCTGAACGAGGTTGATGGTATCGATGAAGTTTTGATAGAGGAGAGTTGATGCGGCATCTACTCTCGATTTCGGATCTAACAAAAGTACAAGCGCTCTCAATTCTAGATACAGCCACCGAATTGGCCCGTGTCAGTGATGGAGCCGTAAAGAAGCTTCCTACCTTGCGTGGGCGGACAATCGTCAATCTTTTCGTAGAGGATTCAACACGAACCCGAATCTCATTTGAGGCTGCGGCCAAACGCTTGTCCGCCGATGTTATAAATTTCTCTGCTAAAGGCTCGAGTCTGAGTAAGGGTGAGTCCCTCAAAGATACCGCCCTTACCCTGCAAGCGATGGGGGCAGATGCGGTGGTTATCAGGCACGGTGCATCCGGGGCCCCCCAACGCTTGGCAGACTCAGATTGGATGCGTGGCAGTGTCATCAACGCTGGAGATGGAACACATGAGCATCCAAGTCAAGCCTTGCTTGATGCCTTTACGATAAGAAAACATTGCGTGAAAGGTGGAAATGATTTGGTTGGAGTCCGTGTGGCTATCGTCGGTGATATTTTGCACTCTCGTGTAGCGCGCTCGAATGTCTTGCTTCTCAATCTCTTGGGGGCGAGTGTGACTCTAGTGGCACCACCTACGCTATTACCGGTGGGAGTGGAGAGCTGGCCAGTAAAGATTTCCTACGACCTAGATAAGGTTATCGGAAGTGTAGATGTTGTTATGATGCTGCGTGTTCAACAAGAGCGAATGAATGATCTCTTTTTTCCAAATGCTCGTGAGTACTCGCGCTATTTCGGGCTCAACGCTGATCGACTCAGGCTTATGTCCCATAATTCAATCGTGATGCATCCTGGACCAATGAATCGTGGCCTAGAGATTGCAGCAGAGGTGGCCGATAGTGCTCGCTCAGTAATAGTCGAGCAGGTTGCAAATGGTGTGAGTGTGCGAATGGCGATTCTCTATGTTCTACTTGCTGGTGGCCCTCTAGAAGCAGGAGTCAAGTGATGTCTCCTCATCGCTATCTGATTAAGGGCGCGACAATGCCAGATGGTCGTATCTGTGACTTACTCATCGTTGCAGGTTTGATTCAAACAATTTCTGCGAAAATCGAGGATACTGATGCGATAGTGATCAAGGCAAATGGATCTGTAATCCTGCCTGGTCTAGTCGATCTACATACGCATTTGCGCCAACCAGGGCGTGAGGATGCAGAGACCGTTCTCTCTGGTTCGCGAGCCGGTGCAAAGGGCGGATTCACTGCTCTTTCGGCTATGGCAAATACTTCTCCCGTTGCCGATAATGCAGGAGTTGTCGAACAGGTCTTTCGATTGGGTCAGCAGGCCGGTCTTGTCGATGTTTTTCCCATTGGCGCTGTCACCCAAGGCTTGGAGGGAGTTGTCCTTGCTGAGATTGGTGCGATGGCAGACTCACTAGCGCGCGTGCGGGTCTTTAGTGACGATGGTAATTGTGTTTTTGATCCCTTAGTGATGAGACGTGGGCTTGAATATATCAAGAAGTTTGATGGAGTCATTGCACAGCATGCACAGGAGCCCCGATTGACAGTTGGCTCCCAGATGAATGAAGGAGAAGTCTCTGCAATTTTGGGACTAAAAGGCTGGCCGGCGATCGCAGAAGAAGCCATCATCGCTAGGGATGTACTACTGGTAGACCACGTGAAATCCCGTCTTCATATCTGCCATGTAACAACTGCTGGTGGAGTTGAGATCATCCGATGGGCAAAGGCTCGAGGTATCAATGTGACGGCTGAGGTGACCCCACATCATTTGCTTCTCACCGATGATTTTGCACGATCATATGACCCTGTTTTCAAGGTTAATCCACCACTGCGCACCGAGAAAGATGTTATGGCGCTTCGTGAAGGTTTATGTGATGGAACAATCGATATTGTCGCAACTGATCATGCTCCACACAGTAGCGAATCTAAAGAGTGTGAGTGGCATGAGGCCTCCTTCGGAATGTTGGCCTTGGAAACTGCTCTATCTATCGTTCAAAAAACGATGATTGACTCTCATCTGATGAATTGGACCCAGGTGGCCAATTGCCTATCGACTGCTCCTGCACGCATCGCAGGTTATGGCGATCACGGCCAACCTCTGCAAGTTGGTAGCATCGCGAACATCACGATAGTCGATCCACATGCTTCCTGGAGTGTTGATAGGGACCTGAGCGCATCTAAAAGCCGCAACACCCCCTTTCACGGCTTTGAGCTTCCAGGGGTAGTCACCTATACGTTTTTTAAAGGCGTTCCGACTCTCTTTGCAGGTGCACTTGTTGAAAATGATGTCTCGTAATGAGTGGGGCTTACTTAGTCTTAGAAGACGGCCGAATCTTTGAAGGCAGATCCTGGGGTGCTACCGGTAAAGTTTTTGGTGAAGCGGTTTTTCAAACGGGGATGACGGGTTATCAAGAGACCCTGACTGATCCCTCCTACCATAAGCAAATAGTCATCATGACCGCCCCACATGTTGGAAATACCGGATTCAACACCGCTGATAACGAGTCGGGCAGGATTTGGGTCGCCGGCTTTGCCGTTCGTAATCCCTCCACTCGTGCATCAAATTGGAGATCTGAGAACTCATTAGAGGCTGAACTGATTTCTCAACAAATTGTAGGTATTCAACGTTTGGATACGCGAGCCCTAACGCGTCATCTTCGTGATCGAGGCGCCATGCGCACTGGAATCTTCTCAGGGTTAGATCTCTCACGTGAGGAAATGCTCGACGAAGTTCGTAAGGTTGAGACTATGAGTGGTGCTTTCTTAGTGAAAGATGTCTCCACCCCAATTACATACACCGTGGATGCAGTCGGTAATGCGCGATTCGTCGTTGCCGCACTCGACTTAGGGATCAAAGCTGCTACCCCTCGAGCATTATCCCAACGTGGTGTACAGGTCCATGTCATGCCATTTAACTCAACAATCGAAGAAATTTGTGCGCTCAATCCAGATGGTCTTTTTATCTCCAATGGCCCAGGTGATCCATCTGTGATGTCAGAGACGATAGAACTGGTGCGGCAGGTTCTCGAGCGCAAAATTCCTATCTTTGGTATCTGTTTTGGCCATCAGATATTGGCAAGAGCCTTAGGTTTGGAAACATATAAGCTTCCCTTCGGTCACCGGGGAATCAATCAACCTGTCATCGAGTGCAAGAGTGGGAAAGTTGAGGTCACATCCCACAACCACGGTTTCGCAGTCACCGCGCCAACCGAGTCATATTTTTCAACTGTTTATGGGAAAGGTGAAGTGACGCATCTGAGCTTAAATGATGGTGTAGTCGAGGGTCTACAACTTATGGACACTCCAGCATTTTCAGTCCAATACCATCCAGAGGCTGCAGCTGGTCCACATGATGCCGCTTACTTATTCGATCGATTCATCGATTTGATGAGCAAAAGGGTCTTTACCTAATGCCGCTAGATCCAACGATCAAATCAGTTCTGGTCATAGGAAGTGGTCCAATCGTAATTGGCCAGGCCTGTGAGTTCGATTATTCGGGAACTCAGGCCTGTCGAGTATTACGTGAAGAGGGCATCCGTGTTGTATTGGTCAACTCAAACCCCGCGACGATCATGACTGATCCACAGTTCGCTGATGCGACATATATCGAACCTATTACTGCAGAAGTAATCGAAAAGATCATCGCGCGAGAAAAACCCGATGCTGTTTTAGCAACGTTAGGTGGTCAGACCGCCCTGAATGCGGCTATAGAGCTATTTAATAATGGAACTCTTGTGAAATTCGGAGTTCGTCTGATTGGGGCAGATGTTGATGCAATTAACCGTGGTGAAAATCGTGCGCTCTTTCGAAAAGTTGTTGAAAAAGTCGGTGGTGAATCGGCCAGATCCCTCATCTGTCACACTATGGGTGAGGTCATGGATGCAGTCCAGAGCTTAGGTTATCCAGTTGTAGTGCGTCCTTCATTCACGATGGGTGGTCTGGGATCAGGCATAGCCTTTGATGAGTTACAACTTACCCAAATTGCAGGAACTGGACTCCGGCACAGTCCAACATCTGAGGTCTTACTTGAAGAATCGATAATTGGTTGGAAAGAGTACGAGCTTGAGGTAATGCGTGACTATAAAGACAACGTCGTTATCGTATGTAGTATCGAGAATGTCGATCCCATGGGCGTGCATACAGGTGACTCGATAACAATTGCACCTGCCATGACATTGACTGATGTTGAGTACCAGAGGCTGCGCAACTTATCTATCGATATTATCCGAGAGGTAGGGGTAGACACTGGAGGATGTAATATTCAATTCGCCGTAAATCCTGAGAATGGTCGAATCATAGTAATCGAGATGAATCCACGTGTTTCACGCTCGAGTGCACTCGCATCAAAGGCAACTGGCTTCCCAATCGCCAAGATCGCAACAAAGCTAGCCCTGGGATACAGTCTTGATGAGATCAGAAACGATATTACAAAACTCACCCCGGCTTCCTTTGAGCCCACTCTTGATTATGTCGTCGTGAAACTACCTCGATTTGCCTTCGAAAAATTCGCCGATGCCGATCCTCGATTGACTACAACGATGAAAAGTGTGGGGGAGGCGATGGCCATAGGAAGATCCTTTCCAGAGGCTCTCATGAAAGCGCTGCGATCCCTAGAACGCAAAGAGGCGATCTTTCACTTTGCCCCTGCCCGGGAGAACGAGCTCAATGAGGCTCTCAAATCCATGGTGACTCCTACGGAGTATCGCTTGCAGCAGGTGCAAAGGGCGCTGTGGCTGGGAGCAAGCATCGATGAGGTCTGTGCAGCCTGCAAGATCGACCCATGGTTCATACAGCAAATTGAGCTCATCAATAAGCAGGCAGAGCGTATTGCGATTCCAGGAGAGCTCAATCGTGAACTTTTAATAGAGGCAAAATCAATGGGATTCTCCGATGCCCAGATAGGAGCTTTACGAGCAGTTCCTGAGGAGGAAATCCGCAGGATTCGGCATCATCTCTTGATCCGGCCTGTTTATAAGACCGTTGATACATGTGCAGCCGAGTTCGAAGCTTTCACCCCTTACCACTATTCCAGCTATGAGCAGGAGAGTGAAGTAGCCACTCGTATCACTCCAGCGGTCATCATCCTAGGCAGTGGACCCAATCGCATCGGTCAAGGCATTGAATTTGATTATTCCTGTGTTCATGCATCCTTTGCACTACGTGAGGCCGGTTATGAAACGATTATGATCAACTGCAATCCTGAGACTGTCTCAACAGATTACGACACCAGTGATCGACTCTATTTCGAACCTCTCACATTAGAAGATGTTCTCGAAGTCATCCATGCAGAGACCCAAGCTGGACCACTTTTAGGGGTCATTACTCAATTGGGGGGGCAAACTCCGTTGGGACTTGCGGCAGGCCTCAAGACCAATGGAGTCAAGATTTTGGGAACTAGTCCAGAGGCGATAAACCTAGCTGAGGAGAGAGGTGCATTCGGTCAGATCCTATCTGAGCAAGGGCTCAATGCTCCCGAATTTGGAATGGCATCTACTCACCTTGAGGCGATCACTATCGCTGCACGCATTGGGTATCCAGTCCTTGTCCGTCCATCCTTTGTCCTTGGTGGCCGAGGAATGGAGATCGTATACGATGACAGCGCCTTGGCGGGCTTTATCACTCGTGCCACCGACATCACTCCTAATCATCCAGTTTTAGTGGATAAATTCTTAGATAGTGCGATAGAGATTGATGTGGATGCCCTCTTTGATGGCGAGCAACTCTTCCTGGGCGGTGTGATGGAGCATATCGAAGAGGCTGGAATTCACAGTGGGGACAGTGCCTGTGTGCTTCCCTCAATGACAATCACAGCCTCTCAATTAGCAGAGATTAAAGATGCTACGACAAAGATTGCAGCCAGTGTGGGTGTTCTTGGTCTTATCAATATTCAATTTGCCTTGACCGAGCAGGCTCTCTATGTCCTAGAAGCCAATCCGCGTGCATCCCGCACGGTTCCATTTGTCAGCAAGGCTACGGGGGTCTCTTTGGCAAAAGCAGCCGCTCGTATCTCTCTGGGTGCAACAATCTCAGAGCTACGCGCAGAGGCTCTACTGCCAACATCTGGAGATGGAGTTACCAGAGGCATCTCCGTCAAAGAGGCAGTACTGCCTTGGAACCGTTTTCGTCGCAGCGATGGACGGGGCGTTGATTCGATTTTGGGCCCTGAGATGCGCTCTACCGGTGAAGTGATGGGAATCTCACCCTCCTTTGGTGAGAGCTATGCAAAGTCCCAGATTCAGGCATTTGGTCCACTTCCTAAGACTGGTTCAGTTTTTATATCCCTAGCCGATAAGGACAAGAAGTTTGGCATCGAACCAGCAGCAGCTCTAGCGGCACTGGGCTTTCGGATATTGGCAACCGATGGGACAGCGAGATATTTATCTGAACATGGAGTAGTTTCCATGCGGGTGCGTAAGAACTCAGATGGCACCGGTCCTTTGGGTGAGCCTACGATCGTAGAGATGATAAACGCGGGAGATATTGATTTAGTGATTAATACACCAGTAGGTCGCGGTGTTCGAGCCGATGGTTGGGCCATTCGCACCGCCGCAGTTCAGCGCTCAATTCCTATAATCACCACGACAGCGGGTTTTAGTGCAGCTGTTGAAGGTATTCGCTTCATCGCCTCACATGAGCTCTCCATTGCACCTTTGCAGGAATGGTTGGCCTAGGGTGGGAAAAATCAACACAAATGCTGCGCAGATAAATGCCACACTCATCAGTAATAAACGCATCGGTCAGTACCAGCAATTGATCATCAATATTGGAGATCTAGCCAATGATTGTAAGCCAGGTAATTTTGTTGCAATAAGTGTCGGGGGTGAGTCCTCTAGAATGGTGTTACGGCGTGCATTTGCAATCTCCCGAACTTCGATGAGTGCCACTTTTGGCGGGACTATGGAGCTCATCGTCGCCCCCCATGGACAAGGCAGCAGATGGTTGTGCGAACAAGGCGAAGGTGCCCTATTAGATGTTGTCGTGCCACTGGGTACGGCCTTTGGTATTCCCACCGAGCCAGTGGAGGCTCTCCTTGTTGGTGGCGGATATGGTTCAGCCCCACTCTTTGGGCTAGCCGAAGTTCTCAAGGCCAGGGGCTGCCGCGTAGATATGTTGCTCGGTGCAAGTACTGGCTCGAAAATCTATGCTCCCATGGAGGGCAAGCGTGCAGTGAACTCACTGCGTATTTATACAGAGGATGGATCAATGGGACAGATGGGTCGAGTAACCGATGCAATCCCGAATCTGATCGCCGATCTCGACGTCGCAGTGATCTACTCCTGCGGTCCCATGCCCATGCTTGCTGCGATAAATGCCATCACATCCAAGAGTGATGTTGTGCACCAAGCGGCGGTGGAAGAAGCTATGGCCTGCGGAATAGGAATCTGTATGACCTGTGTAGTTCCTGTCGCGGATTCGACTGGAGCAATCTCAATGCTGAGATCATGCATCGATGGACCTGTCATGGATGGTGCCCTTGTTCAATGGGACAAAGTCGGGCGTGTGCTATGACAAGCCTGGACTTCTCAACCACCCTAGGCAATAGCTGGTTTCCTTCACCAGTCTTTACAGCTAGTGGCTGTGCAAGTTCGGGTCGAGAGTTGGCACAATTCTTTGCACTCCACGATATTGGTGGTGTTGTGACGAAATCAGTGATGAATAAGGCCCGCACTGGTCGCCAGACTCCCCGAATGGCTGAGACACCAAGTGGGATGCTCAACTCGATAGGGCTGCAAGGCCCTGGAATAGATGCCTTCATCGCTGTGGATATTCCATATTTGATCGAGCAAAGGGCTCGGATCATCGTCTCTATCGCGGGGGAGACGATTGAGGAGTACTCCACGTTGGCGCGCAAACTACGTGGAGTCGCTGGAATCAGTGCCGTTGAGGTAAATATCTCCTGCCCAAACGTTGAAAATCGAGGACTGGTATTTGCATGTGACTCTGATGCCTCCAAGCGTGTCATCGATGGCGTGCGTAGGACGATTGGAGGCGAGCTTCCAATAATTGCCAAATTATCTCCCGATGTGACAGATTTGATTTCGATTGCAAGGGGTGTGGTTGATGCAGGCGCAGATGCATTGGCTTTAATCAACACAGTCCTGGGGATGGTCATTAATCTTGAGACGATGCGCCCTCATCTGGGGGGTAAGACAGGTGGACTATCTGGCCCGGCGATAAGACCGATTGCAGTGCGCGCGGTCTATCAAGTCCATGAGGCCCTGCCCGCGGTTCCTATCCTTGGTATGGGAGGTATCTCATCAGGGCGAGATGCTCTTGAATTCATAGCGGCCGGTGCAAGTGCAGTATCAATCGGAACAGCAAGCTTTGGAAATCCTACAGCTCTTCTAACGATACAAAGAGAGCTCAGAGAGCTTCTTGTAGCAAAGGGGTTTGTTTCCTTAAGGGATGCGGTCGGGTGTGCACATCGAGATCAGGATGCACACTGAGATGGCATGGAATCCTCCTATCGTTCTGGCCGTTGATACATCTGATCTGTCAATAGCTATCGATTGGGTAAAAGCGACGTCGGAGTCTGTCAGTGTGTATAAATTAGGCCTTGAATTCTTCCTGAGCCTAGGGCATGAAGGTGTGCGAGCTATATCAGGTGAGACCGAGCGCGACATCTTCTTAGATTTAAAGCTCCACGATATACCTCACACAGTTGCTAGTGCTGCGATGACAGTCTCGTCTTTGCGTCCAAAGTTTTTGACAGTACATGCCTCTGGTGGAAATGAGATGATTGCCGCAGCGGTGGAAGCCTTGCCCTCTACTCTCGTTGCTGGGGTGACGATTTTGACATCTCTCGGTGATGATGATTTGAGAGCAATAGGTTACAAATCCTGTGCCCTTGAGAGTGCGGTAGCCTTGGCAAATCTGGCTGTTGCCGCTGGTGCCCGCGCCATCGTTTGCTCCCCACTGGAGATCCTTGCAATCCGTCAGAGCATTGGCGATGCAGTCACGATTATTACCCCAGGTGTTCGACCCCCGGAGAGCTCTCATGATGATCAATTACGAACGATGACACCAAGAGAGGCTATCGACAGGGGCGCAAATCTAGTCGTCATCGGTCGCCCCATCACTTCATATTGGAGCAAGGGTGTAGATGCGATGCGTAAGCAGGCTGAAGTGATCGCGACGCAACTTCTCTAAAGCTTCAACCGTGGACTAGGTTTATTGCATGGCTCTACCACCACTTCTCTCGCCGACTCAGCGGGCCGAGGCACTAGAAAAGGCAGGTCGGTCCCGAAAGCGTAGGACTGAGATAAAGGCACAGGTTAAATCTGGGGATATCTCTATCGATGGTGTTCTAGATCTAGCTTTGAAGGATGAAGCAATCAGAAAAATGAGAGTGCGTGAACTACTAGAGTCAGTCAGCGGAGTGGGAAAAGTGCGAGCCCTGGCTCTTATGGAGCGCTTAAAAATCTCACCCACGCGTAGAATCGCAGGCTTAGGCCGGCATCAAATCAAAGAGTTGAGAAGTGAGTTTATGAATCCATCCCATGCAATCCCACTGGGAAGGCTTTTCGTGCTCTCTGGACCCGGTGGAGTGGGTAAGAGCACTATCGCCGCGAGGCTTCGTGCATTAGATGTTTTTTGGGTGAGTGTCTCGGCCACAACGAGATTCCCACGTTCGAATGAGCGTGATGGTATTGATTATTTTTTTATCAGTGAAGAGGAGTTCTTGCGCAGAGTCAAAGATGGGCAGTTCTTAGAATGGGCAGACTTTGCTGGCAATAAATATGGAACCCCCAGGGCAGCAGTTGAGGAGGCACTCGTAGCTGGGCGTAATGTTCTTTTGGAGATAGAGATTGATGGAGCACGACAAGTAAAGTCACACCTACCCCAAGCGCTACTGATATTCCTTGAACCACCGACATGGGAAGAGTTAGTTTCTCGTCTTGAGGCACGTGGAACCGATGATCCGCTTAGACGAGCAGAGCGCTTGCAACTGGCCCAAGAAGAGCTTGCCGCTGCTTCATACTTCGACCTTGTCATCATCAATGACCGGGTTGAGCGGGTCGTTGAACAACTGATAGGCTTGACCTCTTAATCACAGGGCTACAAAATGATATGAGTGGGGTAAATATATGGATGGCATCACCAATCCTCCAATCGATGAACTACTTGATAAGTCTGGTTCCAAGTACAGCCTTGTCCTCTACGCCGCCAAG
>SYEK01000015.1 GCA_005800815.1 Actinomycetota bacterium
ATGTTCGCTGATCTTGGATTGAATGCAGATAACGTGACAAACTGGGATGAGTTCCTCAAGATGCTAGATGGTATGAAGAAGAAGGGTCTTGTTGGATTTGCAGCCGGCGATAAAGGCGGCTGGGAGGCAATGGGAACATTTGATATTCTCAATGCTCGCATCAACGGATACCCATTCCATGTAGATCTCATGGCTGGACGCGAAAAGTGGACAGATGCAAAGGTCCTTGAAGTATTCAAGTACTGGGAGATGCTGATCCCTTACATGAATCCAAACGTCCTAGATCTCGAGTGGGATGGGGCTATGCAGCTTCTTCTACAGAGGAAGGCTGGATCGATGCTCATGGGTTCATGGTTCGGTGGAAACTTCAAAGAGCAGTCAGAGGCTGATTACGCCGACCTCTCGATCATTCCATTCCCAGAAATCAACCCGGAGCATGCTCGCAACACTATCGATGCACCTATCGATGGCTGGTGCGTGGCTGCTAACGGAACTAATAACGCCGGTGGAGCAGACTTCCTTGCCTTCGCAGGTGATATGGAGGGCATTCAGGCCATACTCGATGCAAAGGACAAGGATGGAAAAGTCATCCCAATGACCTCTGCGAACAAGGGCCAGGATACATCGACATACGATCCGTTCCAGAAGGAGCAGCTTGCTGTCATGGCTGAGGCTAAGTACATCACTCAGTTCCTTGACCGTGACACACGCCCTGACTTTGCTGGTCCAGTTGTTGGTCCTGCCATCCAGTCATGGTTTAAGAATCCTAAGGATGTCAACAAGATCGTTGATAGCCTGCAAGCACAATGGGATGCACTACCTCCTCTTGCATAGCCAATAATTTTTGTCTCAAGTAGCAAAAATTAGTTATAAAGAGATAGGTTTGAAGTATGAACTCGACGGCGGTGAGCGGTAAAAAAGCCCATCGCCGTCGAGCCTTTTCTAGGGCAGATAGAACAACCCTCGCGGCTTTTGTGGGTCTGCCGCTCTTTTTCCATCTACTACTCGTTTGGGTACCGGCATTTCTAACAATCATCCTCTCCTTCACCTACTGGTCGGGAATATCTCTTAGCAGAATCAAATGGGCGGGTCTTGCAAACTATAAAAATATTTTTTTTGATACCCCCGCATTCTGGGAGGCGGTTCAAAATAACGTAATCTGGTTAGTCTGGTTTGCCGGAATCGCGACACCGATAGGGATCCTCTTGGCCTATCAAATCGATAGACAGATCCGTGGACACAAGTTCTATGAGACGGCCTATTACCTACCTGTGGTCCTTTCACTGGCAGTGACTGGAATAATCTGGGATTTCTTACTTCGCCCCGATGGCTTTATTAACGGGCTTATGGGACGTGATATCGATAACGCCTTCTCCTTCTTTGGTAACTATGACATCAACATCTATGTCATTTTGACTATCGCATCATGGCGTCATATCGGCTACATCATGTTGCTGTATTTAGCTGGACTCAAATCAGTTGATTTAGCCCTGCGTGAGGCATCGGCCTTGGATGGCGCCACCGAGTGGCAGACCTTCAAGAAAGTCATTTTTCCTGCGATGAAACCAGTCAATGTCATCGTAATCGTCATCACAATTATCGAATCCCTGCGTGCATTCGATATCGTCTACATTATTTATGGCTCCCGTGGAGGGCTGCCGATCCTTGGCACCTTGGTCTTCTCCAATATCGCTGGTGAGGGGGCATCCATGAAGGGCGCTGCCTATGCAGTGATTCTTTTTCTTCTCTCTATTGGGCCAATTATCGCTTACTTACGCGCAACCTTCAGGAGTGATGTCCAATGAGTATCGACGTGGAGTTGCAAAAGTCTGCGACAAAATACAAGAATAAACAGAAGGTCAAGGATCGTTTTATCTCAGCCCTCATCGGTGTCTTTGCGATTGTTTGGATCTTTCCAATAGTATGGACTTTTTGGACCTCACTACGTCCATATAAAGATGTACGTGCAAATGGAGTCTTCTCGATCCCCAATACCTTGAATCTTCAAAACTATTTCGATGCGATCTCAAGGATGGATCTGCCCCTGTATTTCTGGAATACCTTCGCCATCACTGTGCCCGCCGTTTTCTTAACCCTATTCTTTGGCTCCCTGATCGCCTTTGTTGTCAGCCGTTACTCATTCAAGTGGAATGTCTCATTATTATTGCTCTTTACGGCCGGTAACTTACTGCCCGCCCAACTGGTATTCATTCCAGTATTCAAGATGTACATAACATTAGGCAAGGCGATAGGCATCCCGAGGGTTTTATATGATTCACATTGGGGTGTCGTATTGGTCCACGTCGCCTTCCAGATGGGCTTTGCGACATTTGTGCTCTCGAGTTATATGAAGACGATTCCAAAGGAGATTAGTGAATCGGCCATGGTCGATGGTGCCACAGTTTTTACTCACTACTCCAAGGTGATGCTTCCTCTGCTGCGACCTGCCCTAGCATCACTTGCCGTCTTGATGACCACGTGGATCTACAATGATTTCTTCTGGGCCCTTGTGCTCATGTCGACCGACTCAAAGCGTCCGATCACTTCGGCGCTGGGCCGTCTACAAGGTGAGTTCGTCACTGATTACAATCTCTTAGCCGCAGGAGCTGCGATTGCCGCGCTTCCAACACTCATCGTCTTTTTCCTTCTGCGCAAGCAGTTCGTATCAGGTCTCACCCTTGGCTCCACAAAAGGATAAGAGATGAAGGCGATCCAGGTCACTGCATTCGGCGGTCCAGAGGTGATGAACCTTGTGGATCTGCCCGATCCAATCGCAAAGGAGGGCTTTGCGATCATAGATGTCACTGCTATTGGGATTAATTATGCAGATACACATCAGACTGAGAACTCATATCTTTCGAAGCAGAAACTACCGTTGGTGCCAGGCATCGAGGTCGTGGGTACGACATCTGATGGGCGACGTGTTTTAGCTCCTGTGCCAAGCGGTGGATATGCCCAAAAAGCTGTAGCACACCTATCGACGATGATCGATATTCCAGATGGAGTCAGTGATTCCCAGGCGCTATGTATGTTGGTGCAAGGTTCGACGGCTTGGCATATCTTAAAGAGCGTGGGCCATGTGCGGGCCGGTGAGAGTGTCGTGATCCATGCAGCCGCCGGTGGTGTCGGCACGATTGCAATTCAATTAGCAAAGATGTGGGGGGCAAAAGTTATCGCCGTCGCCTCAACTGCTAAAAAACGCGAGTTGGCCACATCACTAGGTGCCGATGTTGCCATCGATGCCGACCAAAACAATTTACTAGCAGCCATCCTTGAGGCAAATGGTGGTAAGCCAGTGGATCTGATTTTAGAGATGGTTGGCGGTAAGACCTTTGATCTTAGCCTTGAGGCTCTAGCACCATTTGGTCGCCTGATTACATTTGGTATGGCATCACGAGAGGCGCCATCCATGATCCACCCTGGGGTATTACTAGCCTCTTCAAAGTCGGTCACAGGTTTCTGGCTCTCACACTGTTTTGGGAGCAAAGAGTTGATGAACGATGTCATCATCGCACTCTTTGAGTTGGTCACGAGTGGAAAACTCAAGCCAGTTACGGGTGAAGTATTTGGTTTGAGCCAAGCAAGGCGCGCGCATCAGGCGATGTTGGCCCGGCACACTACTGGCAAAATTACTCTCAACCCTGCCGAATAAGGATTTTTCTAAAGCGCTTTGCGCCCTGTACGCTAAGGCCTCGAGTAAATTCCCACACAGAATGCGTGCCCCCCTAGCTCAGTTGGTAGAGCGTTTCCATGGTAAGGAAAAGGTCACCGGTCCGATTCCGGTGGGGGGCTCGATGAGATCTCCTTCACGTGATGTGAGATCTTTTCACAGCACACCCTTGGCGGGGTAGCTCAGCTTGGTAGAGCAAGCTGCTCATAATC
>SYEK01000016.1 GCA_005800815.1 Actinomycetota bacterium
CATCTACATCATCGATATTCAGCAATCACTTGCACTCATTGATAGTGCGTACAACTTTGTGAAGGATACGGTCGCAAAGGGTGGTCATATCCTCTTTGTTGGTACAAAGAAGCAGGCTCATGAGCCGATCATGCAACAGGCGGCACGTGTTGGGATGCCGACCGTGACTGAGCGTTGGTTAGGTGGAATGCTCACTAACTTCCCGACCGTCTACAAGCGTGTCCAGCGCCTCAAAGAGTTAGAGGCCCTTGAAAATACCAATGACCTTCTTCTGACCAAGAAGGAGCTTTTGATGCTGCGCCGTGAGCGTGAAAAACTATTCAAGAACCTAGATGGAATTCGTCATATGACTAAGTTGCCTTCGGCGATTTGGGTTGTGGATACCAAGAAGGAGCACCTTGCAGTTCAAGAGGCCAAGAAGCTAGGTATCCCTGTGATTGCAATCTTGGATACCAACTGTGATCCAGATGAGGTCGACTACAAGATCCCAGGAAATGATGATGCAATCCGTTCAATCGGTCTGCTCACTCGCGTCATCACCGATGCAATTGTCGCCGGTCTTGCCGCGCGTTCTGCAGTTGTTAAGGAGGCCAGCAAGACCGCGACTCCAGCAGAGATTGGCGCAGGTGAGCCGATGGCCGACTGGGAGAAGGAGATCGCATCAGCCGACTTGGTCTCACAGGCTCCGGCACCAGAAGAGGGAGCATAATCTCTATGGCGGCATATACAGCTACCGATGTTAAGCGCCTTCGAGAGGCAACGGCGGCCGGAATGCTCGATTGCAAGAAGGCACTCGATGAGGCGCAGGGCGATTATGAGAAGGCGATTGATCTCATTCGCGTAAAGGGGCTCAAAGGAGTCACCAAGCGTGAGGGTCGCCTGACATCTAACGGCGCAGTTGTTGCAAAGGTGCAAGGCAATCTCGGTGTGATGCTCGAGCTCAACTGTGAGACAGATTTTGTTGCAAAGGGTGAGCGCTTTGTAGGCCTTGCCGATGAGCTTCTTGGGCATCTGCAGAGCACACAATCTGATTCAACTGAAAAATTCCTTGAGTCAAGTATGGCCAATGGGAGCACAGTCCAGGCCGTAGTCGATGAGGCAAATGCGATGTTGGGTGAAAAGATTGAGGTTCGTCGTATTGCAGTCATTAAAGACTCACCAGTTGGAATCTATCTGCACCGCACAAGTCCTGATCTTCCCCCACAAGTAGGTGTGCTAGTTCAACTTTCCAAAGAGGCTGGTGAAGTTGGTAAGGACATCGCTCAGCACATCGCCGCCTTTGCCCCGCAGTTTGTCAATCGCGAGGATGTTCCTGCTGATCTGATTGAGAATGAGCGGCGTATCGCCCATGAGACCGCGATTGCAGAGGGCAAACCTGAAGCCTCTTTCGCGAAAATAATCGAGGGTCGTGTCACAGGATTTGTTAAAGAGGTCTCCTTGATAGAACAATCATTTGCCAAGGATGCCAAGAAGAGCGTCAAAGAGATTCTAGATGAGGCAGGAACAGGCGTGAAGGCCTTTTACCGCTTCCGCGTGGGTCAATAAGCTCCAAGGCGCTAACAGTTAAGATTGAGCCACCGATCGAATAGTTTGAAAGGAGCACTCATGTCCGCAACGCGGGGAACATATCGGCGAGTACTTCTTAAACTCTCGGGAGAGGTCTTTGGTGGCGCTAAGGGCATCGGTGTTGACCCCGATGTCGTTCAAGACATTGCAAAGCAGATAGCCGAGGTAGCACGCACTGGGGTTCAGGTCGCAATAGTTGTCGGTGGAGGCAATTATTTTCGTGGCGCAGAACTTCAACAGCGGGGCATGGATCGCTCTCGTGCCGACTACATGGGTATGTTGGGCACAGTCATGAACTGTCTTGCGTTGCAGGATTTTCTTGAGAAAGAGGGGATTCAAACCCGTGTTCAGACTGCGATCACCATGGGTCAGGTCGCTGAGCCATACGTTCCGTTGCGGGCGATTCGCCATCTAGAAAAGGGACGTGTCGTGATCTTTGGAGCAGGTGCTGGAATGCCATATTTCACAACCGATACTGTCTCGGCGCAACGTGCCCTAGAGATCGGGGCGCAGGCGCTCTTACTCGCCAAGAGTGGTGTCGATGGTGTCTACAGCGCAGATCCCAAAAGAGACCCTCAGGCTACTAAGTACGAGAGCATCTCCTACGATGAGGTCTTGTCAAAGTCGTTAGCGGTGGCCGACGCCGCAGCCTTTGCTCTGTGTCGAGAGAACAAACTTCCGATAATCGTCTTTGATTTGATGAAAAATGGAAATATCGGCCGTGCGGTGCGTGGTGAGACAATCGGGACCTTGGTCGCTTAGGTGATCATGGCCGAAAAAAGGGAGCAGTAATGTCAGATGTAGCGAGCATCCTCAAAGATGCCGATATCAAGATGAGCAAGGCAGTGGATGTGGCAAAGGATGATTTTGCCTCCATTCGAACTGGGCGTGCTCACCCATCCCTGTTTAATAAGATTATGGTCGACTATTACGGTACTTATACAGCTCTCTCACAACTTGCATCGATTCAAGTTCCAGAGGCGCGCATGGCCACCATCGCACCTTTTGATAAAGGCGCAATACTCAATATTGAAAAAGCGATCAGAGACAGTGATTTAGGTGTCAATCCATCCAGCGATGGCTCTCTCATACGTATCAATTTTCCACAGTTAACCGAAGAGCGGCGAAAAGAGTACATAAAACTCACGAAAAGCAAGGCCGAGGACTCGAAAATCTCAATGCGTAATATTCGACGCTCTGCAAAAGAGGCGATTGAGAAAATGGAAAAAGATGGTCTGACTGGAAAAGATGATGTGGCACGTGGGGAGAAAGAGTTAGAGAAGATCACTGCCGATCACGTTTTGAAGGTCGATGAGATGCTCAAACACAAAGAGGCCGAACTCCTAGAGATCTAAGGGGCGCTCTATGTCTGATATGCATTCGATCAATGAGGCGATCAACAAGCGGGCTGGGCGCAAGCTTCTGCCCTCAATCGCTGTCTCCTTATTTTTGGTTGCACTCGTCTGGACCGCCCTTGCCTATCGCCGACAGGTATTTGCACTAGTAGTGGCGGCAGCTGTTTTGTTTGGAATCCGTGAGATTGTGCGTGCCTTTAATCTTCGCGGTACCTACATTTCACTCATTGGATTGATGATCTCATCTCTTGCCCTGGCATATGCGACATGGAACGAGGGGATAGCAGGTCTGGCAGCGGCCACTGCAGTTGCCCTACCTATACTTCTGATTCAACTGCTGACTAGGGGCCCTGAAGGCTTTGTCGCAAGCGCTACTGCCACCACATTCTCACTTCTCTATCTTCCTTTCCTTGGTGGCTTCATTATTTTGCTAGGTCGCACGGATACAGGTCTGGAACGAGTTATGGTTCTGGTCGTCCTAGTCGGTTGTAACGATACTTTTGGCTATCTCGTCGGTGTCTTGATCGGCAAGCATCCTCTCGTTCCAAAGATCAGTCCCAAGAAGAGCTGGGAGGGCTTCATCGGCTCTCTTATTTTCACCGTCATTGGTGGGATCCTCGCCTTTGTCTATATCTTGGATATGCAATGGTGGATTGGCCTAGTCGTTGGATTGATGATCGTTGCCAGTGCGACATGTGGCGACTTGATTGAGAGCGCCATGAAGCGAGATTTAGCACTTAAAGATATGGGTTCGATGTTGCCAGGTCACGGCGGAATGCTTGATCGACTCGATTCAGTCTTGATCTCAGCCCCTGCGCTCTGGGCAGCCCTTGAGTTGGTAGAGGCGTGGTTTTGAGTGTGCCTGAGATAAAGCTTGTCTTTGATGAGCCGATGGGGGGCAAAAAAGCACCCAAGCACTTAGCAGACTACTCCCCAGATGAGCGGGTTGAGATGGCCAAGCAGTTTGATCTGCCTGCATATCGAGGGGTTCAAGTCGCTACACATTACTTCTCACATCTTTCCATTGACCCACAAAGCTGGAGCGATATTCCAGCCGAGATGCGCACGAGCATCGCCGAGCAGTTGACTCCACAACTGATTCATCTTGTACGCTCAGTGAGCTGCGATGGTGGCATGACACGTAAAGACCTCTGGAAACTCCATGACGGGGTCCTTGTTGAGAGCGTTTTGATGCGTTATACCGACCGTGTCACAGTATGTATCTCATCCCAAGCTGGATGTGGCATGAACTGTCCATTTTGTGCAACTGGTCAGGCCGGTCTCACCCGCAATTTAAGTGCAGGTGAAATCACTGAACAGATCGTGGCCGCTGCCCGCGCCTGTGTCGATGGAGAATTGCCAGGTGGTCCAGCCAGGCTATCGAATATCGTCTTTATGGGAATGGGCGAGCCCCTTGCTAACTACAGCGCCGTCATGCGAACGATTCGAAACATCACCGATCCAAATCCAGATGGCTTAGGAATCAGTGCTCGCTCGGTCACGGTATCGACCGTTGGCCTCGTCAATGGGATTGAAAAACTTACACAGGAGGGGATCGCACTGACTTTGGCAGTCTCACTTCATACCCCCGATGATGAGCTACGCGACACATTGGTTCCGATTAACTCTCGCTGGAAAATCAAAGAGGTCTTGGCCGCAGCTGATGAATATGAGAGGCGCACGGGCCGTCGCTACTCCATCGAATACGCCCTCATCCGTGATATCAATGATCAATCCTGGCGCGCAGATTTATTGGGGCGTCTGCTCAAAAATCGTAACGCCCACGTCAATTTGATTCCCCTGAACCCAACCCCAGGATCGAAATGGACGGCATCTCGGCGTGAAGATGAGGCGGAGTTCGTTCGCATCTTGGAGAGCTACGGGGTACCCGTGACGGTTCGAGATACTCGTGGGCGCGAAATCGATGGCGCATGTGGCCAGTTGGCGGGTGCGGAAAAAAACAAGTCAGGCTAGTTAGGCACTCACCGAATTGGTAGGCTCACAACCATGGAAAAGCTACAGAACTTCATCAACGGTAATGCCGTAGATAGCACGTCAGGGCAGATAACAAATCTGATTAATCCATCGACGGGTAAGAACTTTGCAACTGCGCCACAATCTAATGCAGCCGATATTGATGCCGCTTTCAATGCAGCAGGTAAGGCCTTTCCCGCCTGGCGCGATAGCACGCCCTCAGTGCGCCAACGCGCTCTGCTCAAAATTGCCGATGCAATCGAGGGGCGTCAAGCCGAAATCATTGAAATTGAGAGTCGCAACACAGGTAAACCTATCTCTCTGACAACAAGTGAAGAAGTTCCACCGATGATCGATCAGATCCGCTTTTTTGCCGGGGCGGCCCGAAACCTTGAAGGAAAATCCGCCGGTGAATATATGCCGGGTATGACATCGATGATTCGTCGCGAGCCGATCGGTGTCATCGGACAAGTGACTCCGTGGAACTATCCCATGATGATGGCCGTGTGGAAGTGGGCACCGGCAATTGCTGCGGGAAATACTGTTGTCTTAAAGCCAAGTGATACGACACCTGCATCCACTGTTTGGATGGCAAGTGTCATGTCCGAGTTTCTACCTGAGGGAGTATTCAACGTTGTATGCGGGGAGCGCGAAACCGGTCGCACCCTCGTAGAACACAAGCGCCCTGATATGGTCTCGATAACGGGCTCAGTTGGTGCCGGAATCCAGGTTGCGCAATCGGCGGCGACACGATTAAAGCGCGTGCACCTTGAGCTTGGTGGCAAGGCTCCCGTCGTTGTATTTGCAGATGCCGATCTCTTAGCCGCTGCCGAAGCGATCGCAATCGCTGGATATTTCAACGCAGGCCAAGACTGCACGGCAGCGACCCGAGTCATAGTTCAAGAGAGTGTCTATGATGATTTTCTCACTCTCTTAACGGCCCAGGCCAAGGCGATCACAATCGGTGCACCCGATGAGGATGTCTTCCTTGGCCCGGTGAATAACGCCAACCAGCTGGCACGGGTGAGCGGATTCTTAGAGCGCCTACCGACCCATGCCACGGTCACAACTGGCGGGAAGGCGTTAGATCGTCCGGGCTACTTCTTTCCAGCAACCGTCGTCGCCGGTCTGCGCCAGGAGGATGAGATGATTCAAAATGAGATCTTCGGACCTGTCATCACAGTCCAAAAATTTAGTGATGAGGCCGATGCCGTTGCCAAGGCGAATGGTGTCGACTACGGTCTGGCCTCTAGCGTTTGGACCAAGGATCATGGCCGTGCGATGCGCATGGCCAAGGCCTTCGACTTCGGCTGCGTGTGGATCAATACCCATATCCCCGTCGTAGCTGAGATGCCCCATGGGGGATTCAAGCGCTCGGGCTATGGCAAGGATTTATCGGGCTATGGATTTGAAGATTACACGCGTATAAAGCATGTTATGACTAATCTTGGGGCATAGTATGTGGACTCGACCTAAGGACTAAAGGAGCACACCAGCATGGCGAAAGAGCGATCACTCTCGGCTGAAGCAGGTTCAATTCTCACATCTGGCATCTCTCGTCGCGCCGTTCTTGCCGGTGCCGGTGGGTTAGGAGCGGTGGGATTGCTCGCTGCATGTGGCGGGGGCGGTGATGATGCCGCAGGGGCCGGTTCGGTCCGCTGGGGTAATTGGCCGCTGTATTTAGATTTCGATGAAGACAGTAAGACTTATCCAACGTTGGAAAAGTTCAAGACGCAGACTGGGATCGATGCGCAGTACTTCGAGGATTACAACGATAACGATGAGTTCTTTGGCAAAGTTCAAGCCCAACTCAAACTAGGTGAGGACATCGGCTACGACCTCGTTAGCCCCACTGACTGGATGGCTGCTCGCTGGATTCGCCTTGGCTACACCCAGAAATATGATCTAACAAATATTCCCAATCATGTAAATATTTTGGATTCTTTGAAATCGCCATCCTATGACCCAATGCGCGAATCTACACTGACCTGGCAGGGCATCATGGCCGGCTTTGGTTGGAATACAGAGAAAAATCCAAAGGGAGTTCGCACGATTGAAGATCTGTTTTCACCGCAGAACAAGGGCAAGATCGTTGTCCTATCTGAGATGCGAGACACCATTGGAGTCATCCTTCTCTCCCAAGGTATCGATATTACAAAGGTTACCGAGGATCAATACATGAATGCCGTCGACTTTATGGCAAAGAAAATCGCCGATGGTTGGATCCGTGGGGTTAAGGGTAATGAGTACGCCGAGGATTTAACTTCTGGGGATGCAACGGCCGTTATAGGTTGGTCTGGCGATATGTTCATTTTGGCCAGTGAGAATGAGGGTAAGTTCGACTTCGCAATTCCAGAGTCGGGAGGCACGATCTCAGGTGATAACTTGGTGATTCCATCCACAGCATCACCTGAGGGAAAGGCAAATGCTGAGAAGTTGATCAACTATTACTACGATCCAGTTGTAGCCGCTGAAGTTGCTGCCTACGTCAACTATGTCTGCCCAGTAAAGGGTGCACAGGCTGAGATGGAGAAGATCGCTCCAGAGCTAGCCACAAGTGAGTACATCTTCCCAACGCAGGTAACATCCTCACGTCTGAGTGTATTTCGCTCTCTGACTCCAGATGAAGAGACAAAGTGGGCAGAGGCATTCCAGCAGGCGCAAGGTAACTAGTGGCTGTTGGTAACACTCCTCTCTTTAGTAATACGTCTCTTTAGGTAACTAGTGTCTGTAGATCCGATCACAGCTCGTGGGGATCTGCGTTTGACTCGCATCACCAAGTCATACGGTGAGTTCACGGCCGTTAATGATCTGAGCTTAACGATTCCTAAGGGCTCTTTTTTTGCTCTTCTGGGTCCTTCCGGCTGTGGCAAAACGACGACGCTGCGCATGGTTGCCGGTCTGGAGGAGCCAACGGTCGGCAGTATTCACTTAGGTGAAACCGATATCACGACGACTCGTCCCTATCAACGTCCCATCAACACGGTCTTTCAAAACTATGCGTTATTCCCACATCTTACTATCTTTGAAAATATCGCCTTTGGCCTGCGCCGACGTGGGATTAAAGATGTCAAAGAGCGGGTAGATAAAGTGCTCACACTCGTTGAACTGCCTCATCTAGCACAGCGCAAGCCAACACAGTTATCAGGGGGTCAACAACAGCGCATCGCTTTAGCGCGCGCGATAGTCAATCGCCCTGCCCTGCTTCTACTCGATGAGCCGCTCGGGGCCTTGGATCTGAAGCTTCGTAGACAGATGCAGATCGAGCTCAAGTGGATCCAACGCGAAGTTGGGCTCACCTTCGTGCACGTTACCCATGATCAAGAGGAGGCCATGACTATGGCCGACACGATTGCGGTCATGAACGAGGGCAAAATCGAACAGATGGGTACTCCCGCAGCTTTATATGATGATCCAGAGACGGCCTTTGTCGCTAACTTTCTAGGTCAGTCCAACCTCATCAAAGGAAAAATCGATGGAGCTGATGGTGAAAACCTCGTCATCGATCTCTATGGCCAGAAGATAGCTATGCCAAAATCACGCTCACATGCCATTGATACCTCCCTCTATGCTGGAATTCGCCCAGAGAAGTTTCGGATCACCCGCACGGGATCGCAGGTAGGGGGAAATACTTTAACTGGTGGCCATATTGAGGATGTCTCATACATCGGTGTGAGTACTCAGTATGTAGTTGCGATGCCATGGGGCCAAGAGTTGATGGTCTTCGAGCAAAACGATGATGGCGTCCCACCATTTAACAAGGGTGAGGAGGTGCTCATCTCGTGGGAGCCGAACTTCACCTTTGGTCTTCGGGGAGATGAGGATATCGAGGCAGGAATGGAAGTAAATCCCCAGGAGCTCGAGGAGTAATGAGAGCAAGCTTGCCAAAGATAAAGACCCCTTACCTATTGCTCTTTCCAGGTTTTGCATTTCTTTTCATCTTCTTCATTCTTCCAATAATCAACTTAGCCCAGACCTCCACACAGACGCCTATTGCTGGTGGTGATACAGGGCAAAATGAACAGACGTTCGCCTTTAGCAATTACATCAATGCCTTTATTGAAAACCGTGAGCAGTTTGGCCGCTCATTCGTCTATGCGACTCTTGCAACGATTTTTGCACTAGCGATTGCTTACCCATTGGCATATGCCATCGCATTCAAATCGGGAAAGTTCAAAAATATTCTTCTTGTACTCGTCGTGGCACCCTTCTTCACCTCGTTTCTACTTCGAACTATCGCCTGGAAACAGATTCTTGGTGAAGAGGGCTTCGTAGTGCCGACGCTTCGAAACCTGAATTTAATGGGGCAATCCACGACAATCACATCGACATCTGTCGCGGTTGTAGCGGGTATGACCTACAACTTTCTACCCTTCATGACCCTTCCCTTATATGCCTCCCTGGAGCGCATCGATCCGCGGACAATTGAGGCATCTGGTGACTTATACGCCAATGCCATCACAACTTTTCGTCGCGTCACCTTGCCATTATCTCTTCCAGGTGTTGTGGCAGGCACATTACTGACCTTCATCCCGGCAGCAGGTGACTATGTCAATGCTGCGATCTTAGGAAGTCCTAATACAAAGATGATTGGTAATGTCATCGAATCCCGGTATTTTAAGATCGTTGACTATCCCACTGCAGCAGCGCTCTCATTTACCTTGATGGCAGCGATCTTGATCCTTGTCACGCTCTATATCCGCAGAGCCGGGACGGAGGAGTTGGTATGAGCACGCCGTTGAAAACCGCATTTATCCCAACGATTCCGATCAAAGCCCGTTTCTCGCGCTGGTTTGGTCGTAATCTTCTGCGCATCTACATGATCTTTGGCTTCACATATCTCTTCATCCCAGTTGCATACACCTTTGTATTCTCATTTAATGATTCTGGAAAGAGTAATCTGATTTGGAAGGGCTTTACTCTAGATAATTGGCAGAATCCATGCGGTGCCCCACAGATTTGTAATGCACTTGGTAACTCAATCAAGATTGGCTTACTGGCTACGATATTTTCAACGATCCTTGGAACTCTCATCGCCTTTGCAATCGGGCGCTATCACTTTAGAGGCCGCTCAAGCTCAAACCTACTCATCTTTCTACCTATGGCAACACCTGAGATAGTCCTGGGAGCCTCACTTCTATCACTCTTTCTTGTCTTTAAGATTAATCCAGGATTTTGGCCGACGGTCATCGCTCACGTCGTGTTTTGTATCTCTTTTGTTGTCGTTACCGTCAAAGCGCGAATCGCGAGTCTAGATCCACGACTTGAACAGGCTGCCATGGATCTGTATGCAAATGAGGTAGAGACATTCAGGCGTGTGACCTTGCCATTAGTTGCACCTGGTATTGCAGGGGCGGCTTTGTTGGCCTTCTCACTCTCCTTTGATGATTTCATTATCACCAACTTTAATTCTGGGACTCTCATCACCTTTCCCAAGTTCGTCTATGTGGCCGCTGCGCGAGGAATCCCTGCACAGGCAAATGTGATCGGCTCCGGGATGTTTTTCCTAGCCTTAGCCCTTGTCATCGCGGTTCAGATAGTCAATCGTAAGAAAATACGATAACCTTCTGGTACTGCTATAGCGATCGACAGGTTGTAAAGAGAAAATCTGCGCTATGGGGTTAGGTTCCGGAGGACCCGGGCCAACTGCGAGTTGTGATTGAAGGGGTGATTCCGGCCAAGGCCGGATAGCGCGATGGTAACCATCGACCCCTCTGTTCTGACCCATCTGAGTTATATGCAGCCGGCCTTGTACTGGCTCGATGAAGATCCCCTCGAACCGATGCCGCATCCAACGCTCATCGGTGATGTGACGACTAATTTATGTATCGTCGGCGCAGGCTACACAGGTTTGTGGACCGCACTGCTTGCCAAAGAGGCCGATCCGCAGCGTGAAGTCATTATTGTTGAGCAGAGAGAAACCGGGGCTGGTGCATCGGGTCGTAACGGGGGCTTTTGTAGTTACACACTTACCCATGGATTCATGAATGGCTATACCCGCTTCAAGGATGAGATGGCCGTTATTGAGCGCATGGGTCGCGAGAATCTGGATGCAATCGAAGCGACAATCAAGAGATATGGAATCGAGTGTGATTTCGAGTGGAATGGGGAGCTTCGTGTCGCCGTCCAAGATTGGCAGATGGAGTCGATCTATGAAGAGGCGGCCCTTCGCAACTCCTTCGGCGATAGCGTTGAGGTTTTAAGCGCCGCCCAGGTGCAGGCCAGGGTGAACTCACCAATATACAAAGGTGCGCTCTGGGATCCAGATGGCACCGCCTTGGTTGATCCTGCGCGTTTGGTCTGGGGACTTGAGCGTGTCTGTATAAAACTAGGTGTGAAAATCTTTGAAAATACTCATGTAGAAAGAGTCGAGCAGGTGCGCTCTGGGATGATCGTTCACACCCCATATGGAGATGTTCACGCCAAGAAAGTGGCTCTTGCCACCAATATCTTCAAATCACTTGTGCGGAGCGCCCATAAATATGTAATCCCTGTCTATGACTTCCAACTCGTCACCGAGCCTTTGACACCAGCGCAACTCGAATCCATCGGTTGGAGGGAGCGTGAGGGATTATCTGATGCAGGTAATCAATTTCATTACTATCGAATGACAAAAGACAATGAGATCTTATGGGGTGGATATGATGCAATCTATAACTTCAGCGGCAAGGTGCGCCAAGAGTATGAGTCAGATGCCCAGACCTATGCACACTTAGCCGAAGCTTTTTTGGAGACGTTCCCACAACTCAAGGGAATCAAATTCACACATGGTTGGGGAGGCGCGATCGACACCTGTACACGTTTTTCACCATTCTGGGGATTGGCCCATCGCAAAAGAGTTGCATACGTTATGGGCTATACAGGTTTGGGGGTTGGCTCAACCCGCTTTGGTGCACAGGTAATGCTCGATCTCTTGGATGGTGTTGATAACGAGCGCACTCGTCTGACGATGGTGCGCAAGAAGCCATGGCCATTTCCTCCCGAACCATTTCGATTCCTCTTCATCCGCCTGACGCAATGGTCCATCAATAGAGCAGATCATAAGCAGGGCAGGCGTAACTTGTGGCTTCGAATGCTCGATTCCTTGGGTTTAGGTTTCGATTCTTAATGTTTTACGCCTATTCTTGAGACATGGTCAATCACGGCAACATGTATGGCCCCGACTTCACATTTCTTGGTATCGAGCGCTGTGATTTAGATGTGCCTTCAAGCTTTGCCGATGCCGATGTTGTAATCATCGGTGCACCGATTGATAGCGGTACATCTCATCGCTCGGGTGCAAAGTTTGGTCCCCAGGCCATTCGAGGCGGGGATTATCTGCCTCATGATGCACAGCGCCCACATCTGGCGCTGCGTATCGATTCATTACAGGCGATGAAGGTCGTTGATGCAGGGGATTTGCTCATGCCTGGGGGAGATCTCATCGCCTCACTTGAGGTACTAGCGGTTGCAACAGAGAGGATTTCACGTGCAGGTGCTATCCCAATAATCCTTGGGGGAGATCACTCAGTTGCATCTGCCGATGTAGCAGGAATTGCGCGTCATCGTGGTCTGGGGAAGATCTCGATGATCCACTTTGATGCTCATGCAGATACTGGTGAGGATCAGTTCGGCACCCTTATTGGACATGGAACCCCGATGCGTCGCTTGATTGAATCTGGAGCCGTTCGCGGTGATCGTTTCCTACAGATTGGTCTGCGTGGATATTGGCCAGATGCCAAAACTCTCGATTGGATGCGAGATCAGGGCATGCGCTCCTATGAGATGACTGAGATTTACCATCGTGGACTGCACACTGTCTTAGATGAGTCATTTACGACCTTGACCGATGGGTGTGATGGCGTATTTCTCTCGGTAGATATCGACGTCGTGGATCCGGGGATGGCCCCAGGTACGGGCACACCAGAGCCGGGAGGATTGACCAGCCGTGAACTACTCGAATCTGTGCGTCGAATCTGTCTTGAACTACCAGTTGTTGGAATCGATGTGGTGGAGGTAGCACCTGCATTCGATAGCGCAGAGATCACCGCGATCTTGGCCAATCGAGTCGTTTTGGAGGCGTTAAGTGCGATCGCCAAGCGCCGTTCGGGGCAGAAGTACTCACCCACACACAACCTCCTGGATCGCTAGATGCGTGAGCTAGTAATCCTGGGCTCCACTGGCTCAATCGGACGGCAAACATTAGAGATCATCGCCCTGCACCCAGATGAGTTTCGTGTTCTTGCAATCTCATCGGGCGGGGGTGATCCGGCCTTGGTCATCAAACAGGCGAGGGCTTTTAAGGTGAGTTATGTCGGTGTAGTGGACAATGCCGAGGTGATACGCCAGGGGCTACCTGGTGTCACGGTGATCGATGGAGAACTGGCATCGGCTAAGATCGCATCTCTTGCATGTGATGTGGTTGTCAATGCCATCACAGGCTCGATTGGACTTGCTCCAACTCTTGCCGCCCTCGATGCGGGAAATATATTGGCCTTGGCCAACAAAGAGTCACTTGTGGTAGCTGGTGATCTGGTCATGTCAAAGGCAAAGCCACTCCAGATCATCCCCATTGACTCTGAGCACAGCGCAATCTGGCAGAGTGCTTTAGCTGGCAAGAGTGATGAGATAAGTAAGGTGATTCTGACGGCAAGCGGTGGTCCATTTGTAGATCGCACTGATGTCAGCGGGGTGAGCCTAGCCGATGCACTCAAGCATCCAACGTGGAGTATGGGCGCAGTTGTCACGATTAACTCTGCGACCCTAGTCAATAAGGGTCTTGAGATAATCGAGGCACACCACCTGTTTTCACTACCCTACCCTGCAATAGAGGCGGTTATTCATCGCCAATCGATTGTGCACTCATTGGTCGAGTTCCACGATGGATCAACAATCGCCCAAGCAAGTCCGCCCAACATGAAAGGTGCGATCGCCTATGCACTCAACTTTCCGCACCGTTTGGCAAAGGTAACTCCGCCCATTGATTGGAGTGTGAAACAGCAGTGGAGTTTTGAACCAATCGATGACACACAATTTCCAGCACTCGCCCTGGCACGCCATTGTGGTCAGATCGGTGGGGGTCTTCCTGCGATATTTAATGCGGCAAATGAGATTGCAGTCGCCGGATTCATCGCTGGAAAGATCGCATTTACCTCGATCGTTCCATTAGTTGAGGCTGTGGTGGCGCAATCTGTTAAATTAGCACCTCAAATGCTGACAGACTTGTCCGATGTCAGTGCCGTGCAAGATGATGCGCAGATGCTGGCTCATGAACATCTAATACGATTGGCCCCATAATGCAGATACTCGGAGTTCTTGCCTTTGTAATCGCCCTTGTCCTTTCAGTGATGATCCATGAGTTTGGTCATTACTTGACGGCAAAGCGATATGGAATGAAGGTCTCTGAGTTTTTCCTCGGATTTGGAACACGCCTGTTCTCCCGACAGATCGGGGAGACCGAGTTCGGAGTCAAGGCGATTCCAGCTGGTGGCTACTGCAGGATTGAAGGTATGACGCCGACAGATCAGATGCCGCCAGGCCAAGAGGAGCGAGCCTTTTATAAGGCGACATCGGTGCGCAAATTAATCGTCCTTGGTGCTGGATCGTTCCTGCACTTTGTCATCGGCTATGTGCTCCTGTTCACCCTCTTTGCTGGAATTGGCACTACACAGGTATTACCGATCATCGCTGAGGTTATCAAGGGATCAGCGGCGCAATCTGCAGGTCTGATGGCTGGCGATGAGGTGATATCTATCAACGGTAAGAGAATTACTGATTGGTCCAAAGATGTTCAGGTCATCCGTGAATCAGCAGGTCGAGAGTTAAGCCTTGGAGTGCAACGCTCTGGGCAAGAGATCATCATCACTGCAACACCTACCCTTGAGAGTATCGATGGCGAGCAGAGATATCTGCTGGGGATAATTAATGAATCTGGATTAGTGCGTATAGGACTCATCTCCTCCTTTCAAAAGGCTGCGATTGTCACCAAGGACTTTCTCCTTCAGAGCGTTAAATCTCTTGCCAAGCTTCCCTCCAAGATTCCGCAGCTTTGGGGTCAGACAGTTGATGGACAAGAGCGCGATGCCGACGGCCTTGTCGGTATCGTCGGAGTCGCCCGTGTATCTGGAGAGGCCGTGAGCAGCGATAACTTAACGGGGATGGAGCGCCTTGCAACTTTCACTCTCATTATTGCAAGTTTGAATATCTTCGTCGGTATCTTCAACCTTCTTCCCATCCTTCCCCTGGATGGAGGTCACATGGCTGTTGCCATCGCCGATGAGATACGTGCTCTCTTGGCTCGCGCGCGTGGACGTGCACGGCCGGCGCCTATAGATGTGAGTGTGTTTACCCCGATCACGGTAGTGGTATTTGTGATTTTAGCTGCGTTGACGCTTCTTCTTCTCGTGGCAGATATCGTTAATCCAGTCATTCTCAATCTTTAGCAGATCACCTCTGGTTACGGCACAATAGGTCCATGGTCGATTTAGGGATTCCTAGCGCGCCGCCTGCTGTACTTACCCCGCGTCGCACGACCAAGCAGTTGAGGGTCGGCAAGGTCGGCGTCGGGAGTGCATCCCCTGTGAGCGTCCAATCGATGTGCACCACACTCACATCTGATGTCAATGCAACGCTGCAACAGATCGCCGAGCTCACTGCCGCTGGATGCCAGATCGTGCGCGTGGCTGTCCCCAGCCAAGATGATGCCGATGCCCTGGCTCAGATCGCCAAGAAATCTCAGATTCCAGTAATCGCCGATATTCACTTTCAACCCAAGTATATTTTTGCAGCCATTGATGCTGGCTGTGCAGCTGTGCGCGTGAACCCAGGAAATATTAAGCAGTTTGATGACAAGGTAAAAGAGGTTGCAAAGGCGGCCGGTGATGCCAAGATTCCAATACGAATCGGAGTCAATGCCGGATCACTTGATCCTCGACTCCTTGCAAAGTATGGCAAGGCAACTCCTGAGGCCTTGGCAGAGTCTGCGCTCTGGGAGGCATCGTTATTCGAGGAGCATGGTTTTTCAGATATCAAAATCTCAGTAAAGCATCATGATCCGGTAACAATGGTGAATGCTTATCGAATCCTGGCAGCAAAGTGTGACTATCCCTTACACCTTGGGGTGACAGAGGCTGGACCGATTTTCCAAGGCACGATCAAATCTGCGACTGCTTTTGCAGTTTTATTGGCCGAGGGAATCGGTGACACGATCCGTGTTTCACTCTCTGCACCTCCGGTTGAGGAGGTCAAGGTGGGAATCTCGATCCTAGAGTCGTTGAATCTTCGTCAGCGAAAACTTGAGATAGTCTCTTGTCCATCATGTGGGCGTGCACAAGTCGATGTCTATACGCTGGCTGAGAAAGTACAGGCCGGGCTCGAGGGTATGACTGTGCCACTTCGTGTTGCAGTCATGGGATGTGTTGTCAATGGACCGGGTGAAGCGCGCGAGGCCGATTTAGGTGTTGCATCTGGAAATGGTAAAGGTCAGATCTTTGTCAAAGGCGAGGTCATCAAGACCGTGCCTGAAGGGATGATTGTTGAAACTTTAATCGAAGAGGCGATGAGGTTGGCCGAAGAAATGGAGGCCGCGGGCGTTGCATCAGGCATGCCTACCGTTGATATTCGGTAGGCTCACCTCATGTTAATGATGTCTACGCTTTTTTTGCGTACGCTGCGCGATGATCCAGCCGATGCAGAGGTAGCTAGCCATCGTTTGCTCGTTCGTGCCGGATATATCCGCCGAATCGCCGCAGGAATCTACTCGTGGCTGCCATTAGGGGTCATCACTCTGCGCAACGTTGAGAACATCATTCGTCAAGAGATGGACCAGGCAGGCTTTCAAGAGGTTCACTTTCCTGCGCTACTTCCGAGTGAGGCATATGAGAGCACTCATCGCTGGAGTGAGTATGGACCATCTCTTTTTCGCCTCAAAGATCGCAAAGGCGCAGATTACTTACTTGGACCCACCCATGAAGAGATGTTCACACTAATGGTCAAGAGCGAATACTCATCGTATAAGGATCTACCTGTCTGTTTGTATCAGATACAGACAAAGTATCGAGATGAGGCCCGTCCACGCAGTGGGATCATCCGGGGCCGTGAGTTTGTGATGAAGGACTCCTACTCATTTGATATCGATGATGCCGGCCTTGATATCTCATACCACAGGCACCGAGATGCATATGTGAGCTGTTTTAATCGTTTGGGAATGAGGTACAACATCGTCCAAGCCGTCTCGGGTGCGATGGGAGGATCGCGCTCAGAGGAGTTTTTGGCTCCTTGTATCAGCGGTGAGGATACCTACGTTCTATGCCCACAGTGTGGTTATGCAGCAAATGTCGAGGCGATGATAACGAAGGTGAGTCCGGGTGATCCATCAGGTGTTCCAGCCTTAGAGGAGTTAGACACCCCTAACACCCCCACGATAGAGGCGTTGGTAGCCGTGATGAACTCAGAGTTCGGTGGTGGCTATAGCGCTGCGGATACGCTCAAAAATATTATGTTGGTTGCAGATGGCACAGCGATTGCAGTCTTAGTACCCGGTGATCGTGAGGTGGATCTTAAGCGTCTGCAGGAGAACTTGAGAGGAGTCCACGAGCTTCGTATCTTCGAAGAGGCAGACTTTGATAAGTATCCCAAGCTAGTCAAAGGCTACATGGGGCCACAGGAGATCCAGTCATTGGGGATCACCCTCTATGCCGATCCACGTGTGGCACCGGGAACATTCTGGATAAGCGGGGCCAATAAAAAGAATCGCCATGCACGCTTTGTTCTCAATGGTCGCGACTTCACACCTGATGCCTATATCGAGGCTGCAGAGGTGAGGGCAGGAGATGCCTGCCCGCAGTGTGCAACTGAGATTGTGATCGATCGTGCAATTGAAATCGGTCATATTTTTCAATTAGGTCGAAAGTATGCAGATGCCCTCAACCTCACAGTCTTAGACCAGAACGGAAAGTCTCAGGTGGTCACTATGGGCTCGTACGGGATCGGAGTATCCCGGGCCGTCGCTGCAATCGCCGAACAGACAAGTGATGAGATTGGTCTTAACTGGCCAGTTGAGATAGCACCGGCCAAGGTCCATATCGTGGCCACAGGCAAAGAGGATCTACCCTTTGATACCGCTCTGAGACTTGGGCGCGATTTAGAGGCAGTTGGTATCTCAGTCATGCTCGATGATCGCCGAGAGGCAAGTGCTGGTGTGAAGTTTAAAGATGCCGAGTTGATCGGCAATCCCATCATCGTTGTGGTGGGCAAATCCCTGGCCGATGGCAACGTTGAAGTGCGATTGCGTACAACTGGTGCCAAGAGCGAGGTATCCCTTGCAAGCGCGGTAAGTACGATTTCAGCACTGCTCAAGTAAGGAGCAAATATGGCAGAGCTGAGCCTTGCAACTGGTTTATTTCTCCTGAGCGCATCTTTCTTCGCTGGATTTATCGACTCAATCGCCGGCGGTGGGGGATTAATCCAACTTCCGGCGCTATTGATTGGTCTGCCCAAGACCGAGACGGTGACAATTCTTGGAACAAACAAACTTGGCTCCGTCTTTGGTACTACCGTCGCAGCTGGACTTTATCGCCGAGTAATAAAACCCGAGCCCAAGGTACTACTCGCAATGGCAGTGCCGGCATTTGTTGGATCGGCTGGTGGTGCATCCCTGGCCGCCTCGATCCCGAGTTCGAGCATGCGTCCGCTGGTGCTGATACTTTTAATCCTCGTTGCGACCTACACCTGGCTCAAACCTGATTTAGGAAAGATAGAGCTATTGCGCCATCACTCGGCGCGCCGAATTCAGATCGCAGCCCTGGCAGGTGGCCTCATCGGTTTCTATGATGGAATCTTTGGGCCAGGCACCGGCTCATTTTTGATGCTCATTCTGGTGGCCTTCCTTGGCTATGCCTTCATCACCGCCTCTGCTATCGCAAAGGTAGTCAATGTCGCGACCAATCTAGGCGCAATCCTTATCTTTGGTTTTAATGGGGCGATCATGTGGCAGATTGGATTGGCCCTGGGGGCGGCAAATGTAACGGGAGCGATCATCGGCTCCCGCCTTGCCATTCGTGGTGGTTCAACGCTCGTGCGTAAGGTCTTCATGGTCGTGACCGTTGCGCTCATCCTCAAAGTAGGAATTGATACTTTCCAATCTTTCTAGTTAGACTTGGGATACAACTGAATAAGGAAGAAGTTTTGAATGTCACTGACACAATCATTAACCCAGCTCCTTGTGCCTGCTATCGAAAATGCAGGCTACTTTCTAGAAGAGCTTCGCGTCTCCAACCCTGGAAAACATTGCATCCTGACCTGTGTCATCGATGGCCCCAAACCCTTGAACCTTGATGAGATCACCCTGCTCTCTGGCTTGATTTCAGAGCTTTTAGATCAGAGGCCTTTAATCGAGGGCACATTCACCCTTGAAGTCACATCACCAGGGGTGGATAGACCATTGACGCAGCCTCGGCATTGGGAGAAAAACCTGACTCGGATAATTGCGATGGTCTTTCATGATGGTGGCACCCTCACCGCCCGATTGACACATCTAGGCGAGGGTGATGCCACATTTGTAGAAAATATCAGGGGTCGGATGAAGACACATACGGTCATCTTGGCCGATATCAAGCGAGCACAGGTGCAAGTCGAATTCAGTCGTAAGGATGAAAAATAAATGCATGTGGAGATGAGCGCATTAATCGAGATGACAACGCAGAAGGAGATCGCACTCGAGCAGCTCATCCACGCCATTGAAATTGGGGTCTTGGGTGCTTACAACCAGAGTAATGAATCCAAGCGCCACGCAAGAGCCGTTCTAGATCGCCAGAGTGGTGAGATTTCAATCCTGGTTCCAGAGTTTAATGAGCTGGGTGAGAAAATCGGTGATGTAGTAGATATGCCGGCTGGGTTCTCTCGGATAGCGACATCGACGGCAAGGCAGATCATCAAGTTGAAGATGCGTGAGACCAACGATGCATCCATCGTTGGTGAGTTCACTGGCAATGTTGGAGATGTCATATCGGGTGTTGTTGCCCAGGGTCGTGACCCCAAGATGATCCACGTCAACTTAGGACGTACAGAGGGTCGCATACCCCCACAGGAGCAAGTACCAGGAGAGATATACAATCACGGTGATCGCATAAAATGCTTTGTGGTGGAGGTAAAGCAGGGTTTGAAAGGCCCAGAGATCATGTTATCTCGAAGTCACCCTGCACTTGTTAAGCAGCTCTTCGCATTTGAAGTTCCTGAGATAAATGATCGCATCGTTGAGATAATGGCCGTTGCCCGCGAGGCTGGTCATCGCAGCAAAGTCGCAGTCAAATCCCACCGCGCAGGTGTGAGCCCGAAGGGCTCACTCATTGGTCCCATGGGCTCACGCGCTCGCGCAGTCATGGATGAGCTTCATGGTGAAAAGATCGATATCGTGGATTGGTCGGATGATCCGGGAATCTTTGTGGGCCATGCATTAGCCCCAGCCAAGGTCATCTCCGTTGAGATTACCGACCTTGCCGGGCGCTGTGCCAAAGTCGTGGTTCCCGACTATCAGCTATCTCTGGCCATTGGAAGAGATGGACAGAATGCACGCCTGGCTGCGCGCCTGACCGGCTGGCGTATCGATATTCATCCCGATAACCCTATTATGTAAAGCGGGCTCTCATTGGATACGATGGGGGCCTACACCGTCATTTGAAATGGACATGAAAGAAATGAAACTCACATGAGCTCGCTAGGACTATGAGGTCGTACAACTAGGGCTTGCATGTGATGTATATGCGGGCCAAGACAGGGGAGAATGTGTCAAAGGTCCGCGTACACGAGTTAGCAAAACAACTCGGTATGGAGAGCAAGGTCGTGCTTGCAAAGCTCCAAGAGATGGGTGAGTTCGTAAAATCGGCATCATCGACTGTAGAAGCCCCCGTCGTGCGAAAGCTCATCGAGTTATACCCAGATGTCAAGCCTGTTGAAGAGAAAAAGCCTGTCAAAAAAGCCACGGCAAAAAAAGTGGCTGCAAAACCAAAAGAAGAGGTGAGCGCCGAACAGGCCGCCTCACTGGCCGCAGAACTAGGAGTTGATTTAGAGGCGCTCAAAGCTGAACAAGTACGCTCGGAGTTACATAAGGCTGAGATAGCTGCAAAGGCAGAGGCAGAGCGCCCACCACAGAGTGCTCCAGAGAGCGATGGAGTCAAGCCAGCTCCACGTGTAGGAAATAACCCATTCTCATCTGCTCCACCTGTTGTGCCACGTCCACCCCGCCCAGGTAACAATCCATTCTCAACGGGGGGCACCACCCCACGTCCACCACAACGTCCAACAGGTGCACCACGTCCGGGAATGGCAGGTGCTCGTCCAGGTTCAGTGCGTCCAGGCTTTGCCGCTCGTCCACCCAGTTCGCGTCCAGCACCGGGTGCAGGTTTTCCGACCCCGCGCACCAGCGCTGGGCCAACAACTAGCTCTCCTTATAAGAGTGGAGGTCCAACTGGTATCTCAGCACCCGGTGCACCCGCTCGTCCAGGCGGTGCTCGTCCACCACAACGGGGAGGAGCAGGCGGAGCATTTGGAAAGAATGCGAGCAAGAAATCTGGTCGTAAAGCAAAGTCGCGCAAAGTCCTGCGCGATGAGTTCGACAATATGCAAGCACCACAACTCGGTGGCGCAGTCGTTCCCCATGGCGATGGTAAGACCCCGATCCGTATGCGTCGCGGTTCATCTTTAGCTGACTTCGCTGACAAGATCGGGGCAGATCCAGCCGCGCTCGTTGCCGCGCTCTTTCACTTGGGTGAAATGGTCACGGCCACACAATCGGTGGATGCAGATACCTTTGAGATTCTAGGTGTCCAACTCGGATATGTCATCCACATAGTAAGTCCTGAGGATGAAGATCGAGAGCTATTGCAGGGCTTTGACATCAATTTAATCGATGAGTTGGCCCAGATTAATCCTGACTCACTCGTTGCACGTCCACCCGTGGTGACTGTCATGGGCCACGTCGATCACGGTAAAACATCACTTCTGGATGCCATCCGCAAGAGCGAGGTGATGAAATCTGAGGCTGGAGGAATCACCCAGCACATTGGTGCCTACCAGATTCACCATGATCACAACGGTCTCAACCGCGCCATCACCTTTATCGATACTCCAGGTCATGAGGCATTCACTGCGATGCGTGCCCGAGGGGCAAAGGTGACTGATATCGCCGTGCTTGTTGTAGCCGCCGATGATGGCATCATGCCGCAGACCATCGAGGCGCTCAATCATGCACAAGCCGCTGATGTGCCCATCGTTGTAGCAGTCAATAAGATGGATAAACAGGGCGCTAACGCCGATAAGGTCCGCCAGCAGTTGACTGAGTACAACTTAATCGCAGAGGAGTACGGTGGAGAGACGATCTTTGTCAACGTCTCGGCTAAATCCAGCCAAGGTGTAGATGAGCTGATCGAATCGATCCTTCTCACAGCCGATGCAGCTATTGATCTTCGCGCAGTTGCCGATGAGAGTGCGCGAGGAGTAGCGATTGAGGCTCACCTCGATCGTGGACGTGGTCCTGTCACCACAGTTCTCATCCAGCGTGGAACATTAAAGATCGGTGATGCAATCGTCGCCGGTGGTTCATTTGGGCGCGTGCGTGCGATGCTGGATGAAAATGGTGATGGCGTTGAAAGCGCTGGGCCATCTCGTCCAGTTCAGGTTCTCGGATTCACCTCGGTGCCAAGTGCTGGAGATACATTCCTTGTTGCCGATGAGGATCGCACTGCACGCCAGATCGCAGAGAAGCGTCAGGCCGCCGAGCGAAATGCCCAGCTCGCCAAGGCGCGTAAGAAGGTCTCACTGGAGGACTTCATGGAGCAGTCCAAAGTCTCAACGCTCAACTTAATTCTCAAAGGAGATGTGAGCGGCTCGGTAGAGGCTCTAGAAGAGGCGCTTATGGCACTCGATGTCGGTGCTGAAGTTGATCTACGTGTCATCCACCGCGGTGTCGGGGCAGTGACCAAGAGCGATATCACATTGGCCTCGGCATCTACGGCAGTTGTGATCGGCTTCAACGTCAAACCTGAACCACAGACTGCGATTTACGCCGATCAAGAGGGCGTTGAAGTGCGCTTCTACTCAATCATCTACCAGGCAATCGAGGAGGTTGAGCTCTCACTCAAAGGCATGCTCAAGCCGATTTATGAAGAGATCATTCTCGGTAATGCCGAAGTTCGTGAGATCTTCAAATCTTCCAAGGCTGGAAACATTGCCGGCTCCCTCGTTAAAGATGGAATCATCCGACGCAATGCAAAGGCCCGTATCGTGCGAGGTGAACAGATTCTTATCGATGATCTCACAATCGACTCACTCAAGCGCTTCAAAGATGATGCCAATGAGGTCAAAGAGGGCTTTGAGTGCGGAATCGGTCTTGGCAGCATGAAGGAGATAGCTATCGGCGACACGATCCAGGTATTTGAGATGCGCGAGAAAAAGAGAGAGTAAGAGATGAGTCCATCACACCGAACCTTGAAAGTAGCTGACCGTATCAAAGTGGTCGTGGCACAGATTTTAGAGACGAAGATCAAAGATCCACGTCTTGGATTTATAACCGTGACCGATGCACGGGTTACTGGTGATCTACAGATCGCCTCCATCTTCTATACCGTGCTTGGCGATCTCGAGGCACGTGCTTCAACTGCTGCAGCACTTGAGAGTGCTAAAGGTGCGATTCGATCGGCTTTAGGACGCGAGCTAGGGCTGCGAATTACTCCCTCTGTTGAGTTCTTTGAAGATGCTCTTCCAGAGAGTGCAAAGGCCCTTGACTCATTACTTGCAAAAGTTCACGAACAAGATGCCGAGGTTGCAGCGCTGCGTAAAAATGCGACATATGCTGGGGGAGAAGATCCATATAAGGCCCCGCGTATCATCGAGTCGGAGTAATCATCGATCACGGCTTTCTGGTGATAGATAAAGAGCCAGGAATGACAAGTCATGACGTGGTCTCTTTCGCTCGTCGGGCATTGGGAACCCGAAAAGTCGGTCATGCTGGAACTCTCGATCCCATGGCCACAGGCATCCTCATCCTGGGCTTTAACAACGGCACTCGTCTCTTGGGCTACATCACACATGGTGATAAGAGTTATCAAGCGACTATGGTTTTAGGCACGGCAACGATTACCGATGATCGCGAAGGGGAGATTCTCTCTCATGTAGATGCAAGTGGGATTACCGATGATCAGATTGAACTCGAGTTAGCAAAGATGCGTGGTGCAATCATGCAGCGCCCTAGTGCGGTCTCGGCGGTCAGAGTCGATGGTGCACGCGCATACGAGCGAGTACGTGCTGGAGAGATTGTCGAATTGGCAGAGAGAGCGGTGAGAATTACCCAGCTCGATATTCGAGGCATTCGTCACATCGAATCAAGAGTGGAGATAGACATCGAAGTGACATGTTCGGCCGGCACCTTCATCCGAGCCATAGCCCGTGACTGTGGGCAGGCACTGGGTGTGGGTGGACATCTCTTAGCTCTGCGCCGCACTCGTATTGCTAGCTTTGGATTGGATTCGGCGATCACATTGGAGCAGTTGAAGAGGGGTGATTTCACCCCTGTGGCACTGGGTGATCTCGCCCGTGCACTCTTTAGTACTCGAGAGTTGCGCCTTGATGAACGAGTAGAGCTCTCCTTTGGCCGTGCCTTAACGAGCAATCCGACCGATGAGATCTACGCCGGCATGAGTGGTGATAATGAGTTGATCGCACTCCTTGCCAACAAAGATGGCTTTGCCAAACCTCTCGCTGTGTTTGCTGCGGTGAATTAGGGAATAATTAGAGTATGAGCGTTGTGGTTATTGGGGTATTTGATGGAGTGCATAAAGGCCATCAAGATGTGCTCAGGCGTGCCAGGGCGATTGCAGGGAATGAAAAAATTATTGCGCTGACCTTTGATCCACATCCTGTGACTATATTCGCACCAGATCGTGTACCGACACTTCTTACAACCCTTTCTGATCGCATCGAGCTTTTGAAGATTCACAACGCCGATCAAGTGGCTGTGATGGCTTTTACGCCCGAATTTGCCGCTCTGAGCCCACAGGATTTCGTGGAGAAAATCCTTGTTCAACAGTTGGGTGCAACCACAGTGGTTGTCGGTAAGAATTTCACGTACGGTCATAGAGCCGCCGGCACAGTCATCACACTCGCAGAGTTCCCTGGCTTTAAGACCATTGTCCTGGAGCTAGCCCCTCAAGATGGCCAGGCTATTTCCTCTACGCGTATCCGAAGACTTGTTGTCGAGGGTAATGTAGAAAAAGCACGTGAACTACTGACCCGTCCACATCGATTAGATGGCATCGTGGTACATGGTGAAAAGCGTGGACGTGAAATTGGTTACCCCACAGCAAATTTAGGTGAAATTGGTAATCAAACTATCCCTGCAGATGGCGTATACGCTGGCTGGTTGAGCGTTGGAATCGATCGCTGGCCAGCGGCGATATCTATCGGTACTAACCCAACATTTGCGGGAGTACGCGGGCGCCAAGTTGAGGCATATGCCATCGACCAAGTAGGGCTTGAGCTTTACTCTCGCCAGGCGAGCATCGAATTTGGTTGGCATCTGCGAGAGACCGTGGTATTTGATGGCCTTGCCCCAATGCTCGTTCAGATGGCCAAAGACTGCGCCAGAGCCCGCGAACTCACTGCGCTTTAATAGACGATTTCACGTATTCATAGCCCGGCTGGTAGCCTTTGGACACATCGAGAAAGCGAATTTCCGTGAGGAACACCGGAAAACCCCGTGATCACCAGAGAACAATAGGAGAACTACGTATATGGCACTAAAACCAGAGGCAACAGCTGCAATCGTAAAAGAGTATGGCTCGACTCCTACTGACACGGGAAGTCCTGAGACCCAGGTCGCTTTGCTATCCAAGCGCATTGAAGAGATCACAACACACCTACAGACCAACCCACATGACCACCACAACCGTCGTGGTCTTTTGTTACTCGTTGGTCGTCGTCGTCGAGTTCTTCAGTATCTGTCAAAGACAGATATCAATCGTTATCGTGCGATTATCGAAAAGATCGGTATTCGCCGCTAAATAAAAATACCTACCCACTAGAGGATGAATGGTCCTCGGTAGTGGTTTCCGCAAGGGCTCTCGAAGGGCGTGCGTGAACTTCGATCGGAGATTCATTGTTAGTTCTCGGTGTGGTAGCCCGAAATTGAGATAGCTGTTCTTAGCGCTCTCAAAACTAACTAAAGGAGGACCCATGGAGGGTCAAGAGGTTCAATCAGCCGTTGCAGTCATTAATAACGGAAAGTTCGGAAAACGAGAGATTCGTTTTGAAACAGGGCGACTAGCGCGCCAGGCAGCCGGAGCTGCGGCAGTCTTTCTAGATGATCAGACGATGATCTTCTCAGCAACTACTGCATCAAAGTCACCAAAGGATCAATTTGATTTCTTTCCTTTGACAGTTGATGTCGAAGAGAAGATGTATGCAGTTGGTCGTATTCCAGGATCGTTCTTTCGCCGTGAGGGCCGCCCATCTGAGGATGCGATTCTCACCTGTCGCTTGATTGATCGACCATTACGCCCATCATTTGTTAAGGGTCTGCGTAATGAAGTCCAGATCGTTGTGACCGTAATGGCATTGGATCCGGATCATATGTATGACGTCATTGCGATCAACGCAGCATCGATGTCAACGCAACTTGCAGGTCTACCATTTTCTGGCCCTATCGGTGGCGTTCGTGTCGCCTTGATCGATGGTCAGTGGGTCGCATTCCCCAATCATTCACAGCTCGCCAACGCAGTCTTTGACATGGTCGTTGCCGGACGCGTTGCTGGAGATGATGTTGCAATCATGATGGTTGAGGCAGAGGCCACAACCAAGACGATTGAGCTCATTAAGGGTGGAGCACCAACTCCTAACGAGGAGGTCGTTGCACAAGGATTGGATGCGGCAAAGCCATTCATCAAGATCCTCTGTGATGCACAATCAAAGCTTGCAAAAGTAGCAGCAAAGCCGACTGCAGAGTTCCCAGTATTTCTTGACTACCTCGATGATGTATTTACCGCCGTCGAAAAAGCCGTTGGTAAAGATCTTGCAAAAGCACTGACTATCTCAGGTAAGCAAGAGCGCGAGACAAAAATCGATGAGATTGGCGCTGCGACCAAGGAGAGTGTCGGGGCAAAGTTTGAGGGACGTGAAAAGGAAGTCCCAGCCGCGTTTCGCTCATTGACTAAGAAGCTCGTTCGCCAGCGCGTGCTGCGCGATAAGATCCGAATCGATGGTCGCGGACTTCGTGATATTCGTGCTCTCTCTGCCGAAGTTGAGGTCATTCCGCGTGTTCACGGCTCAGCGATATTTGAGCGCGGTGAGACACAGATTCTAGGAGTGACGACCCTTAACATGCTTAAGATGGAACAGCAGTTGGATACGCTCAACCCTGAGAATCACAAGCGTTACATGCACAACTACAACTTCCCACCATATTCAACTGGTGAGACCGGTCGTGTAGGTACGCCTAAGCGCCGTGAAATCGGCCATGGTGCTCTGGCTGAACGTGCCTTGATTCCAGTGCTGCCATCTCGTGAAGAGTTCCCATATGCAATCCGTCAGGTCTCTGAGGCACTGGGTTCAAATGGATCGACCTCAATGGGCTCTGTCTGTGCATCGACTCTTGCTCTCTATAACGCTGGTGTTCCACTACGTGCTCCTGTGGCAGGTATTGCAATGGGTCTAATCTCTGACACTATCGATGGAAAAGTCGAGTACGTTGCTCTGACAGATATTCTCGGAGCAGAGGATGCCTTCGGTGACATGGACTTCAAAGTCGCAGGCACAAAGGATTTTGTTACAGCCCTGCAGTTAGACACTAAGCTCGATGGAATCCCTGCATCAGTGCTTGCTGGTGCGCTTTTACAGGCAAAAGAGGCGCGCCTTGCAATCTTAGATGTGATGAACGAGGCGATAGATGGCCCAGATGAGATGAGCCCATTTGCCCCACGCATCATCTCGGTCAAGATTCCAGTCGATCAGATCGGTGCGGTGATCGGACCCAAGGGCAAGATCATCAATCAGATTCAGGAGGAGACGGGCGCAGATATCTCTATCGAAGATGATGGAACTATCTATATCGGCGCAGTAGATGGCCCATCGGCCGAGGCTGCACGTGCACAGATCAACGCGATTGCTAATCCACAGATGCCAGAGGTCGGTGAGCGGTACCTAGGCACCGTCGTCAAACTCGCGGCCTTTGGCGCCTTCATCTCACTTATGCCAGGTAAAGATGGACTTCTCCATGTATCTCAGATTCGCAAGATGCATGGTGGAAAGCGCATTGAAAACCTCGAAGAGGTCATGAAGGTCGGGGATAAGATCCAAGTTGAGATCGGTGAGATCGATCCGAAGGGCAAGTTATCTTTAGTGCCAGTTCTTGAGGATGGCTCACCTGCATAAATGAGCGTACGTCGCACAGTTCTACCCAGCGGTCTGCGTATCGTCACCGAAGAGGTCGATTCGGTACGCAGCGCCGCTTTCGGTATCTGGGTCAACGTTGGCTCAAGGGATGAATCCCCGGCAGTTGCCGGGGCATCTCACTTTCTAGAGCATCTTCTCTTTAAGGGTACGCAGCGCCGCACCGCGCTAGAGATCTCATCATCTATCGAATCCGTCGGTGGAGAGATGAACGCCTTCACTTCCAAGGAGTACACCTGCTTCTATGCTCGTGTGATAGATACTGATTTACCACTTGCCATTGATGTCATCTGCGATTTGATTACATCCTCACTCGTTAGCGCCCTTGATGTCGATGCTGAGCGCAAGGTTGTATTGGAAGAGATTGCCATGCGTGATGATGATCCCAGTGATCTCATCCATGATCTATATGCCCAGACCTACTTTGGTGATACACAGTTAGGAAGACCCATACTTGGTACCACCGAATCGATAAGCCAGATGTCGCGCACGAGCGTCTTTAATTATTACAAAAAGCGCTACCTGCCACAGGATCTTGTCGTTGCCGTTGCAGGAAATATTAAGCATAAGAGAGTAGTTGAAATGGTTGAGGGAGCTCTCTCTACCGATGGATTTCTCGATGTCACTGGAGCACCAGTCATCCGAGCTAATACCCCAGTGAAAAAGAGTGCACAGAAATCTGTGGGTCTGATCGCGCGTACAACCGAGCAGGCACATATGTTCTATGGCATGGAGGGTGTTGCCCGTCACGATGATCGCCGCTTTGCGATGGGGATTCTGGCATCGGCCCTGGGTGGTGGCATGTCATCGCGTCTGTTCCAGGAGATTCGCGAAAAGCGTGGCCTTGCATACTCGGTCTATGCCTATGCTCAACAGTTTGCAGGTAGTGGCCAGATAGGTTTTTACGCTGGCTGTAAACCGGCAAAGGCGATCGAGGTCCTTGAGATAATCCGGCAGGTCCTAGCCGATGTGGCTGAGAATGGGATGAGTCATGAAGAGATCGAGCGGGCAAAGGGGGCTGTCCGCGGCTCTCTGGTACTCAGTCAAGAGGACTCAGGCTCGCGTATGAGTCGTATTGGTAAAAATGAGATTGTCTATGGCCATGTGATGGGCTTTGACGATATTTTAAAGGCGGTCTCCAAGGTCAATGAGGCAGATATTCGAGAAATTGCTGGCACCTATCTGACTAAAACACCTACGCTTGCCCTTGTCGGCCCATTCAAGAGCACCACTAAGTTTGAGAAGGTTTTGAGATGATTAACGTTGCAGTATTGGGAGCAAAAGGACGTATGGGCGCCGAAGTCCTCAAGGCGGTAGAGGCAACGACTGGAATGTCCCTTGTCGCAGCCTTGGATCTTGGTGACTCACTTGAGCAGATCAAAGCCTGTGGGGCTCATGTCGTTGTGGATTTCACAACACCTGATAGCGTCATGGGCAATTTAGATTTTGTGATCAAGAATGGAATCAATGCCGTTGTCGGAACGACGGGCTTTGATGAGATCAAGCTTGCAAGTGTTAGTAAATTATGCAAAGAAAATCCAAGGGTTGGCGTATTAATTGCTCCAAACTTTGCCATTGGAGCAGTGTTAATGATGGAGTTTGCCACGAAGGCTGCTCGATACTTTGAATCTGCCGAGATTATCGAGCTTCACCACCCAGATAAAATCGATGCACCAAGTGGAACCGCGGTCCGCACTGCGCAGTTGATGAGCGATGCACGCAAAGCTAGTGGACATGCGCCGATGCCTGATGCAACGGCTACGGCCCTTGCTGGTGCGCGGGGATCAAAGGTCGGTGATATTCCAGTGCACTCTATCCGTGCACGTGGATTGGTCGCTCATCAAGAGGTTATCCTTGGGGGGATGGGAGAGGTGCTCACTATTCGCCATGACTCATTAGATCGCTCCAGCTTTATGCCTGGTGTTCTACTGGGAGTCCGAAGTGTTATGACAAATCCGGGGCTTACTCATGGCCTCGATAAATTCATGTAAAGAAAGATGTAAATGACGAGTAACAATATAATTATGTACAGCGCCGATTGGTGTGGGGATTGCCGTCGCTCAAAGAGATTGCTCGATGAGCTCAATGTTACCTATACGGTGATTGATATTGAGGCCGATCAATCTGCCTCCGATAAAGTCATCGAGATCAATGGTGGTATGCGCTCTATCCCAGTCATCATCTTTGCCGATGGCACTCACATGACCGAGCCATCAGATATAGATCTCAAGGCGAAACTAACCTCTTTGGGGATTATCTAAAAGATGCGATAAGCCGCTGCCGAACTAATAGCGGCCGAGAGAACAACGACTGGGAATGGCGCCTTGAGCAGCAGGGCAATCAGTGCAACGCCTACCCCTGCCAGGCGATGATCGATGATTAATCTGCTCGTCTGAGTAAAGCTCTGCACAGCCACGAGTGCGCTCAGGAGTGCAATTGGGATGAGGGTATTGATACGCTGAATTTTCGGATGTGCTAGCAGATGCGCAGGTATTGAGTGTCCTGTGTACTTGAGAGTAAAAGCGACCAAACCTGCGCCAATCGTCGCGATCCACAGAGGGTTCATCGTCGTAGTCCAACTGCGATAGCGATCAGGGCCGTTGCAATTATAGGCAGACCTACGGGCAGGATAGGTGTCATCGCTAATGCAAAAACTATGCAAGCAAGAGCCAATGCGCGATCCTGATTTCTCTCAAGGCGTGGCCAGAGCAGAGCTAAGAATGCTGCGGGAACTGCCGCATCTAAACCCCAGGCTCGTGTATCACCCATCACTTGGGCTCCGAGCGCACCAGCCAATGTGAACAAGTTCCAGAAAAGGAAGACACCCAAACCAGTCAACCAAAAGCCATGTCGCATCGCATCACTCCCGCGTTTTTGTAAACCAAGAGCTACCGCAGTTGATTCATCGATCGTCACCTGTGCAGCGATGACTCGTTTGAAACCCTTGACCCGTAAGTGTGGCGCCATGATTACGCCATAGAGTGCGTTGCGCACACCGAGGAGTGATGCTGTGGCGATTGCACTCAAGGCACTCCCGCCGGCGCCCATCACGCCAACAACTGCAAACTGTGAGGCACCTGAGAAGGTTAAAAGCGACAAGAGGCAGGCCTGTAGGACTGAGAAACCATTTGCAACTGCGGCGGCACCAAAGGCCAGACCATAGGTGCCAACTGTCAAAGAGACGCTCAAAGAGTCTCGTACGGTAACGGCCTGAACTCTGGACACGCTCACAGTCTGCCGTAGAAATACAAAGCGACCAAGGTGGGCATAGGTAGGCTCGCGCAATGGCCGAGGAGATTATTTACCGAGACGATGTGACCGTCGAGCTCGTCAAATCTAGTGCAAGTGATGCCGATGTCATCTGGGCGGCCCGGGTTTCAACTGCTGGGGAACAATCATTAGAGGAAATCGGTGAGGATCCATCTCGATCGGCCGGCCTGATCAACTATCTGGCGCGCGAGAGACATGGATCCCCGTTCGAGCACACCTCAATGACTTTTTTTGTCTCTGCCCCAATATTTGTCTTTCGTGAGTTTATGCGCCATCGCATCGCCTCCTATAACGAGGAGAGTGGCCGTTACCGCGAGTTGAAACCCGTCTTTTATATCCCATCTCAATCGCGAAAATTACTACAGGTGGGCAAGACTGGCTCCTATACCTTTGAGGATGGAACAGTCGAACAGTTCGAGCTCTCTGTAAAAGCCATGAAAGAGGCTTATGTGATCGCCTACGATAGTTATAAAAAGATGCTCGATGCCGGTATCGCCCGCGAAGTTGCGCGCGTTGTGCTGCCCGTTGCAACGTACTCATCGATGTATGTATCGATGAATGCACGTGCGTTAATGAACTTTTTATCGTTGCGTACAGCTCGTGAGGGCTCACATTTTCCAAGCTATCCCCAGCGCGAAATCGAGATGGTCGCGGAGAAAATGGAGGCTGAGTTTGCGAAATTGATGCCTCTTACCTACGGTGCCTTTGAAAAATCTGGACGTGTCGCCCCTTAAAGCGGGTAGAGTGGGGCGCATGAGCACGCCAGCGCCCTTTGGTCGAATGTTGACCGCTATGGTCACCCCCTTTAAGAAAGATGGCAGTATTGACTGGAATGGCGTAGAGAAGATTGCCGATCACCTGATTCAAACCGGTCATGATGGAATCGTCGTTAATGGCACGACAGGTGAGGCTCCAACCACTAAATCCTCTGAAAAAGAGGAGATCATCAAAGTGGTCAAGAAGGTCGTCGGTGCGCGAATCAAAGTCGTCTCAGGTGCTGGCGATAATGAGACCGATTACTCGATCAATCAAGCAAAGCGAAGCGAGGCTGCAGGCGCAGATGGGATCTTGGTGGTGACTCCCTATTACAACAAGCCACCACAGGCCGGAATCAAGGCTCACTTTCTAGCGATGGCAGATGCGACGGGCCTACCGATGATGCTCTATGACATACCTGGACGCACAGGCGTTGAGATTGAGTCTGACACGATTGTCGAGCTTTTTGAGCATCCCTCAATCGTCGCCCTCAAAGATGCAAAGGCAAATATCGCTGCAACCTCCTGGGTGATAAAGCGATGTGGAATCCCGGTCTATTCAGGAGATGATATTTTGAATCTTCCACTTCTTTCAGTCGGCGCAGTTGGTTTCGTCTCGGTCTGTGGACACACTGTCGGAAGCGATCTCAAGGCGATGCTCAACGCCTGGTTTGATGGTAACTCCTCACGCGCCTTAGAGATTCACCAAAAGCTCTTGCCAGTATTTACTGGGACTTTCCGCACGCAGGGAGCGATCATGACCAAGGCGGCACTCACGCTTATGGGTCTTCCTGGTGGTCACACTCGTCTTCCATTAGTCGATGCAACCGATGCACAGATTGCGCAGTTGCGCGAAGATCTGCGCGCCGGCGGTGTCGCAGTCTAAATAATGAATCATCCCCATCCAGATTTAGGCCTACCCTCCACATTAGTTCCTGGGGGATTGCGTATCGTCGCACTTGGTGGCCTGGCTGAAATCGGTCGCAATATGACCGTCTTTGAGACAAAGGGAAAGCTACTGATCCTTGACTGCGGTGTCTTGTTCCCTGAAGATACACAGCCAGGCATCGATCTGATTCTGCCTGATTTCTCATATATCCGAGATCGCCTCGATGATGTGATCGGTATCTTTCTCACGCATGGGCATGAGGACCATATAGGAGCTGTGCCATATCTTCTTCGCCAGCGGGGCGATATCCCCATTTACGGCTCGGCGCTGACCCTGGCCCTATTACGCGCAAAGTTAAGAGAGCATCGCATCACCCCTTTGACACATGAAGTTCGAGAGGGTGGACGAGAAGATGTCGGGCCATTTGAACTTGAGTTCGTAGCAGTCAATCACTCAATACCCGATGCCCTGGCCGTGGTTATCAACACCGATGCTGGTCGGATTTTACATACAGGTGATTTCAAGATGGATCAGCTACCGCTGGATGGACGTATCACAGATCTACGCACCTTCTCGCGACTTGGCCAAGAGGGGGTCGATATCTTCATGGTCGACTCTACAAACGCCGATGTCCCAGGCTTTTTGCCATCAGAGCGTGAGATTATGCCCGCCCTCAATAGGGTTATCTCATCGACAAAGCGCAGAGTAATCGTTGCCTCCTTCTCATCACATGTGCACCGCATCCAACAGGTGATTGACATCGCCGCAGCTCATGGTCGCAAGGTCGTCTTCATCGGTAGATCCATGGTGCGTAACATGAAGATTGCCCAGGATATGGGCTACTTAACAATTCCAGTTGGAGCCTTGATTGATGTCAAAGATCTCGATGCATTCGATGACAACATCGTTTTGATCTGTACTGGTTCACAAGGGGAGCCGATGGCCGCCCTTGCCCGCATGGCAAATGGTGATCATCAGATTCGTGTGGGAGATGGTGACACAGTTATTTTGGCATCATCGCTGATACCAGGAAATGAGAACTCGGTCTTTAGAATCATCAATGAACTCACACGTTTTGGGGCAAAGGTCGTTCACAAGGCAAATGCCATGGTGCATGTCTCAGGTCATGCTGCAGCTGGAGAGCTTCTCTACTGCTATAACATCGTGCGACCTAAGTATGTGATCCCTGTGCATGGTGAGTGGCGCCACTTACGAGCAAATGCCGAACTGGCTATTCAAGCCGGAACATCTCGAGCAAACGCCCTCATCATTGAAAATGGTGTAGTCGTAGATCTAGTAGATCATGAAGCATCGGTAGTTGGTGCGGTGCCATGTGGCTTTGTCTATGTAGATGGCCAAAGCATCGGTGATATCACCGAGACATCACTGAAAGACCGTAGAATCTTGGGTGAAGAGGGATTTATATCTGTCGTGGTCGTCATTGATTCCCAGAGTGGAAAGATCGTGGCAGGTCCAGATATTCATGCGCGTGGATTTAATGAAGACATGGCCCTCTTTGATGATGTTAAATTGAAAATCGAGAAAGCCCTTGCAAATGCAGTCCTGGATGGAATAAATGGAACACATCAATTATCCCAAATCGTGCGCAAAACAGTTGGCGGTTGGGTCGGCGGAGAGCATCGTAGAAAGCCGATGATCATTCCAGTTGTCATCGAGGTCTGAGCGCGGCGAGCCTAGTTAGTTCGAAATTATGCGCCCTTTAAGATGAGTGCTGTGGCAAAGTCTAAAAAATCACAGTCTAAGAGCGGTGCGGTGGGTGGTGCCCTCGCTCGTGGATCGGGTGCAATCTGGCGATTGATCGCCAAGGCCCTTGGTAGCAGCGTTCGATTCATCGCTCGTGGCGCACGTGATTTGGATCCTGCGCACCAGCGCGATGGGATCGCTTTTTTGATCTTGATTCTCGCCCTTATTGCAACTGCCGGAACTTGGTTTCTTGCCGATAACCTCGTCAGTAAGGCCATCTATTCATTTATATACGGCGGCTTTGGGCGCATCGGTTTTGTCGCACCAATCGCCCTCATGTACTTTGCCTTCAGACTCTTTAAAGCCCCCGAAGATAGAGCGACAATTGGCCGGCTCATCATCGGAACGGTCGCACTACTGATCTCATCAACGGGTATGGCTCATCTGCTGAACGCCTCAATAGGCACTGGGGCATCTGCGATGCGAAATGGTGGTGGCTGGATCGGCTATGGCATTACGACGCCACTGGTGGCCCTGATGACATCGGTGCTCACCTATCCTGTGCTTGTCATTATCTTTATCTTTGGTCTTCTCGTTGTAACGGCAACTCCTGTAAGGGATCTGATCTCGCAAATACGTGTCACATCTTCATGGCTGTGGTCCAAGCGACCTGAGCGTCGTATCAAGGAGGAGCCATTTGAGGTTAGTGATACTCCACCATTTGATTCTCCAATTGTTACGGCATGGAATGAGCCCTCTCCAGATGATGATGAGATCGATGAAGAGTCATTTGATGAGGAGTTCACTGTTCCTATTCCCACCTCACCCATAGTTGTCCCGACGAATAAACGGCCAGAGCAGTTATTGCTCACTGCCGATTCGACCTATGAGTTACCGCCCGTTGATCTGCTCCGGACAGGGCCTATCTCTAAGGCCAAGAGCAAGGCCAATGAGGCAGTTGTCGCAGCCCTGACTGAGGTGTTTCTACAGTTTGAGATCGATGCTCAGGTAACTGGATTCATGCGTGGTCCCACTGTGACTCGCTATGAGGTCGAGTTGGGAAGTGCGGTGAAGGTGGAGCGAATCACAGCTCTTGCTAAAAATATCTCCTACGCCGTGGCAAGTGGGGATGTCCGAATCCTCTCTCCGATTCCAGGAAAGTCAGCGGTAGGTATAGAGATTCCAAATGCCGACCGTGAGATCGTTGTATTGGGGGATGCTTTGCGCTCATCGGTGGCCGGTCAGGATCATCACCCCATGTTGGTCGCCTTGGGTAAAGATGTGGAGGGCAATTTTATCTGTGCCAACTTGGCCAAGATGCCTCATCTACTTGTGGCCGGTGCAACAGGTGCAGGAAAATCTTCGATGATCAACGCGATGATCGTCTCCATTCTCTCGCGGTCTACACCCGATGATGTGCGTCTGATTCTCATAGACCCCAAGCGTGTAGAGCTCACTGCATATGATGGGATTCCTCATTTAATCACCCCGATCATTACCAACCCTAAAAAAGCGGCAGATGCACTGACCTGGGTAGTTCGTGAGATGGATCTGCGCTATGAGGATCTATCAACTTTTGGCTTCAGGCACATCGATGATTTCAATAAGGCTGTGCGTGCAGGAAAAGTCGTACCGCCAGATGGAAGTGACCGCACCATCGAGCCTTATCCATATCTTCTGGTGATAATCGATGAGTTGGCTGATTTGATGATCGTTGCTGCAAAAGAGGTAGAAGAGTCGGTCGTACGGATCACGCAGTTAGCGCGCTCTGCTGGAATCCACCTCGTCCTTGCGACCCAGCGTCCCTCAGTAGATGTTGTCACAGGTTTGATCAAGGCGAATGTGCCATCACGTCTCTCCTTTGCGACGAGCTCATTGGCCGATAGCCGAGTGATCCTAGATACGCCCGGGGCTGAAAAACTGGTGGGCCAAGGTGATGCTCTCTTTATTCCGATGGGCGCAAGCCGTGCTGTTCGTATCCAAGGTGCCTACGTATCAGAGCGCGAGATCGAGGCGGTCGTAATGCACGTGAAGAAGCAGCTAAAACCACGATATCGCGATGACGTGACTGCTCCTGTTGTGCATCCTAAGATGATGGATAAAGAGATAGGCGATGATCTCGATATCCTCTGCCAGGCCGTTGAATTAGTAGTTGGTACACAGTTTGGCTCTACATCGATGCTGCAGCGAAAACTTCGGATTGGTTTTGCAAAGGCTGGACGCTTGATGGATCTAATGGAGTCGCGGGGGATCGTGGGTCCATCCGAGGGCTCCAAAGCGCGCTCGGTCATGATCAAACCCGATGAGCTAGATGTAGTACTGGGAAATCTTCGCGGCTACTGACTCAAAACCCCTGAAAGGCAGAGATAACTCAAACTTCACCCAACGGCCTCAGACCAAGGCCTTTCGCCCATCCTGGGTTATGGCGTAATCTTATGGTCGATTTTTAGAACTTCCCGTATAGAGAGCCTGTCCATGATACTCGGATTATCGATTGCCAAAGCCCGAAAAACCGCCGCTCTCTCGGTGGATGATGTAGCCGCGGCCACAAATCTACGAGCAACACTTATCAATGAGATTGAGATGGATAATTTCTCTCACTGTGGTGGCCAGATATATGCCCGGGGCCATATTCGAAATATCGCTAGGGCAGTCAATGCCGATGAGAGAGAGCTTCTTCGAATCTTTGATGAGGAGCAGGGCGTTGAGAAGCGCAAGATGCGCGATCTACTCATGGAGAACAAAGTGATGCAAGTCCCAGATGGCACTCGGCGAATCTCATTTAAGATCCTATTGATTATCTCAGTTGCATCACTTGGTATCGCTGGGATCGCTCAGATTGTCATCACCAACTCCTCAACTATGGATGGAGCAGTACCAACTGTTGGTGCCTCACCGACACTCTCTGCCTCGGTAAGGCCATCTGAATCGGTTGAACCCTTGGCACAAAGTTCGATCTCAACCGGTATTGGAGTAAGCGTGATCATCACGGCGACACGGGCCAAGAGTTGGCTATTGGTCTCCGATGCAGATCGCCAAACCCTCTTTAGTGGGCATCTATCAAAGGGCTTTATTCAGACCTTCACGACAGATACTCGGCTCGATCTCAAAGTTGGCAACGCCGGGGGTGTCGATATAGAGGTCAATGGAAAGAAGATTGATGCTATCGGTGTCGATGGCGAGGTGGTGAGCCTTTCGTTCGGAGCCGATTCATAAGGCGGTAAGATTTGGTCAATGAAGCGCACCGTTGCAGTTCGCACTCTCGGTTGCTCACGTAATGAGGTCGACTCTGAGGAGTTAGCCGGGCGCTTAGCCGCCGATGGTTGGACATTGGTCGATGATGTTGAATCTGCCGAGGTTGCACTCGTCAATACATGCGGCTTCATTGAATCGGCCAAAAAAGACTCGATCGATACTCTATTGGAAGCTACCTCCCTCAAAGGCCATGGCTCCACACGTGCTGTAGTGGCCGTTGGCTGTATGGCAGAGCGTTACGGTCAAGAGTTAGCAAAGGCCCTGCCCGAGGCCGATGCGATCTTAGGTTTTGATGATTACATAGATATCTCTGCGCGACTGCAATCAATTGTGGCCGGTGATAAGCATGTCCCACATATCCCGCGAGATCGCCGTGCCTTGCTGCCAATCGCCCCAGCCGATCGTGCGCAAACACGTGTGAGTCAGGAGTTCTCCCGCAAACGTTTAGAGAGTTCACCCTGTGCACCGCTTAAGATCGCATCTGGTTGTGATAGGCGCTGCTCGTTTTGTGCCATCCCATATTTTCGTGGCTCATTCATCTCGCGCTCTCCTACTGAAATTATGGAGGAGGCACGCTGGTTGGTTGCCAATGGTGTGACAGAGCTTTTTTTGGTGAGTGAGAATACGACCTCATACGGCAAAGACTTAGGTAATCTGCAATTGATGGAAAAAACTTTGCCGCAGCTGTGTGCAATCGAGGGTGTCGAGCGTGTGCGTCTGTCATATCTGCAGCCGGCTGAGATGCGACCCACCTTGATCCAGTCCATGATCTCAACCCCGAAGAGCCTTCCCTACTTTGATCTCTCTTTCCAGCACTCAAGCCCCACGCTACTACGCCGTATGCGTCGTTTTGGAGACACTGAAAAGTTCTTGCATCTGATCCATCAGATCCGATCAGTCTCACCACAAGCCGGTATTCGCTCAAACTTCATTGTCGGCTTTCCAGGCGAGAGCGCGGCAGATTTTGATGAATTAGCGCACTTCATCACCTTTGCTCAGTTAGATGCCATCGGCATCTTTGGCTACTCAGATGAGGACAGTACAGAGGCCTTGAACCTTCCCGATAAGATCGATCCCGATCTGATCGCCTGGCGATTAGAGAGCCTGTCATCACTAGCCGATCAGATGGTCTCACAGCGTGCGCAGGCACGTATCGGTGAGAATATCCGCGTTCTCATTGAAGACTCAGAGGCTCAGGAGGGGCGGGCAGCCCATCAAGGCCCAGAGGTCGATGGCTCAACCAGCTTTATCGGAACAGATTTCAAAATCGGCCAGTACGTAGATGCTGTAGTGATCGACTCCATGGGGGCAGATTTAGTGGCGCAGCCACTATGAATCTACCCGGCTTCATTACCCCAAATTTTATAACCCTGGCCCGTCTGCTCTTTGTCCCCGTTGGCGTCTATACCCTGTTTAAAAACGGTGGAGATGATGCGACCTGGCAGTACATCTCCTGGTTCGTATTTTTCATCTTAGGTATGTCCGATATTCTCGATGGGAATCTAGCCCGTAGTCGCAATGCAATCACTGAGTTTGGAAAATTCCTAGATCCAGTTGCCGATAAGGTGATGATCGCAGCGGCGATGATCTCCCTATCAATTCTTAATCGTATGCCGTGGTGGATCACGATAGTGATCTTGATGCGAGAGATTGGCATTACTTTTTTCCGTCTATCAACAATCAAGCGTGGAGTGATAGCGGCCAACAAGGGCGGTAAGGTCAAATCCACCATCCAGAACTTTGCTGTTGGCTTCTATATTCTGCCCCTAGGATCAAATCTGCTCTGGTTTCGAGATGGATTCATGGCCATCGCTATCCTGCTGACTATCGCAACAGGTGTTTACTATGTACAGTCGGCGCTCAAGGCAGATAGGTAGAGAATATGGCGCTCTCAAGTGAGATCCTCGAACTTGTAACAGAGATCATCGATACCTTGCGCCAGCGCAATCAAACCCTGAGTACAGCTGAATCCATCACAGCGGGCGCAGTGAGTTCGGCTATCGTCACGATTCCTGGGGCATCAGATGTATTTGTCGGTGGTATCACCGCTTACCGCGATGAGATCAAGATTTCACACCTACATCTAGATCCAGCGATCATCGCTAAGCACTCTTCCATGAGCCAGGAGTGCGCCGTTGCCATGGCCAAGGGGGCGATCTCATCCTTTGGCACAACCTGGGCCATCTCTACGACCGGGGTCGCAGGACCCAATCCAGTCAATGACCATGATGTGGGCTCCATCTGGTTAGCCATTGAGGGGCCGGTAACTCATTCGATCCAACTCTCGCTCTCAGGTGAGCGTGATTCTGTGCGAAACGCCGCTACAGCCAGCGCGATTGCAGCATTTGCGCGTATCCTTAGGAGTTCATCGTAGGTAGGGGGAGAGCATGGTTCTAGTACGTCAGGCAGTTGGACGCAGCCTTCGCACCGCCCGTACATCCCAGGGACGCACCCTGCGCGATGTTGCACGCGCTGCCCGTGTCTCCCTTGGCTATCTCTCTGAGGTTGAGCGCGGACATAAAGAGGCATCCTCTGAGCTCCTCAATGCCATCTGCCTTGCCCTTGCCCTGTCACCATCAGCGCTCTTTAGCGATGTCTCCATCGAATTAGCAAGCCATGAGGGTGTAACACTTACCGTCGTCGATGCCGCTTAATAAGTACGCACCACAAGCAAACACTCACCGCCGCACACAGAGTGCAGTTCTAGCCGGAGCAAAAGATCTCATTGCAACAGTTGGCCTTGCAAAAATGTCTATGATAGAAATCGCCGATACATCCCAGGTCTCGCGAGCGACTTTATATAACCATTTTCGCGATAAAGAGAGTGTTATCGCAGCGCTGTGCGAGTCTGAGTGTGCTCGTCTGATCACAATCGCCCAGAGCGCCCATGATTCAATCGATGCCCTGGAACATCTCTCTATCGCCATCTCCTCTGATAGAGCCCTTGCCCATATGCGCGCCCATGATCCCGCCCCCTTGACCGTGGGCCTTTCAGCCAGTGCGCATCGGCTCTGGGCCCAGTTCAATGATGCCCTGGCAGTGGTGACAGGCAGCCAGATCCTGGCCGATCTCGCCCTTCGCTGGCTGGTGGGGCAGGTGCTCAATCCCCTGACTCCAGATGACTCTCGGCTACAGGCAGAGCTGCTTATCTCCCGTGCGAATCTCTGATCTACGCGAGCGCCTGAGGCTCTCATTTGGTGAGGGCTCACACTTTCCCATCGATATCGCCCTCTCTGAGCTTGGTAGTAGGACAGTTAACGAGGCCCTGGATTCAGGTGTTGAGGCCGATGAAATCTGGCGGGTAGTATGCAAGGCCCATCCAGAAGAGACTGAGAGATTTAGGTACTAAGATGCCGATGGGTGCAACCATCTATCAAGGTGAGACCGCCAAACCTGCATTGGTGCTCATTCACGGCTTGGGATCTGCGGGCACCATATGGAAGAGCCTGATTCCAGGACTCATCGATACCTTCACCGTTTACGCCGTAGATCTTCCCGGA